>CAZSMR010000014.1:17597-30296 GCA_964608185.1 uncultured Porticoccus sp. | reverse complement strand
CATAGCCAAGCATTCCTTGCTCTCCAAAGTATTCTTTAGCTAAGTTATCAGTAGAAAGTGCTGCAGTATGGTATGTTGGTAATGTAATTAAATGGTGGAATATGCCAGCTTCTCTAGCAGCATCTGCCTGAAATGTACGGATTTTTTCATCTGCTTCTATAGCTAGTTCGGTATCATCATAGCTAACATTCATGAGATCATCGCGTTTGTATGCTGATATATCTTTGCCGTTAGATTTCCATGCATCATAACTTTGCTGGCGAAAGTTAAGTGTCCAGTTAAAAGAAGGGCTGTTGTTATATACTAATTTAGCATCTGGAACTTGTTCTCTAATTGCATTGACCATTGCACCTATTTGGGCAATATGAGGTTTTTCCGTCTCTATCCATATAAGATCTGCACCATTTTGAAGTGACGTAATACAGTCAAGAATACAGCGCTCTTCACCTGTATCTTTTTTGAATTGAAATAGGTTTGAAGGAAGACGTTTCGGCTTCATGAGCTTACCGTTCTGATTGAGGACAACGTCACCATTTTTTAGTGAATCGAGTGAAACTTCATCACAGTCGAGGAAAGCATTGTACTGATCACCCAGATCTCCTGGTTGCTTTGTTACAGCAATTTGTTTAGTGAGCCCAGCACCTAATGAATCAGTTCGAGCAACAATTACTCCATTATCTATACCGAGTTCTAAAAATGCATAACGCACGGCTCTAATTTTAGCCAAGAAGTCTTCATGGGGTACGGTTACCTTTCCATCTTGGTGACCGCATTGTTTTTCATCTGAGACTTGGTTCTCAATTTGTATACAGCACGCCCCAGCTTCTATCATCTGCTTTGCCATCAGATAAGTCGCTTCAGCATTACCAAAGCCAGCATCAATATCAGCAATGATTGGAACAACGTGGGTTCTGTGAGCATCGACTTTACTTTGTATATCTTTAGCAAGAGTTTTATTGCCAGCCTCGTTAGCAGCATCTAGTTCTCGGAAAAATCCGCCTAATTCGCGCGCATCAGCTTGGCGTAAAAAAGTGTAAAGTTCAGCGATTAGTGAGGCTACAGAAGTTTTTTCATGCATAGACTGATCAGGTAGTGGGCCAAATTCAGAACGAAGTGCAGCAACCATCCATCCCGATAAATATAAATAACGGCGATCTGTGTTGCCGTCGAAATGCTTCTTGATAGACATCATCTTTTGCTGACCTATAAAACCGTGCCAGCAACCTAAAGACTGCGTATATTTGGAGGTGTCTAAATCATATGCGGCCATATCTTTGCGCATTAGATCTGCAGTATATTGAGCAATTTCTAGTCCGGTTTTAAATTGATTTTGGGCACGCATTCTTGCAACTGATTCTGGAGCTATAGCATTCCAACCATTACCGTTCTTTTTTCTCAGCGACGCAACAGCATCGATGTCTTTTGTGTAGTTCGACATTAGTAATCCTTAATCATGAAAAATGAATTTTTTAAATTTATGAATATTAATTAAATTATAGCAATCGACCTATTATTTATATACCCTATACACATTATTTTCAGTATTTATGGTGTGAATATACATGAGTATGCGTAATGTAGATCTAAATCTACTAGTTTTTCTTGATGTTCTTTTGAAAGAAAGGAATGTGACTAGGGCGGCAGAAAGTCTGGGTATAAGCCAGCCAGCTATGAGTAATGGACTGAGAAGACTTCGCGATCTGTTCGGGGATCCTCTTCTAGTAAGAACAAGTGACGGAATGAAACCGACGGAAAGAGCCGAGCAGCTTCAACCATTAATTAGAGATGTGCTTGCTTCTGTAGAACAAGCTGTAGAGCCAAAACAAAAATTTAATGCGATAAAAGCAGACAGAGTATTCAGGATTTCTGTTAGCGACTATACAGAATCAACTTTATTGCCTCATCTGCTAAAAAGGCTTAGCTTAGAGGCTCCAAGCATAACGCTAGATGTTTTGACACCAAGCGATATAAGTTATCAGGACGTCGAACAAGGTACAGTCGACCTTGTTATAAATAGGTTTGATGTTTTACCTCAATCTTTTCATCAAATGACAATATGGCGAGATACTTTCTCATGCCTTTTGAGCTCCTCTAATCCAATAGCTAATAATTTTAACCTTAAAAATTACTTGGATTCAGGGCATGTTTGGGTAAATAAAACAGGTATGGGTGCTGGCGTAGGAATGGACCCTACCGCATCAAAAAGCCTTGGCTGGGTTGATGAGGCTCTTGCTAACATAGGAGAACAAAGGCGCATACGGTTATTTACTAGGCATTATCAGGCTGCAATGCGTCTTGCAGAGCTAGAAGACCTCATAGTAACAATACCTACAAAAGCTGCTAAATTGCTTGAGAGTAATCCAGATGTAGTTATACGAGAGCCACCTTTTACTATACCAGAGATAGAGCTTAAGATGGCATGGAGTCCGCTAGTTCAACATAATCCTGCACATCAATGGATGCGACGCTTAATAGCAGACGTAGCAAAGATCTTAGACTAGTTTTTTAGTTATTAAATGAAGTAATTTTTATGTCCATTCGTATAATAAATAACGAAAATACAATTAGTAAAATTGATTAGCACCCTTATAATTCCATACAATTGTCATATATTTAATTTCAATCATGAGGCCAACTATGTCAAATCGCATTGAAGTTTGCGGGTTAAAAGTTGCAAGTTCGATTTATAATCTAGTAAATAAAGACATTATCCCTGGAACAGCTATTTCTGAAAAAGACTTTTGGTATTCTTTTGCTGAAATTATTGAAAAATTTTCACCATTAAATGCTGTGCTTTTAAAAAAACGTATTTCCCTCCAGAGAAATATAGATAGTTGGCATAAGAAAAATCTTAATGAGGATTTCGATTTCTCATCATACAAGAAATTTCTCAGCCAAATAGGGTACCTTGCCCCTGTTGGCAATGATTTTATCATAAGCACAAAGAACGTAGATTCAGAAATAACCACACAAGCTGGTCCTCAGCTAGTTGTTCCAGTTATGAATGCAAGATTTGCACTTAATGCAGCAAATGCGAGATGGGGGAGTCTTTATGATTCTTTGTATGGAACAGATGTAATCACAGATGATGATGGAGCTGAAAAAACAAAGCAGTATAATCCGGTTCGTGGTAAAAAAGTTATTGCTTATGGTAAGGATTTCCTAGACAGGACAATCCCTTTAACCTTGGGGTCACATGCTTCCGTTACAAGATACTTTATACACAATGGAGCTTTGCAGGTAGATTTAGAAAATAATACAACTGCTCACTTAAAGAACCCGATACAATTACGTGGATATACTGGAGACTTAAATAATCCTAAAGTTATTTTGTTTAAAAACAACAATTTACATTTTGAAATTCAAGTAAATAAAGATACTGAAATAGGCATGTCAGATCTCGCTGGCGTTAAAGATATTTTTATGGAAGCAGCCTTAACAACAATTATGGATTGTGAGGATTCAGTTGCAGCTGTTGATGCAAAAGATAAAACACTGGTTTATTACAACTGGTTGGGTCTAATGAAAGGAGATTTAGAAGAAAAATTAACAAAAAATGGAAAAATGTTGATACGAAAAATGAATCCAGATCGAGTGTATACAAAAGTTTGCGGAGATTCTCTTACTCTGCCAGGGCGCAGCCTTTTATTTGTTCGCAATGTAGGTCATTTGATGACTAATCCAGCTATATTGGATTCAAGGGGTAACGAAGTGCCAGAAGGTATAATGGATGCAGTGTTAACCAGCTTAATTGCCATTCATGATATTAACGGAAATAGCAGATATTCAAATAGTAAGACTGGTAGTATCTATATAGTAAAACCTAAAATGCACGGGCCTGAAGAAGTAGCCTTTACTAATGATCTTTTTGATGCTGTAGAAAACTCCTTGAATTTGGCTCGTAATACTATAAAAGTTGGAATAATGGATGAAGAAAGACGCACATCTGTAAACTTGAAGGAATGTGTTCGGGCAGTTCAGGAGCGCGTTGTATTTATTAATACAGGCTTTTTAGATAGAACTGGTGATGAAATACACACAAGTATGGAAGCAGGTGCCTTTGCCCCTAAAGGAAAGCTCAAGACCATGCCTTGGATACTAGCTTATGAAGATCAGAATGTTGATGTGGGGCTTGCTTGTGGCCTTGTTGGTAAAGCTCAAATAGGAAAGGGGATGTGGGCGACTCCAGAAAACATGGCTGACATGATGCACCAAAAAATTAATCATCCAATGTCAGGAGCAAACACAGCATGGGTTCCATCTCCTACTGCAGCTGTTCTTCATGCTACTCATTACCATCAGGTTGACGTCCTTGCTCGGCAAAAAACTTTATCTAAACGTTCTTCTGCAAATGTTGATGACATCTTAAAAATACCTTTGCTCGAAGAAAAGCTATCATTAAGTGAGATTCAAAATGAGCTAGATAACAATGCACAAGGAATTTTAGGGTACGTCGTTCGTTGGGTTGAACAGGGTATTGGTTGCTCCAAAGTACCAGATATAAATAATGTGGGATTGATGGAGGACCGAGCTACACTAAGAATATCTAGTCAACATATAGCAAATTGGATTCGACACGGAATAGTCACCGAGGATCTAGTTATAAGCACTATGGAGCGTATGGCTAAAGTAGTTGATAAGCAGAATGCTAGTGACCCCTTATATAAAAATATGTCACCAGAATTTGAACAAAGTGTAGCTTTTTCTGCAGCTCTGGATCTTGTTATTAAAGGAGCGAAGCAGCCTAGCGGTTACACTGAGCCGCTTCTTCACGCATACAGACAGAAGGCAAAACTAACTTAACGAGTTTGAGCAGCTTTTTTTTTGCCGTTTATGTAACTTATTCCAGCTACTTTAGCGATACGTTGCTCGTTTAATTCTTCCGATAAATCAGGAAATTTTGGAGTTGTCATGTATTTTGCGAACCAGTCATTCAAAAGCTCGTCGTCTTTCATTAGCTCTTCCAGCATTTTTTTTACTTGTTGTATGAAGGCAGGATCTATTGAAGTTTTTGCCATGTTGCTTTTAAGAGGGGGATCAGTATAAAAATTTGAGTGATTTTTTTTCATAAGTATGTCTGTTAAGTCGCCAAGCATTTCTTCTATCGATGGCGAGCGGAATCCAACTGAATATGTGAGAGAATTACTGCAAGCAATTCCCCAATGAGCCAGCTTTGGCGGAACATAAAGCATGTCCCCTGGACCCAAGACCCACTCTTGATTTTTTTTGAAATCTTCAACTATACTCAATAGGTTATTATTTAGAATTGGAGTAGTAGAATCGCACTTTTGTCCAAGCTTCCATTTTCTTTCTCCCAGTCCTTGAAGTAAAAAAACATCATAATTGTCGAAATGAGGCCCAACACTTCCACCTTCAGGAGCATAGCTAACCATAATATCATCTAAGCGCCAGCTAGGAAGAAAGCAAAAGTAGTTTGTTAGCTTCTTCACATTTGGTACCCAGAGATCAACAGCCTGCACTAATAATGTCCAATATCTTTCTGGTAAATTTTGAAAAATATTTTCTTCAAATGGCCCTAACTTTAGCTCCCAGGGCTTTTTCCCCCCTTTTTCAAAAATTAGTCTTGATTCAATATCCTTTTCCAAAGACAGGCCAGCCAATTCTTCTCCAGAAATTGGTGAATCAAAGTTTGGAATGGCCCTACGTATTAAAAGTGGTTTTTTTTGCCAGTACTCATTCAAAAAGTGATCAGCGGAAATTCCGCCAAGTATTGATGGTAAGTCTCCCATTAAAAAATCCTTTACAAAGTACGGCTTAAATTTTTTGATATAACCAAAGTTAGTTTTTTATATATTTTTAGCTTGATCGGCGGCATTTCCAGTATAATTTTCGGGGGTAAGCTCTTGAAGTTTTATTTTCGCTTTTTCGGGTATTTCTAAAGTTTCAATAAACTTAAGTAATAACTCTTTGGTGATACTTTTGCCTCTAGTAAGATTTTTGAGTTTTTCATAGGGCTCGGGTATATCATACCGACGCATAACTGTCTGGATCGGCTCAGATAGAACCTCCCATTTATCGTTTAAATCATCAGCTAAGCACTGATGATTGACCTCTAACTTATTTATTCCTTTTAGGACAGATTGATAGGCTATTTCGCTATACCCAAACCCTACACCCATGTTGCGAAGGACTGTAGAATCAGTTAAATCACGTTGCCAGCGAGAAATAGGTAATTTTGTGGCTAGATGACTAAATAATGCATTTGCTAGACCTAGATTTCCTTCAGAATTTTCAAAATCTATTGGATTGACCTTGTGCGGCATAGTTGATGATCCTATTTCACCACTCACTGTTTTTTGCTTAAAGTAACCCAATGATATGTAACCCCACATATCTCTATTGAAGTCTATTAAGATGTTATTGAAGCGAGCGATTGCATCAAATAACTCAGCAATATAGTCATGGGGCTCTATTTGTGTGGTGTAAGAGTTCCAACTTAGTCCGAGACTAGTTACGAATTCTCTAGCATTGTACTCCCAGTCTATGTCCGGGTAGGCCAATAAATGAGCATTATAGTTGCCGACCGCGCCATTAATTTTTCCTAACAGGGGTATGTTTTTTATTTGCTCTACTTGGCGATTTAATCGATAAGAAACATTAGCAAACTCTTTGCCTACTGTCGTAGGAGAAGCTGCCTGTCCATGTGTATGTGAGAGCATTGGAATATCAGCATATTTTCTTGCTAAATCTGAAATTTTTATTATTATTTTTTCAGCAGTAGGCAACAAAAAGTTATCTCTTCCTTCTTTTAGCATTAGCGCATGAGAGAGATTGTTTATATCCTCTGAAGTGCACGCAAAGTGCACAAATTCAGAAATTTTAGATAACGCCGTGTTCTCTGAAATTCTTTCTTTTATGAAGTACTCTATAGCTTTAACGTCGTGGTTTGTGGTTTTCTCGATTTCTTTCACACGTAATGCATCTTTTTGATCAAACTCTAAAGATACTGCTTCGAGTGCAAGTCTGTCTTTGGTATTGAGGATTGGTATTTCTTTTATTTCAGAATGAGTAGCTAATTTTTTTAACCAGCACACTTCTACATGAACACGATTTTTTATTAAAGCATACTCACTAAAAATAGATCGCAGGCCCTCGGTTTTGGAACCATAGCGGCCATCCACTGGAGATATCGCTGTTAAATTTGATAGTTTCATTGCTAATTCCGGTAGCGGGGTGTTTGACGCCCATTAATAATAAATCTGATCAAAGTAAGTAAATCTTACAATAATTCTCATGTTGTTTCAGAAGTAAGTACACTTTGATCCTAAAAATATACTCCCTATGCATGCATGCATGCTAACGGTTTAGTTTTGTGACGTACAAAATGCCGAAGCTAACTTTGCCAGTTCATCTAGTATATATTTTTTATTAAAGATTAATTGATATCTTCGTCCGCCGATTTGATGAAAAAGCATAGACGAGCGTATAGCAGAAAACAATAAACATCTTATGCGTGCGACAATAAACTCTTGGTTTAAAAAATCAATATGCCCATGAACATTTATCCTATAAAAAAAAGTACCAAAAGTATCTTGGTAGATTTGGGCGGTGCTTGCTATGACATTGGCATGAGCAATCGAAAAATATTCTATTTGTGTCATTGAATCTTTAATACTTTTTTTGATTGCAGTAGACATTTTTTTATTTTTGCTTAATTTTTTTGCTAAATGCATTACCCCAATAGCATAACGTAGTGTATCAGGTGTCTTTCTATTTGCTCCGGAAGTTAGCAACTCTTGTATAGATTTGACTCCATAGTGGAGGTTTTCTGGTGATCCAAAAATAGCTTGCATATTTTTTGGATTTTGATGGAATAAAATCTCCATGCTTTTCGTAAAGTCTTTTTCAGGCACCACTCCCTTATGAGACAACTGATCGACAAGGTAACAGGATTGAAAAATACTAGACAAAACTAAAATCTGATCTTGAGAAGGTTTCTTAAAAATCAAAAGATACTCAACTTATAGTATTTGTTATTTGTTTTTGGGATTTTATGTTTGCTCAATTATACCTCCACCAAGACATATATTTTTTTGATAAAGCACAACTGATTGCCCGGGTGTGAGTGCTCTTTGTGGATTAGAGAATATAATTTGATATCCTTCATTTGTATGAGTGATATTGCACGCCTGATCAGCTTGGCGATAACGAGTTTTTGCCAGACAGAAAAATCCATCACGCTTTTTATTTTTTATTTCTATTGGTGGTTCGTTGATCCAGTAAAGATTTGATACTATGAGTTTATTTGAAAACAGTAGTGGGTGATTTGTTCCTTGTACTACAATAAGTACATTGCGTGATAAATCTTTTTTAGCTACATACCAAGGGCTATTATCTGAATCTTTTAGTCCTCCAATTCCTAAACCCTGTCGTTGCCCAAGTGTATGGTACATCAGGCCAAAGTGCTGGCCAATAATTTTACCTTCAGAGCACTCAATGTTTCCTGGTTGAGCTGGTAAATATTTTTGAAGAAAATCCTTAAATCTTCTCTCACCAATAAAGCATATCCCAGTAGAATCTTTTTTCTTAGCAGTCGATAGCTTATATTTTTCTGCAATTTTCCTAACCTGAGTTTTCATCATTCCACCAATTGGGAATAAAGTTCGAGAAAATGCACTTTCATTTACAGCATGCAAAAAATAACTTTGATCCTTATTGTCATCAGACCCTTTTAATAAGTATGTATGACCATTTTTTTCTGACTTTTGGGCATAGTGGCCTGTTGCTATGAAATCTGCTCCTAATATTTCAGCATAATCTAGAAAAACTTTAAATTTAATTTCTTTGTTGCATAGAACGTCAGGATTAGGAGTTCTTCCATTTCTGTATGATGATAAAAAATTTTCAAATACGTTATCCCAGTATTCAGAAGCGAAGTTTGCGGTATGTAGGGGAATTTTTAATAAATCAGCTACTGATTGAGCATCCAGCATATCTTGCTGCGCTGTGCAATAATCTGTATCGTCGTCTTCATCCCAGTTCTTCATAAAGAGACCTTCAACAGAATAACCTTGCTGTTGTAATAAAAGAGCTGTTACTGAGGAATCGACACCACCAGACATCCCAACAATAACTTTAATTTTAGGAGAATTATGGTTGAGATTACCTTTTTTCTTTGGGATATGCATATATGTAATGATCATACCGATGGCTACCAGCAAATCCAATCAATACTCATTAATAGCTAAATATTTTTTTATGTTTGTACAATCTTTATTTCTTTTTAGTTTTCTATAAGCTTACTTTTTGATGATGATATTTGCCAGATTTAATATTTCCAAGTTTCCATGGACCAATACTTTTTCGAATTAGTCGAAGAGTTGGAAATCCTGTTGATGCAGTCATCCTTCTAACTTGCCTATTTCTACCTTCTTTAATACGAAGCTCTAACCAGCTTGTTGGTAAGTGTTTTCTAAATCGAATCGGAGGCTCTCTTGGCCAAACTTGGGGCTCAGTTAGTTTTTGTGCTTTAGCAGGAAGGGTCATGCCATCATTAAGCATAATACCAGACATCAGAGACTTGATTGCTGCTGTAGTAATTTCTCCTTCAACTTGTACTAGATAAATTTTTTCCATTTTATACTTTGGATCTGAGATTTTTGCCTGTAATTTTCCATCATTTGATAGCAATAAAAGGCCCTCAGAGTCACGATCAAGCCTACCCATTGGATAAATGCCAGGTAAGTTTATGTAGCCTTTTAAGCCCAGATGTCCGTCACGATCAGAAAATTGACTCAAAATACCATATGGCTTATTAAAAACTATGAGATCAATCATTAAAAATCCTAATAATTTTTGAAAAATAATAGTTATAATGGGCTATCTGCTACATAGCTCAAAAATTTTAACGAAATATACCTATATTTGCTAATATTCACCTTGAAATTCGGATATTTCAGCCCAATATAAACCATTAGAGTAAGCATAAGACGATGTGGTGCTTAGATTGCATATTTTTAGCTCTTGTGACTAAATGCAAAATAATAACTTACTTTATATAGACTCTAAAGGAGTGCATAGCAAGCATTGTATAAATTTTTAACTACATATATGGATACTTTTTCATGATAAGGCTTGTCAGTAACGATTCTGATGACAACTATGATTTTGGTGACGATACAACTGCAGTTGTAGAAGAATCAAAACCAAAGCTAAAAAAACCGTCTCTTTACAAGGTAGTGATATTTAATGATGACTACACTCCGATGGAGTTTGTCGTCGTTCTTTTAAAACAAATTTTCTCTATGAACTATGATGCTGCTACAAGAGTAATGCTTAAAGTCCATACAGAAGGTAAAGCTGTCTGCGCCGTATATGTTCGTGATATAGCAGAAACAAAAGCGCAACAAGTTTCGCAATTTGCTCGTGATAACGACCATCCGCTTAAATGCGAAATTGAACCAGTTCAAGATTAATTACACAAAATATTGAGGTTTTTATGTTAAGTAAAGAACTAGAGCTAACTCTTAATGATGCCTATAAGTACGCTACTGAAAAGCGTCATGAATTCATGACAGTAGAACATTTATTTTTGGCTCTTCTTGATAATGAATCAGCTGTAAGTATCTTAAAATCATGTGGTGCAGACGTAGAAGTATTAAAAAAAGACCTAGAAGAGTTTATAGATGCAACACCACAGATAGAAGAAAATGATGAAGATCAATCTGTACGACCAACATTAGGCTTCCAGAGAGTTTTACAGCGAGCTGTCTTTCATGTTCAATCATCAGGCAATAAGGAAGTTGAAGGATGCAATGTGCTTGTAGCAATATTCAGCGAGCAAGAAAGCCAGTCAGTGTATTTTTTGCACGCACAGAGTATTAATAGAATCGATATAGTTAATGTTATATCCCATGGTGTTTCAGGATATACAGATGAATCTGAAGATGATCTGGATAATCTTGATCCCAGCAATCCTTCAGAAGCTAAAAATACAAAAAAAGCAAGTTTGCTGGAGCAGTTCACCACAAACTTGAATATCGAAGCTCAAGAAGGAAACATTGACCCTCTCATAGGCCGAGCTCACGAAATTGAAAGAGTTTCACAAATTTTAGCCCGCCGCCGAAAAAATAACCCATTACTAGTCGGAGAGGCTGGTGTTGGAAAAACAGCTATAGCTGAGGGCTTAGCTAAAATGATCGTTGATGGAAATGTAGCTGATGTTCTCCAAGATGCAGTAGTTTACTCCCTTGATGTAGGAGATTTACTTGCTGGTACTAAATATAGAGGTGATTTTGAAAAACGTTTCAAGGGTATTCTTGCAGAGCTTAAAGCAAAAGATGGAGCGATTCTTTTTATTGATGAAATACACACTATTATTGGTGCAGGTGCAACTTCAGGTGGCGTAATGGATGCCTCGAATTTACTTAAGCCCATTCTTACATCAGGCAATATACGCTGTATAGGTTCTACAACTTATCAAGAATATAGAGGTGTGTTTGAGAAGGATAGGGCGCTATCAAGACGCTTCCAAAAAATAGATGTCCCAGAGCCTTCTATTGATGAGGCTATAGAAATACTTAAGGGCTTGAAGTCAAGATTTGAAGAGCATCACAAGTTGCGTTTTTCTCAGTCTGCACTTAAAACAGCAGTAAATCTAGCTTCACGACATATAACAGATCGATATTTACCAGATAAAGCTATTGATGTTATTGACGAGGCAGGAGCCCATCAACAGTTGTTATCTCCATCTAAACGAAAAAAATTGATTGGTATTTCAGATATTGAAACAATTGTTGCAAAAATTGCAAGAATACCAACTAAAAGTATATCTTCATCAGATATGATTCAACTTGAAAATCTTGAAGAAAATTTAAAAATGGTTGTTTTTGGCCAGAATGAAGCAATATCTGCTATAGCCAGCTCTATTAAGCTCTCACGCGCAGGCCTTAGAGATTCAGGAAAACCAATTGGATCATTTTTGTTCGCAGGACCTACAGGTGTTGGTAAAACAGAGTTATCCAAGCAGTTATCTGAGATCATGGGTATAGAGATGCTAAGGTTCGATATGTCTGAATATATGGAGCGTCATACCGTTTCAAGATTAATTGGAGCTCCTCCAGGCTATGTCGGTTTTGATCAAGGTGGACTTTTAACGGATGCTGTTACCAAGAACCCCTATGCAGTTATATTGTTAGATGAGATAGAAAAAGCCCATCCAGAGGTGTTTAATTTGCTACTACAGGTCATGGATCATGGAACCTTGACAGATAATAATGGTCGTAAAGCTGACTTTAGGAATGTGATACTTATTATGACCACGAATGCTGGATCACAAGAAATGAGTCGCTCATCCATGGGCTTTGCAAAGCAGGATCATAAAAGTGACGGAATGGAAGCCCTTAAAAATTTATTTACACCTGAGTTTCGGAATCGTCTTGATAGTATCATCCAATTTCGCCCTCTAGGAACCAATGTTATCAATACAGTTGTCGATAAGTTTTTGTGTCAACTGCAACAACAATTAGACGATAAACGTGTTGTATTAGAAGTAGATCAAGAAGCTAGAGAATGGCTTGCACTCCATGGCTATGATGAAAAAATGGGTGCACGACCGATGCAGAGATTAATCCTTGAAAAAATTAAAAAACCGCTCTCTGAACAGGTTCTATTTGGAAGTCTTGCCAACGGCGGAACTATTAAAGTGTTTGTTGAAAATGATGACATTCAAACAGAAAC
>CAZSMR010000014.1:0-17497 GCA_964608185.1 uncultured Porticoccus sp. | reverse complement strand
AAAGATCATCTTGCTCGGTAGGTTATTCTTCCTTTAGATAAATCGTAGGGGCTAAGTTCAACTCTGACTGTATCACCAGTGAGGATACGAATATAATTTTTTCGCATCTTTCCAGATATGTGTGCGAGAACAACATGTTCATTTTCTAGCTTCACACGGAAGGTTGTATTTGGAAGAGTATCTATTACTTCACCTTCCATTTCTATTTGTTCTTCTTTAGGCATAATTTACTCTTTTTGGAGGTTACGGTTTAACAGTTCAGCCGCATTCTGCCTGAAAAAAACATAAAGTCAATCAAGCAGGACCCATTGTCTATCTTTGAGTATTTCTAGAGGCCTATAATTAGACTTATATGCCATTTTTGGGCTATCTTTTATCCAATACCCAAGATATAGGTAAGATAACCCTATTTCTTTTGCTATGGCGATTTGAGATAAAACAGAAAATGTCCCCAGACTCCTATTTTTATGTTGTGGTTCAGTCGAGTAATAACTATAAATTGCTGAAAGTCCATCATCAAGATAATCGACAACTCCAGCAGCAACTAGCTCACCATGGAGTCTAACTTCTAGCATCTTAGTGTATTCACGAAGATTCCCTATAAAGTCTCTAAATTGTGGCATACTTGGTGGGTACATATCTCCATCAGCATGCCTTGTATTAATGTACCTTTTGTACAGAGGATAATGTTCCTGTTCGTCAACTGTCGTTGATAGCGTTACAGTTAAGTCTCCATTCCTCTTAATACAGCGTTTTTGCTGTCTACTATATTCGAATGTATTGATTGGCACCCTTGCTGATATGCAAGCATTACAGGATTTACATCTTGGTGAATAAAAATATTGGCCACTTCTTCTAAAGCCCATATCGGACAACTGAGAGTAAAGTGTTGAATCTACCTCAATATGTGATACCACTTCTAAATTTGGATCAGTTGACGCAACAAAGGCAGTTGTGGCCTCATTTCCTGGTATATAGCTACAAGGATGTGGATTTGTTAAGAATAATCTTATTCGTCTTAAATCTGGTGCTATATCACGGGACATAATAATATTCTTTGTCAATTAAGGTTTAAAGATAAAAAAGGTTATTAGGCCATTATACACTTCCAGCAGGTAGGCCAAAATTTTGGTCTATCACGCAAATCTGCTAACTTCGATAAAAAATCTTTTCTTGGGATATTTAAACTACCCATTGAAATTAAATGATCATTTTGGATTTGACAGTCAATTATTCCATTTTTTGTTAATTTTTGCATCAATAAAGCAAGTTGAACTAAGGCTATTTTTGATGCATTTGGCTTCAAACTAAACATAGATTCACCACAAAATACATCACCTATAACGACCCCATATAGTCCTCCAACCAATTCATTTTTTAACCAAATCTCTAAAGAATGAGCGATACCTTTTGAATGTAAATCTATATATGAGCGTTGCATATTAGAATTTATCCACGTACCTTCTTTTTTTTTGTTTTTTCGAGGATACGAACAGTTTTTTATGACAGACTCAAATTCTGTGTCTAGTCGTACTTCCCATGGTTGAGCTCTAATAGTTTTTTTTAAAGACCGTGATATTTTTATACCATTCGGATAAATCACAGCCCTAGGATTTGGTGACCACCAAAGAATTGGTTGCGATTCTTCTTCGTACCATGGAAATATTCCGTTTGTATACGCTTTAATTAGGGTAGTCGGCTCCATGTTACCCATGCAAGCTAAAAGTCCGTTTGGCTCTTTAAGTGCAGTTGACGGATTTGGAAAACAAACGTTCCTGGATTCAAGAATTTTGACATTAAGCATAAGTATCTTTTATGTCAGATCGTCAAGATACTTTTCTGCATCTAGCGCTGCCATACAACCTGAGCCAGCAGAGGTTATTGCCTGACGATATACATGATCAGCAACGTCTCCTGCCGCAAAAACACCAGCAACACTTACTTCAGTTGCATTACCCTCTAAGCCACCATTTACCTTGATGTAACCGTCTTTCATGGCTAGCTGCCCTTGGAAAATCTCAGTATTAGGTTTATGTCCAATAGCTATGAATACCCCACTTACCTCAAGATTAACCAGATTGTTATCCTCCGTACTTTTGAGCGTAAGGGAGGTTACCCCGGAGTCATTTCCACATATCTCATCTAAAGTATGGTTCCATAGTATGTTAATGTTGCCATTTTTAGCTCTCTCCATAAGCTTGTCTATTAATATTTTTTCAGACCTTAGTTTATCTCTTCGGTGAACAAGGGTGACCTCACTGCAGATATTAGAAAGGTAAAGTGCCTCCTCGACCGCCGTGTTACCACCACCAATGACAGCAACCTTTTTTCCTCTATAAAAAAAACCATCACAAGTAGCGCATGCACTAACCCCTTTGCCCATAAAAGCCTCTTCAGATGGAAGCCCCAAGTATTGTGCTGAGGCTCCAGTACTAATAATGAGGGAATCACAGGTAAAATCACTACTACCACTCAATAAAAAAGGCTTTTTACTTAAATCTACGCTCTCTATATGATCAAATATGATTTTTGTTTCGAATTTTTCTGCATGCTCTTGCATTCTGGTCATAAGATCCGGGCCCTGAAGCCCATGAGGATCACCAGGCCAGTTATCAACATCAGTCGTTGTAGTTAGTTGTCCACCTTGCTGTATACCAGTAATAATAACTGGATCTAAATTTGCTCTCGCCGCATAAATTGCTGCAGTATAGCCAGCAGGACCGGACCCAAGAATGATTAATTTATGATGTTGAATTTCTGACATAAGTAGTTTCCATTGTTCAATATAAATTTTGTTTATAATAAGGAATATGTGCTCAGAGGAACAGCAGGAATTTATTATAAAGCCTATTAATTTGACTTATAATATAATCTTATCGAATTGGTCCCTAGTATTTAAAACTACTGTGTTTACAATAGTATTAACATTGAAGTTAATTAGGATAATGTCTTGAATAAAGAAAAACAATCTCGCAAATCTTTATCGAAAAATAATAGCCAACTAGAACCATCTAAGGTTAGCTTGATCCTTAAAGAGGGCGCATTAATTGGCTGGCTAGTTGTTTGCATATATCTGTTGGTTGCTTTAGTTACAAATTCACCAAATGATCCGGGGTGGTCTCATGCTGGAGATGTTGATCATATTATAAATGCTGGAGGATTTATTGGTGCATGGCTGTCAGATATTTTCTTTTCATTTCTTGGCTATGTAGCTTTCTTATTACCAGTTCTTTTAGCTTTGAGAGCATGGAATGTATATAAAACCCGCCAAGATAACGAATCTCGAGTTGACAGTTTAGTTTTCACTCTTCGTATACTAGGGCTAGTGATGGTGCTAGTTAGCGCGACTTCGCTTGCCTCTCTCCATTATGCGGCTGTCGTAACTTCATTGCCTTTCGGTGTTGGTGGTATTCTTGGCTCATCAGTAGAGGTAGCAGCGCTAGCAGCATTCAATAACGTTGGTAGCACTCTTATATTGGTTGCCATTTTTCTATTTGGATTAACGGTTTTCACCGATATATCTTGGCTTGCCTTAATTGAGAATCTAGGAAGAACGGTATCAAGACTAAATGATTATATTGTTTGTCAGCTCGAAGCACGTGAGGCAAAAAAAAATGAGACGGCTCAAGCCCTTCTTGCTCAAAAACACCGAAAAGAGATACAGGAAAATCAAGCAAAACGCGACATAACAAGGCAACCCTTAAACATTCAGTCTCCATCTCAAAAACCTTCACCCAGTGCTCGTGTTGAAAAAGAAAAACAAAAATCTTTTTTTGCTGAGTCAAATCTAGCGACACTTCCAGCGCTAAGTTTACTAGATGTTGCGAATGCAGATAAGAGTAAGGCTTTTTCTAAGGAGTCTTTGCAGGCTATGTCTAAGCAGCTAGAAATAAAATTACAGGATTTTGGTATTAGCGCTGAAGTAATAGAGGTGCTTCCTGGTCCAGTCGTTACCTGTTTTGAAATACAACCTGCAGCTGGTATCAAAGCTAGTAGAATAAGCGGTCTTTCTAGAGATTTGGCTAGATCTCTAGCAGTTGTTAGCGTCAGAGTAGTGGAAGTTATTCCTGGAAAATCTTACGTAGGAATTGAAATACCTAACGAACACAGAGAGATGGTACGCCTCAGTGAGGTCCTTTCATCTGAAGTTTATGAAGAAGCTAAATCTCCTTTAACATTAGCACTTGGAAATGATATTTCCGGACTTCCTGTATGCGCTGACTTATCAAAAATGCCACATTTATTAGTAGCTGGAACTACTGGTTCTGGCAAGTCCGTCGGAATTAATTCAATGCTTCTAAGCTTGCTATATAAATCAACCCCAGATGACGTAAGACTGATTTTGATTGATCCTAAGATGTTAGAGTTATCCGTCTATGACGATATTCCTCATCTACTAACACCAGTTGTTACAGATATGAAGGATGCAGCTAGTAGCCTCAGATGGTGTGTTGGTGAGATGGAGAGACGCTATAAACTCATGTCCGCTTTGGGAGTAAGAAATCTTGCTGGGTATAATAAAAAAATAACTGATGCCGTTGCTGCTGGAGCTCCTCTTTTGGATCCCTTATGGATACCAGACGAACTTCTCAGCGATGAAAATGATTCGCCCTCTAAATTAGAAAAACTTCCATATATTGTAGTTGTTATTGATGAATTCGCTGACATGATGATGATTGTTGGCAAAAAAGTTGAGCAGCTCATTGCTCGTATTGCGCAAAAAGCTAGAGCAGCTGGAATACATCTAATACTTGCTACACAAAGGCCTTCGGTGGATGTTATCACTGGGTTAATTAAAGCTAATGTACCAAGTCGTATTGCCTTCCAGGTTTCCTCAAAAATTGATTCTAGAACCATATTAGATCAAAGTGGAGCTGAATCCTTGTTGGGCCATGGAGATTTACTTTATCTTCCGCCAGGAACCAGTATACCTGTTCGTGTACATGGAGCCTTCGTGGATGATCATGAGGTACACAAGGTAGTTGCCGACTGGAAGAGTAGAGGAACTCCAGAATACCTTGAAGACATAACAAGTGAGCAAGCTACAAGCAGTATCTCAGTTCCTGGATATAATTCTGACTCTGATGATGCTAGCAATCAAGAATCTGATGTTCTTTACGATGAAGCTGTAGCTTTTGTTATTCAAACACGAAAGGCTTCAATCTCATCTGTTCAGCGAAAACTAAGGGTCGGTTATAATAGGGCCGCTCGGCTTGTAGAACAAATGGAAGCATCTGGAGTCGTAAGCGAAATGGGTCTGAATGGCAATAGAGAAGTTTTGTCTCCAGCTCCTCCGCGGGAGTGATCATGAAATGGTTATTAATAGGCATCTTTTTTTTCTATAGCTTAGCCGTTTCTGCTGTCGAGCATAATAATTCTTTGAATTGCAAAAAAAATCTACAACATTTGCTATCCTCGATTAATACAATGAGGGCAGATTTCGAACAAATTAGCTACACTGAAAAAAATAACATTCATCAAAAAAAGCAGGGTTACTTAATAGCGAAAAGACCAGGTAATATTCTCTGGGTAACCAAAAGTCCGCTAGAACAGCATATTATAGCTGATAACAAAAATATTTGGATTTACGACCCAGACCTTGAGCAGGCTACTGTTAGCAAATTCAGTCAAGATCTAATAAGAAATCCCGCTATTCTTTTCATTGGTAGTATTGAAAATGCTGAATTAAGTTATGATATAAATTGCACAGGAATTGGACCTATAGATTTTGTTCTCACACCTATTAATACTAATAGTCTTTACGAAAAGATAGAGCTTAGTTTTGAAAATAAAGTCCCTTTGTCGATTAAATTATGGGATTCTCTCGGGTATAGATCAGAAATATATTTGATAAAAACTCAATTAAATAGAGTAGTAGAAAATAAGAATTTTCAATTTGATCTCCCCGAAGGAGTTGACGTAATTAGACATAAATAAAATTTGTGGCTAATCTTTAATTAGGCTATTTTTAAATATAAAAAATACCATGGAAAAAATAATAATATGCAATGGTTAGCTGTAGCTTTTGGTGGAGCATTAGGATCGCTGGCACGTTACGCAATAAATATAGCTCTTTTACCTGTGTTTGGTGACCGTTTCCCAGTTAGTACCTTGCTCGTTAATTTGGGTGGTTCCATTCTAGTGGGCTGCTGCTACGCACTTATAGTCGAGCGAGGTCTTTTACCTGCTGAGTTGCGAAATCTGCTGATGGTTGGTTTCTTGGGAGCATTTACTACTTTTTCAGCATTTTCGCTTGATACGATAGCTTTATGGCAAAATGGCCAAGCTATATTTGCGATTTTATATATATTTTTAACGGTTACACTTTGTCTTTTAGGGACTTTAAGTGCAATTTTTCTAATACGTCTTTTTTAGGAATGGTTTAAATCTTATGCTAGATATAAAACTTGTTCGTTCTGAACCAGATAAGATTGCTGAAAAGCTGTCAATAAAAGGTTTCACTTTAGATACTAAGTATCTTGATGGGCTTGAGTCGCAGCGTTGTAAACTTCAAAATATTTCTGAGTCTTTACAATCTAAAAGAAATACATACTCTAAAGAAATGGGAAAAGCTATTTCTAATGCAAAAAATAAAGAAGAAATAGCTTCATTTAAAGTAAAAGGTGAAGAACTCAAAAAATCTTGCATACAAGCAGAAAGCAAGCTAAATGCAATAAAGATCGAACTTGAAGTTTATATGAGTAGTGTTCCTAATTTGCCAGATGAGGAGGTTCCGTCTGGAATTAATGAAAGTGATAATATAGAACTGCGATGTTGGGGTGAGCTTCCTAATTTTTCTTTCGAAATTAAGGATCATGTTGATTTGGGTGAACTCTTAGGCATGTTAGATTTTGAGTCTGGCGCAAAGATCACTGGATCCCGTTTTTCAGTCATGCGCGGGGGCATCGCTAGGATGCATAGAGCATTATCACAGTTCATGCTAGATACACACCAGTTTGAGCATGGCTATGAAGAAGTTAACGTTCCCTATCTTGTCAACAGTGAATCATTGTATGGTACAGGGCAGCTTCCAAAGTTCGAAGAAGATTTATTTAAGCTTCAGGATGAAAGAGAATTTTATCTTATCCCAACAGCAGAAGTTCCAGTTACTAATATATATCGGGATCAGATCATTGATGCTGCGCAGCTACCGATAATGCTTGCATGCCATACTCCATGTTTTAGAAGTGAGGCAGGGAGCTATGGGAAAGATACTAGAGGTATGATTCGTCAGCACCAATTTGAAAAAGTTGAATTAGTTCATTTTTCTGAACCAAAAAAATCGACTGAAGCTCTCGAATCCATAACTGGACATGCAGAAGCCATTCTGCGTATGCTAGAGCTTCCGTACAGGACTGTCATATTATGTGGCGGAGATATTGGATTTTCAGCGGCAAGGACCTATGATATAGAGGTTTGGCTTCCCTCTCAAAATTGTTATCGTGAGATATCGTCTTGTAGTAATTTTCGAGATTTTCAAGCTCGCCGCTCAAGAATTCGTTGGCGTAACCCCGATACAGGTAAACCTGAGCTGCTTCATACAATAAATGGTTCAGGCTTGGCAGTAGGAAGAGCGCTTGTTGCTGTGATGGAGAATTACCAGCTAGAAGACGGCTCTATAGCAATACCAAAAGTGCTTCAGAAGTATATGGGCGAACAAACAGTTATTAGTAGTACTAGATAAATCAAGTTACATTATCCCTATGGAATTTTTACCATTATTTCACAATATAAAAAATCGTCGCTGCGTTGTCGTCGGTGCTGGATCTATAGCACTTAGAAAAATTCGACCATTGCTAGAAGCTGGGGCCCTAGTAGATATCATTGCCCCGGATATTGATGATCGAATAAAAGATATCGCTAAAAATAACTCCATAAAAATATATAAAAAAAAGTTTGAAATCAATGATTTGAAAAATGCTTGTCTAGTAATTTCTGCTGTTAATTCAAAAGAGGTAAATGCACAAGTATCAGACCATGCTAAGTTGCTCAATATTCCAGTTAATGTTGTTGATCAACCAGAGCTATGTACAGTTATTTTTCCTTCTATTGTTGATAGAAATCCAATGTTAGTCGCTATAAGTAGTGGTGGATCTGCCCCAGTTTTAGCAAGAATGTTAAGAACAAAACTAGAAAGTATAATTCCCTCTGGATATGGCAGATTAGCTAGACTTGCAGGTAAATTTCGTCCACTCGTTAAAGAAAAAATTACAGACCCTAATAGTCGAAAAGCTTTTTGGGAGAATATTTTTTCTGGAGAAATTGCAGAATTAGTCTATGCAGAAAAAAATAAAGCTGCAGAGATGGAGCTGAAAAAAAAAATAGAGTGCAGTAAATTTGAAAAACTGGGGGAAGTTTACTTAGTTGGTGGAGGGCCGGGTGATCCAGACTTGCTAACCTTTAGAGCGCTAAGACTTATGCAAAAAGCAGATATAGTGCTTTATGACAGGCTTGTATCTAAAGAGGTCATAGCTTTAGTCAGACGAGATGCTGAGCTGATATTTGTTGGAAAAACTGCAGGTGATCACCCGGTTACTCAGGAAAATATTAATAAAAAATTAGTTGAGCTGGCTCAAAAAGGAAATCGTGTCCTTAGGTTAAAAGGCGGAGATCCGTTTATTTTCGGTCGAGGAGGGGAGGAGATAGAACATTTGGGGGACCACGGTATACCATTCCAAGTCGTACCAGGTATTACAGCTGCCTCCGGATGTGCAAGTTACGCCGGCATCCCTCTTACACATCGTGACCATGCTCATTCTGTACGTTTTATTGCTGGCCATCAAAAAAATAGTATTTTAGATCTTGAATGGATAGAACTAACTGCTCCAAATCAAACTTTAGTTTTTTATATGGGCCTCAATGGTCTTGAGATAATTTGTGAAAAATTGATAGCATCTGGTATGGACCCCACTACACCAGCAGCTCTAATAGAAAAAGGAACAACAAGAAATCAGCAACTATATATAGCTGATCTTTCCTCATTGCCAAGCAAAGTAAGAAAGGGTGGAGCAAAAGCGCCAACATTAATTATCGTTGGTTCTGTAGTTTCATTGCACTCTAAACTAGCGTGGTTTAAACCTTGATTTAGATTTGGAGACCAATTAATGAAATACGATTTTGATTTGTTTGTCATTGGTGCCGGTTCAGGAGGCGTAAGAACTGCAAGAATGTCTGCCAAAAGAGGGTTAAGTGTGGCCATAGCAGATCATCAGGCGCTCGGTGGGACCTGCGTTAATGTTGGGTGTGTACCAAAAAAATTGTTCGTTTATGCTTCAGAATATAGTCATAGTTTTAATCAAGCTAAAGGATTTGGTTGGGATTTAGAGGGAATAAGATTTAACTGGAAAAGGTTGCTAGAAAATAAAAATAAAGAAATAGCCAGACTGAATGAAATATATAGGGATTTATTAGATAACTCTGGCGTAAAAATTATATATGGTAAAGCTTCTATATCAGCACCAAATTCAATACTAGTAAATAATAAAACCTATACAGCAAAAAATATTTTAATAGCCACAGGTGGCAAACCTTACGTACCTAATTTTCCTGGGAGTGATTTAGTAATTACTTCTAACGAAGCCTTTTATCTGGATAAACTTCCAAAAAAAATAATTATAGTTGGAGGCGGATATATAGCAGTCGAATTTGCGGGAATATTTAATGGTATGGGTGTTGAAACTCATCTCATACACAGAGGAGAATTATTTTTAAAGGGTTTTGATTGCGATGTAAGGAATAAAATTAAAGAAGAGTATGAAATTCAAGGGGTTAATTTACATTTCTCGAATGAGATTGAATCTATAGAAGCTAGCAAACACAAGAAAGAATTAGGCCAAAATATTAATAAATATAGATATAAAGCTAGACTTAAGGACGCAAATTCTATTGAAGCAGATCTGATAATGTTCGCTACAGGCAGATTACCGAATACAGAAAATCTTGGATTGACCAACATAAATTTAAAGTTAAATGATAACGGTTCTATTTATGTTAACGAATATTACGAGACATCAATAAGTAATATTTACGCAATTGGAGACGTGATAGGTAAAATCGAGTTAACGCCGGTAGCAATAGCAGAGGGTATGGCTATAACTGAGTACTTTGTAACAGGAAAAAGGATTTCAGTTGACTATTCAGACATTCCTACGGCAATATTTAGTCAGCCAAACTCAGCTTCAGTAGGTCATACAGAGGATGTTGCAAAAATTATACATAGAGATGACTTAGATATATACAGAAGTCATTTCAGACCAATGAAAGAGACTCTAGGGGGAGGAAAAAGCAAAGTCTTTATGAAGCTAATTGTAGTTAGAAGTACTAATAAAGTCATAGGTTGTCATATGGTTGGGGATTATGCAGGCGAAATCATACAGGGGCTTGCTGTTGCAATTAAAGCTGGAGCAACTAAACAAGATTTTGATAACACTATTGGTATTCACCCAACAGCCGCAGAAGAGTTTGTAACTTTTACATGACTTGTCATAGGATCCTGCTTATATCTTGTTCTCATTATATGCGCGCATAATGTATATTATGTTAAATTGGATGATCTCTTCAGATTTACTTATGTCTCTTTATTTAAAAAAATGAAGTGAATAAAACATATCTATACTTGAGGGCTTCACATTAAGCTTTAGAAAGTGAATAATAAGTACTAACCTTTATAAAAGATTTATAACAAAAGGTCTATATGTCACTGTTAATAAACGATGTTGCACCAAATTTCAATGCCAAATCTACGATTGGGAATATTGACTTTCATCAATGGATGGATGAAAGCTATACCATTCTCTTTTCTCATCCAAAAGATTTCACTCCTGTTTGTACAACTGAGTTCGCAGTAGTAGCTAAACTTTCGCGTGAGTTCGATGCTCGTAGTACAAAAGTTATTGGAGTTTCTGTTGATGCAACTGATGACCATCATAAGTGGATTAAAGATATTGAGCTGGTATCGGATGCCCACATTACATTCCCTATTATTGATGATACTTCTTTGAATGTTGCAAAATTGTATGGAATGCTTCCATCAGACGCTTTTTTACCCGATGGAAGAACAGCCCAACACAGCGCGACCGTAAGAACAGTGTTTATAATTGGGCCAGATAAAAAAATTCGTCTAATGCTTTCCTATCCTATGGCTGTTGGTCGAAACTTTGATGAAATTATTAGGGCACTGGACTCTATTCAGTTAACCGACCGTATGCCAGTCGCTACACCAGCCAATTGGCTTCCTGGGGAAGATGTTATAGTTACCATGTCCGTGTCTGATGAAGATGCCGAGCAAAAATTTGGTACAATAGACTCCAAGCTTCCATACTTAAGGTATGTAGGCGAACCTAAATAGGCTTTTCATCTAATTTAGGACTTCACATAATTTTTAATCCTGGGTAGCAGCATGTGAGCAACTGTTAGGCTCGCTAGTATTGGAAACACTACTAATAAGCTATTAAAGTTATAATCCCATTCGATTAAAAAAATCATTAATGATATTGGTGCTGTGAACAAAATAAGCCAAATTAAGTCAGGTATTATTTTAAATTCGCTATCTATTATTGCTCTTAATCCATGTAGCCCGCAAAAATAAAAAGAGAACCAAATTAAAGGATTTAAATAATATGCCAGTGCTATTAAAACCCCCATTTCTATGCATAATAGCTTTAATTCAGAAGAATTTTCGTCTTTACCGGCTCGTCTCATCATAAGTATACTTAAGAAAAAAAGGATAATACTAAGAATCACCATAATTCTTATTGTATATATTATCTCTGGATAAATAACCATTGATGTCAGATCAAAAAAAAGCTCGCTAACTACTTCTTCTTTAAATAATAATGGTAGAAATGTCATCGCGAACCCCCAGTATAATTTTAAGCTTATACGTATGTTCTTTAAAAAGTTAAGATCGGATACACCGAAGTGAAAAGAGGACATTATCAACAGGACTGCTAAGCCACCTAATGGATAAAAAAACCATAGTATTGCCCCAGAAAAAGCTAGTATAAGATAGATGGAATATAGTTTTAACCTGACACTATATCTACTGGAATGCTCCCATATTATTTTGCCATCAAGTGCGCCATGAGCGACTCCAATGGTTCCGATTAATATTAGTGAGACAACTACTATGGCAACACTGAATTCAGGTATCTCATAACTATAAGAGCCAAAAGACATAGCGTGTTGCAACGCACAAGCATATATAATAACTAATGAGGTTAGGATAAACAGTATCTGATGAATCTTAATTTTTGACATCATTTTTTTCTTTAAATAAACCTTTGCACATCAATTTTTTTGGCATACTCAATAATATATTTATTAAATCCGCCATCGACTGCTTATCTGATAAAAACTTAACAAGTGAAGAGACATTTGCTTTTTTAAATAGCGTCATAAACAAATACGGTCCTTTGTTTGGATATCTGAGAATGACATTAAGAAAATTTTTATCAAGCCAATTTAATAGCGGACTAAACTGATATTTATAGCTAGATACATTATTTGCATTAATATTACCTTCATTTAGTGCGAGGGCCCAATTTGCGATTCTTCTCATTGAGTAGCCCGATGAGGCTCTAATCATACCGCCACCTGTACCTATCCTAAGAACCGCCTTTTCCTCGTCAGGCATGATGATTGCCATCGGTATAGTTGCTTTTTCTTGCCTTATTTTAGTATATGGCTCATATTTTTTAAGAAGTACATCGTGGCTGTCTTGTATCTCTTTTAGATTGGGAGATGATGAAAAAACTGTTGTTTCAATAAGTGCCCTATTCTTTGAAAATGGGAGCAGATAAGTAAACTCAATTGCATTATTTTTTTCTTTGAATGACATTAATGTCACCTCATCAGGACTGAATAGATTTTTCGTTAACTCTATCTCGTCACCAACAAAAGCTTGTTTAACTAGAGGAGATTTTATCTCATGTGTTTTGATATTATTCCTGCTATCAACAATACATTTCCCGTGATAGGTCGCATTATTTGTTGTTATAATATGTATGTCATTCTTATAGTTTGTTTGCTCAACCAGTTCATTTTTTTTGGCTGTAATTTTTATTTTACATTCGTTATACAAGCTTTCTAGTGTTTCTTTGCCATCAAAGCAGACGTACTTATAGGGCTCAATATCTCTTTTTATTTCATAGTTGCAGCTGTTAAGAATTATCTTACCCCAGCTTTTTTTTGGTTTTAACTTGAATTCATTTGTGATGTCGGGCAAACCTGGCCCCTCCCAAACGCAAAACGTTTGATCTTGTTTAAACCCATCTTTTTGCTCTAGCAAAAGTATGCTTTGTCCGCTATTTTTTTTTAAGTACTGGTATAAGAACATTAAGCTGGATAGCCCTGCCCCAATTACCACTAAATCATATATTTTTTTCATTTTATATGTGCATCAGGAAGCTTTATCAAAGACGTATGTAGTATTTCATTATGATTATCGATATTTTTTCTATTATTTAATTTAAAAAGTGTTTTTATTGTAAGTAGTGTTTTTTCAAGCTTGTTTAGATAAACCCGATGAGACTCATATGAAATTTTATTTTTTATAGTTTTTTTCCCAATAGCTTGATATAACTTAGAGGCAATCATAACAGCTCGTGCAGTCTTGAAGGGTAAATATGCTATTCCTTTTTCACCGCTTTTGTAGTAAGTATCTGCACATTCTAATAGAGAATTTCTTGCCTCGTTGATTTTTATAAGATCTTCATTCGACGGACTTTTAAAGCTATCAAGCGATAAATCAATCATATTTTTTGGCAAATAAATTCTATTAATTTTAGCATCCTCATTTATATCTCGACATATATTGGTAAGCTGCATAGCTATTCCGAGGTCAATAGCGAAGTACTTCAAGCGAGTGTCTTTGATCCCAATAACATCACAGATCATTAGACCTACAGCTCCTGCAACTCGATAACAATAAACAATTAGCTCATTCATGTCTTTGGGTTGATTATGCGTGATATCTCCTGTTTGCCCTTTTAGAAACTCCTTAATGACAGACTCTCTGGGTAAATTTTTTTGATCCATTCCTTTGAATTCTTCAAATGCACCAGAAAACTTATCTTTATCCCATGCATGAGCAATAGAATAAAAATCTTGATGTAAGTTTTTTTCATCTTGTTTTTCATCAATCAAATCATCAATACGACGACAAAATGCATATATTGAATATAGATTTTCAGCAGTTTTTTTTTCGAGGAATGATGTTGCCCAAAAAAAGGTTTTTCCGTGGTGTCTCATCACTTTAGAGTAATTTGTCATGGGTATAGTATTTTTTCAACAACTTTCGCAGAATTAATTACTCCAGGAACTCCAGCTCCAGGATGTGTACCGGCTCCAACATAAAAGAGATTTTTGTATCGATCATCTTGATTATGAGTCCTAAACCAAGCTGATTGAGTCAAAATAGGAGCAATTGAGAAACCGCTGCCATAAGGCGTTCTATAATTAGTCTTAAAGTCCTCAGGTGTCATGCAAAAAATTTCTCTCGCATTTTTAGTGATACCAGGCATTATAGTTTTATCAAGAGCATCTATGATTTTTTTGGAAAGACCTTCCTTTATTTCAGACCAGTTTTGGTTACCTTTTAAATTTGGAACTGGCACAAGCGCATAATAGCTATCTTGATTTTTAGGTGCAAAAGATTTATCTGTACAAGTTGGCCTATGGAGATATATTGAAAAATCCTCAGCCAAATGATGATGCTCAAATATATCTTTCAAAAGCTCTTTGTACCTTGGACCCATCCAGATTGTATGGTGTGCAACATTTTCATACCTTTCTACTGAGCCAAAAAATAATACGAATAAACCCATTGAGTGTTTTGCATATTTTTTTATTAGCCGATTATGAATAGAAATTTTTTCATTTTTGAGGAGTTCTGTTGTGACCTGTATCGGGTCGGCATTACTCACTACATAATCAAATTCTTTACTATCACTGTTTGTAAAATTAACTCTCGTTATTAGCTTTCTAGATGTAGAGAAATGACTTACATCAGACCCATAATTTATTTCAATGCCATTTCTAAGCATCAGCTTTTCAAGCTCTGATACGAGCTTCCCTGTTCCGCCCATGCAGAAAAATATACCCCATTTTTGCTCTAGTGCATGAATGAGTGAGTATATGGAAGATGTCTTAAACGGATTGCCACCGACTAATAGAGGCTGTATTGAGAACGCTTGACGTAGATTAGGATGTTTTATGTGTTCAGATACAAAGCTATAAACAGAACGATAACCCTTCATTTTTATAATATCTGGAGCGTATCGCATCATTGTAGTTAACTTACTAAACGGATGCCCCGCTAATTTCTCATAGCCAAGCTTAAAGATTTCTTCAGACTCTTTAAGCATCGATAGATAACCTGAAACATCCTCAGGTGAAATCTTTTCAATCTGATCAAGCATTTTTTCACGGTCTGGACCGTAATCAAACTCAGTTTGATCATGAAAACGAAATCGATACCAGGGATCCAGAGGTTTAAACTCTAGATAATCCTCTAAATTCTCATCAAACAATTCAAAGAGCTCATAAAATAGATTAGGCGCTGTAATTACCGTAGGCCCAGCATCATGTATGTAGCCATTTTTTTTGAAAACTTGCGCCCTACCCCCTAGTGCATCTAGGCGCTCATAGATGGTTACGTCATTACCTCTTGCTCTTAATCTTATTGCAGCGGCAATACCGCCAAATCCTCCACCTATAACAGCAACCTTTTTCATATTAAGCTAAGCCTTTTAGTAATTTCATCTTTGAGTGACTCGATGACCGGTTGTATAATTATAGGTAATCTATGATTATTTATCATGGCATTGTTTAGTATAGCTACTATCTCTTCTTCTGATTCCAAAAAATTTCTTTTAGTAATAAAATCATTAAACTTTTTTGGTTGATCGAATATAATTTGCTTTTGTGAGACTGATAAATTCTCTAGTATTCGGATCACCATGAAATTTGGATGACCTTTTAGAAAATCTGAAGATATCTCTTGCTCAAAACCAGTTATATTTTCAATATCGTTTAAATATTGGTAAGCAAAGCCTAGTTCGCTAGAGATTTCTTTAAGAGCAACACATTCGTCTTCTGCTAGCTCTTTGCAGCGAAACATACCCATCATGGGTAATGCGATTAGTGGCCCCGTTTTATCAATAGCTATTTTACGACACTCCTCCTTAGTGAGTGTTGTATGGTCCAAGCTAACATCCAATGACTGGCCAAATATAATTTCTTTTACAGAGCACGATAGTAGTTTTAAGAGGATATTTTGATGCCATCCTTTTTCTATTTCGGTAAGCTTTCTGAATGATTCTGCAATTAAGTAGTCGCCTGTACAAACAGCTGCAGGTATACCAAATTCTTTCCAAAGGGATTTTTTCCCTCGCCTCATTGAGTCTTCATCACAAATATCGTCATGCAAGAGCGAGGCGCTATGAATTAGCTCGCATACCACTGCCCATTTGATATATGTTTGACTTGATAGCCCTAGCAAACCACCAGAAACTAAAGCCAAGCGGGCTCTCATCCACTTTCCTTTCGATTCATTGTGATGTTTCAGCCAGTCAGATATGAATGATTCTTTCACATCAAAACTTTTTGTAAATTCCTGCTTTACAACATGAAGAAATTCATCAGCCTCTGGAGGCATATAGTATTCCATACGTCTACTCATATATCGTAGTATAAAAAAAACGCGCCATAGGGGCGCGTTTTTTTTTAAATTTTTTCACTTATTAAGCGCCAGCATCAGATTTACGTTGAGCAATCATATAGATTACAACACCGAAGCCTGCCTTAGCAACGACATCAGCAATGGTATATCCAACCTGTACAGCCGGGTTAATTATCCCTAGCTCTAGTCCACCAACACCGAGCATTGGTAGGATAAATACTATTGGATAAAAACACCAAGATAGGAGCGTTAGAGTTCTTGCGTTAGCAACCAAGCTTTTTACATCAGCAGGTTGATCTGCGATAGATGCGCTTAAACCTCCAACTAGTTCTTTTATAATGTAAAGGAAAGGGATCATTGCGGCAAACCACCAGATCCAACGCTCATCTCCTGTAGAAGCAACCTCACCTGGGTATCCTAAAACAATCATTAGTGCTGAAGCGACCGCTAGCTTTGTCCCCTTAGAGTAAGTATCTTCTTTGCTTAATCTCATTACTAGAATTAGTTCTAGTAAAAGTAAAGGAACTGTTAACAGCCAATCAACATAACGGTACGCATCATTGAATGCTGCGCCAGTTGCTGTTACTACGCCTTCTTTTAAAGTATATGCATACTCAAAACTTTCAAACATTCTAACATAATGATAGAAAGCAATTAAGCATACTAAGCCTGATAGAGTGAGGGCTGTCCTGTAAGCAGGAGCGACTTGAGAGCGCTGAGCAAACATAAATACAGTTGCTGCACCGAATGTTGCAATAGCAAAAGACAGCGAATTGAATACGAGATTATAATCGCCTAATTCCATTCTATTTCCCC
>CAZSMR010000013.1:17487-30528 GCA_964608185.1 uncultured Porticoccus sp. | reverse complement strand
TATACATCCTAGTCCATTCTTTCCGTTTATATTCATACCATCAGAACCACATACTCCCTCACGGCAAGATCTACGGTAAGAAATTGATGGATCTCTACTTTTTAGCATACCTAGGACGTCGAGGACCATCAGGTCTTTTCCTTGGGTATCAAAATCATAATCCTGCATATACGGGGCTTCGTCTACCTCAGGATTAAAACGGTAAATACTTACTTTTAACATAACGCAACAAACCCCTATCTAATTAATAAACACGAACTTTTGGTTCGAAATGATCCATTGTTTTGGGTGAGAAGTTTACTTTCCTTTTTTCAACATGCTGTCCCTCAGGAAAGTACATAGAATGACACAACCAATTTTTATCATCACGCTCAGAAAAGTCTTCTCTAGCGTGGGCACCTCGACTTTCTTTACGCCATTCTGCAGTAATTGCTGTTGCTTCAGCAACCTCTAACAGATTTTGAAGTTCCAGAGCCTCGATACGAGCGGTATTATAAACATTACTAGTATCTTCCAGACAGACGTTTTCTATTCTAATCCGTAAAGCTTTCAACTGCTCGATACCCTCTTTCATGAAGTCACCCCTGCGAAAAACACCAAAATAATTTTGCATTACTTTTTGGAGCTCAACACGTAAAACATCAGCAGATTCACCGTCTTTGGAGCCATTATTGATGAAATTTAGTCTTTTCGTCGCTGAATTGATATTTTCATCGGTCGGATCAATCTGATCAATACCCTCACCGAGACACTTTTCAATAAATAAGCCGGCGGCTCTTCCAAAAACAACTAAATCAAGCAAAGAATTACCACCTAAACGATTAGCTCCATGAACAGAAACACATGCTGCTTCTCCGCAAGCATAAAGACCATTTATAACTTCAATATTTCCATTTTCGTCATATGTTAAGGCCTGGCCATCAACATTAGTGGGTATACCGCCCATCATATAGTGACAGGTTGGAACTACGGGAATAGGTTCTTTAACAGGATCGACATGTGCAAATGTTTTTGAAAGTTCGCATATGCCTGGCAAACGACTCTCTAGCACTTCTTCTCCAAGATGATCTAGTTTTAAACGAACGTGATCTCCATCTTTGCCACAACCCCGACCTTCAAGTATTTCAAGCACCATAGATCTTGCAACAACATCGCGTCCTGCTAGATCTTTAACATTTGGAGCATATCTTTCCATGAAGCGTTCGCCATCTTTATTTATTAGGTAGCCACCTTCACCTCTGCACCCTTCAGTAACTAAAGTTCCAGCTCCGTATATACCAGTTGGATGGAATTGCCACATTTCCATATCTTGCACTGGAAATCCTGCTCTTAGAGCCATACCAATACCATCTCCAGTACATATATGTGCATTGGTTGTGGAAGCATAAATACGACCAGCTCCGCCTGTAGCAAGAACAGTAGCACTTGACTTCACAAAAACTGTCTCACCAGTCTCTATCTCAATAGCGATAACACCAACAACTGCATTATCATCGTTTTTTACTAGATCGACTGCATACCATTCGTTAAAAAAAACAGTCTCATTTTTTACATTATTTTGGTACAGGGTATGCAAAAGAGCGTGGCCAGTTCGGTCTGCAGCGGCACAAGTTCGTGCTGCCTGACCACCTTCACCAAAATTCTTAGACTGGCCACCAAAAGGACGCTGATATATTCGGCCCTCATCAGTACGAGAGAATGGTAGCCCCATATGCTCGAGTTCGAATACTGCCTCAGGCCCGACTGAACACATATATTCAATAGCATCTTGATCTCCAATATAATCAGAACCTTTGACTGTATCGTACATATGCCACCTCCAGTCATCATCTGGATCGTCACTTGCAATAGCACACGTGATTCCACCTTGCGCAGAAACAGTGTGTGAGCGAGTTGGAAAGACTTTAGTAATTACCGCTGTCTTATGGCCCGATTGAGAAAGCTGTAATGCGGCACGCATTCCTGCTCCACCTCCACCAACAATTAATCCATCAAAAGTAATAGTTCTCATAATCCTAAATGCTCCAAACTATGCTAATAGCCCATACAAGATATACCAATGTTATGGCAATCATCCCAATCTGAAAAATTAAATTTAGTGTTACGGCCTTAGGTCCAAGTAGACGTACCGTAATATAATCCGTAATGACACCCCAAAGTCCAATGATTGAGTGAAGTGCAATCGACGACACTGTCATGATGCTCAATACTTTCATCAGGAAAATTCCGTTTAGATCCCTCCATTGACTATAATCTATATTCGGATGAGTCAGCAGATAGTATGTAACAAACAGTACATATGCAGTCATTATGAGTGATGTGACTCGCTGTAAAGACCACTCCAAAAGTCCATTACGATTAAAATTTTTGATGCTTGCTACTAAACCCATAACCAAAATCCCGCTATTAACATGAGTAAGCCTGATAGAATTAAAACTATTTTAGCACCTAATACTCCGCCACTTAATGTTTCTCCGAAACCAAAGTCCATCACTAAATGCCTTAGACCAGCGACTAAGTGATAAATTAAAGCCGCCAGTGAAAGCCAAATTATTATTTGAGCTGTAAGGCTAGTCATAGTCTCTTTTATTGCATTAAAGCTTTCTTTAGAAGATAAGCTAGAATCTAATATCCATAAAAAAATACCTACAACACCAAAAAGAACAACTCCTGAAATTCTATGCAGAATCGAGACATATGCAGTCACTGGTAGCTGTATAGTACCAAGGTCTAAATTAACAGGTCTTTTTTTATCCAAAATATATACCTTAAAATTAACTATTTTTTAATCTAAAACAGTAACGACAAGAACTAACAGTTTTAAAAAAGAAACATAAGAATCATATTTCTGATGAATTTTATTTGTTGGCAATTATAAGTACATTCAATGTCTCTTACAATCAAATATAACGCTAGATTTTCGGTATTCATACAATTTATTTTACTCAATAAAAATTGACAAATTGATGAAGCACGCTATAGTTTCGCTCTTATATTTAATTTGCGATAACTTATAAATGGTAATGATAATTATTATCGATTTTTATAACTTACAATTTTTTGCTGCAAGCCTCCCAGGAGAGCCAGATGAGTAATAATAATTTTTATCTCTCGACCGAAAGTTCGGATGGTGCAATAGAGCTACCAGTTCTTAAGAGCACAGTTGGTCAGGATGTAATAGACATTGCCAAAGTACCGCAAACTGGTTGCTTTACCATAGATGCTGGTTTTGGTGTGACCGCGTCCTGTGAATCAAAAATCACATTTATAGATGGAGGTAAAGGTATTCTTCTTCACCGAGGTTACCCCATTGACCAACTTGCTAATAATTCTGATTTTCTTGAAACATGTTTCCTTCTTATAAATGGCGAGCTACCTTCCGTTTCAGAAAAAGAAACTTTTTTAGATGAAATAAAAAAATATCGCCACATAGAGGGTGCTGCCGAACATATTTTCAAGGCGTTTCCTCAGGGATCACATCCAATGGCAATGTTATGTAGCGCTGTTGCTGCAATGTCTGCCACCTATAATTCTAAAATGGATATCAATAACCCAGAAGACAGAATGGCTACCATTCAAAGGTTGATAGCAAAAATGCCGATTCTTGCAGCTATGTGTCATAGGCATTTTAAAGGTCAAACTTTTGTACCAACCGATGACACTCTTAGTTATTCTGCAAATTTTTTAAATATGATGTTTGGTAGCTCTGGAAAAACTAGTGCAGTTAGTCCAGTTATAGAGAGGGCTATGGACCGTATTTTTTTACTGCATGCAGACCACGAACAGAATGCCTCTACATCAACAGTTCGCCTAGCCGGCTCAACTGGAGCTAATCCTTATGCCTGTATAGCCAGTGGTATTGCAGCATTATGGGGTCCCGCTCACGGAGGAGCAAACCAAGCTGTACTAGAAATGCTAGAAGAGATTGGAGACGAAAAAAATATTGATAGCTTTATATTAAGAGCTAAAGACAAAGAAGATCCATTTCGTTTAATGGGTTTTGGTCATCGAGTCTACAAAAACTTTGATCCAAGAGCCAAAGTGATGAAAATAAGCTGCGATGAGGTTCTCGCCGAACTCGGTCTAGAAAATGACCCTCTTTTAAGAATCGCTAAGCGTTTAGAGCAAATAGCACTTGATGATGAATACTTTGCTGAAAAGAAGCTTTACCCAAATGTTGATTTCTATTCAGGAATAATAATGAAAGCTATAGGAATTTCTCCAGAAATGTTTACGGTTATTTTTGCTACAGGTCGGACTGTAGGATGGATAGCACATTGGAACGAGATGCTAAGCAACCCATACCGGATTGGTAGACCGCGTCAAAATTATACGGGGTACACAAAAAGAGACTACCCAGCCCAGTAAACTAAAGAATACTCTCAAGCCGCAATTTATTGCGGTTTTTTTTGCCTATAAATTTTCACGGAACTGAATTTCTTAAAAATTAGGTTAAAAACCCTAGTATAGTTTATGATTCAAATATGGATTTTAAACTACCTAAGATTAAAAAAGGTCTTCACTGGACTACGGTCACGAGCGAAAAGGCTCTCCTAGTAATTATTGGTATAGCAACGTGCATAGCAGCTGCCCAATACTTATTCAGTATGTATCTGGCTAGAGACATACTGCTATCTGATCTTTTCATGTTATTTATATATGTTGAAATTATAGGAATGGTTGGTGCTTTTTATAGTACAAGCAGAATTCCTGTTACTTTACCTATAATTATTGCAATTACAGCTCTTTGCAGGCTAATTATCATGCATAGCAAAGATATGGATGCATTGATGTTGCTTGGAGAAGCTGGAGCCATATTGATTTTATCTGGATCAGCCTACATCATGAGCATGAAAGATAAGATGAGTCTTGAGAAAAAGAAAGAGTTTAAACAAGACAAAGATGGGTCAGAATAATTAGTGGAGCCTAGCGGGTGCACCACTCACTTGTCATTAGACGCCAAGTTCCCTAGCTTTAAAAATAATAACTAAAAACTAAATCAAATCTACCTACAAAAAAGGGCTTAATCCTAAGATTAGACCCTTTGTTTATTAGTGTTTTTATGATTGGTGGAGCCTAGCGGGATCGAACCGCTGACCTCAACACTGCCAGTGTTGCGCTCTCCCAGCTGAGCTAAGGCCCCATGTGACATAAAACAGCGCAATTCTAGGGACAGCTTTTATTGCTGTCAAGCCAAACCTTACGGCTGATTAATCAATCTTTAATTACTTCTTGTAGCTCTTTTCCCACTCTTTTAGTTGTTTTTTCGATACACCCCCCGCAGAGGCTAATGCGCTTCTTATGCGCGCACGAACAATATCTGGACCCAATATAGCCATAGCATCAAATAATGGTGGACCTGAAGCTGAACCAACTATGGCCACAAACAATGGAAATAAGAAAACCTTTAACTTAAAATCCAATAAAGCTGCAATTGAATTAAGCTTTTGATACAAACTGTCACGATTCCAATCATCTACCTCGTCTAAGCTCCAGCTACTGAACTGAAGAATCTGACGGATAGACTGATTATCAAGATTTTTGTGCACAAAACTAGATTCTTTAAGATCAGGAATACCGGAAAACATGAAACTTAGCATCGGAACGACATCAGAAAACTTTTCAACTCTTTCTTTTACTAAAGGAATCATTTTAAAAAGATTATCTTTATTTAGCGCCCAGTCGTTAACTCGTTCAGCAAATTCGTTATTGCTAAGATTTTCACGAATCCAGCATCCGTTGAGCCAGTTTAATTTTTCTACGTCAAATATAGGTCCACCAAGATGAACCTGAGCGATATCGAAGTGCTCTATCATTTCTTTTAAGGTAAATTTTTCCTGCTGATCTGGCATCGCCCACCCCATTCTACCCAGATAATTGAGAAGAGCTTCGGGCAAATAGCCCATTTCTTTATAAAAATTAACACTAGTAGGATTTTTTCGCTTACTAAGCTTACTTTTGTTTGTATTTCTTAGTAGAGGAAGATGGCAAAACTGGGGGGTATCCCAGTTAAAATATTGGTACAGTAGTTTGTGTTTTGGGGTTGAATTAATCCATTCTTCACCTCTAATAACGTGGCTTATTTTCATTAAATGATCATCGACTACGTTCGCCAAGTGATAGGTAGGCATACCATCTGCTTTTAACAAGACCTGCATATCTATTTGAGACCATGGTATAAAAATTTTTCCTCGTAAAATATCCGTAAACTCACAATCACCATCCTCAGGTACTTTCATGCGAACAACATATGGTTTGCCACTATTGATCTTTTGTTGTATGTTTTTTTCTGATAGCTTGAGCCCTCTACCATCATATCTTGGTGTTTCTCCCCTAGAAACTTGTTCATTTCTCATAACATTAAGCTCGTCAGAAGTAGCAAAACAATAAAAGGCATGACCTTTTTCAATGAGATCCATAGCATGTTTTTTATAGATGTCTAGACGCTCACTTTGACGATAAGGACCAAACTTACCACCAACATCAGGGCCTTCCGACCAATTTAAACCAAGCCACCTAAGAGAGTCTAAAATCATTTTTTCAGACTTAGGTGTACTTCTGGCTTGATCGGTATCCTCTACACGTAAAATGAATTCACCCTGAGAGCTTTGAGCAAAACATAAATTAAAAAGTGCTATGTAGGCAGTCCCTAAGTGTGGATCACCAGTTGGAGATGGAGCAATTCTTGTACGAGTTAACATTAGACAGTCCGCTAATAAAAAATTTATTTCATTGTTGTAATATTATACTTTTTTATTTGCCCAATCACTTTGTTATCTCTGTTAAATGTTATATTTTTATATATCAACAAATTTCTTACGATTAGTGCTTGAATTAAAGCTATATCAATAAATTTAAAGATATAATACCGTTAATTAGTTATCTATGGTCAATTACATGCAAAATACCATAAGTCAGCATTCCGTTGAGTCTAAAAAAATAATCAACAGGCGTTTTTGTGTCGCCCCTATGATGGACTTTACTGATAGATATTGCCGACTTTTTCATCGCACACTAACAACAAATGCTGTTCTGTATACAGAAATGATTACAACTGGAGCCATCATATATGGAGATACTAGGCGTCACTTGCACTATGACGAATCAGAACATCCAATTGCGCTCCAATTAGGTGGCAGTGATCCAAAAGATTTATCTAAGAGTGCAAAATATGCGGACGAATACAGGTATGACGAGATTAACCTAAACTGCGGTTGTCCAAGCGATAGGGTGCAGTCAGGAAATTTCGGCGCCACACTTATGAATGATGCGCCACTAGTTGCTAAATGTTTTAGGGCAATGAAGGAAACAACAGATACACCAATTACTATCAAACACAGAATTGGTGTAGATAATAATGAAAGTTATCAATTTTTATCTGACTTCGTTGGTACTCTGTCTAATGCGGGCTGCGAGACATTTATCATTCACGCTAGAAAAGCTTTGTTAAAAGGACTCAGCCCAAAAGAAAACCGTGAGATTCCACCATTAAAATATAATCATGTATATCAGCTAAAAAGAGATTTTCCTAATCTAGAGATCATCCTTAATGGAGGGATAAAAAGCTTAGATCAGTCTCTCGATATACTAAAGTATGTTGACGGTGTTATGTTGGGTCGCGAAGCATATCAAAACCCCTATTTATTAGCTGATGTCGATCGTCGAATATATAAGAGCGAGGAGCCTCGTGTTAGTCGCGCACAAGTTATTAATAGTTTTGTTGCAATTTTAGAAGATGAATTATCATCAGGGACAAAGCTAAATCATATGACACGGCATCTCCTAGGACTTTATAAAGGTATGCCTGGAGGTCGAAAATTCCGGCAGCATATAAGCGAAAATGCTCATAAAAAAAATGCCGGGATTTCTATTCTTACTGAAGCATTAAGGTATGTAACACCATCAAAAAAATAAGGAGCTAATGAATTGATAAGCAATATAAAACAGTTTTTTGCCTCAGAAATAACTGACCCTGGGGGTGACGAGAAGCACCAACAAAATCTAGCCGCAGCCTCACTTATGGTAGAAGTCATGGTCATTGATCGTGATATTTCTGACAAAGAGCTTACTGCGATCAAAAATATAATTGAGGATCAGTTTAATCTCAAAAACAACGAGATTGAGAAGCTGTTAGAGCTTGCAAAAGACGAAGTCTCCGAAGCAACCTCTTTATACCAATTCACACGACTTATAAATGATCATTTTGATCAAAAAAAGAAGAACGATTTGATTAGCAATTTATGGCAAATAGCGTTTGCGGATAATGTTCTAGATAAGCATGAGGAAGCTATTATTCGTCGCATAGCTGACCTCATACATGTTTCTCACTCAGACTTCATAAAAACAAAGCAAGCTGCTAAAAAATAAGAATTACTATAGACAAATATTATTTTTAGACAAAGATTATTTTTCTTTCTCAAGAGCTGAAATTAGGTCCAAAAACTCATTTTTGTTTTTTTCGTTTATAGAAGACAAAAGCTGATGAGCTGTCAAAACATGCTTTTTTATATCTATCGCAGAACTCGTGGATGCAGAGGGTAATTCCTCGTAATTATCTAAATCTGACTGCTTGGATTTTATAATCTCAAATACATCATCTAAGCCCATTACTATTAGAGTCTCATATAGGCTTTCATCTGGGCAAAAAACAATGGGTCTAATATTAAATTTTTCATTAGAATAAATTGCTAACTTTGCTAGCAGCCCAAGAGTGGTACTGTCTACTCCTTCCGTTTCAACCATATCAACAATTATTCTTGATATAGTGTTGGATTTGAAAATAGTGCTCATATAATCGTTTAGTGAGGCACAGAGTACAACTCGAACGTCGCCTTCAAGTTTGATTACGTATGAGCTAGCATCTTGCGATACTAAAATCTTTCCTCGACTCATCTATTCACATTTCCTTAAAGTCAGAACAGTTACGTCGTCTGGAACATCCTGATTGTCACATACACCCAATTTCTTACAAATATCGCTAATAGATCGATCTGAATTTAAAATAGAATTAGATATTGATTGCTCTTTCTCTTTAAGTGACTTTCCAGGAAAAAATTCAAGAACGCCGTCTGAGACTAGAGTCAGCAAAAATTCGTCTGGAAGATTAACTTCTTCAACCTCCCATGAAGCCTCGCTAAATATTCCAACTGGCTTTCCCTTTCCTTTTAAGGCCTGGATTTTTCCGCTAGAAATCAGCAAAGGCATCGGCATATGCGAGGCTACAGCATATCGAAGCTTATTCTTCTTCATATCCAGCGCCCCTGCAAAAATAGTTAGATGCTTATCAAGGTCAAGCGCCATAATCTCTCTATTGATATGCTCAATAAATCCTTTAGGTGCTTGTGACATTATTTCTAGATCTTTATTTGCTTTATGACGCTTTAGGATACGATTAAAAATGAATTTTAGTAGCACGGTAAGAAAGGCAGAGGAAGATCCATGACCTGAAACGTCTGCTATATAAAAGACCAAGTACCTATCGTATAAAATATTATAGCCAACAAAGTCCCCACTAAGATACAAAGAAGGAGAGATTCTATAGGCTATTTCATACTTATCTTTTTTTAATGGCGTAATTGGAAGTAAGCTGTTTTGAATCTGGTTTCCTGCCTCTTGATCCAACTTAAGAAGGTGCAGGCTGTCGTTTAACTCACGATTAGCTTTTTCTAGCTGCTGTCGATACTCTAAGTTTTGCTTTATTAGACTTTTAAATTCAGCAGCCCTGTCTACTGCTTCATGAAAACGCTTTTCAGCGAAGGGTTTAATTAGTACATCGGATGCATTTTCGTGAAAGAATTTTGCAACTTCTCTAGGATTTACTTCTGGTATAATTACTACGTAGGCAGTTTCTAAGTCCAAAGTTAAAAGAGCAGTGAACTTTTCTTGCATCAAATCTAATGGTAAATCCAAAATCACTACTGCGGGACGTTCTTTCTTTATAACAATTAGTGCTTTACTTGGATCAAAGGATTGAGTTATCTGCCAACCTGTACCATGCAAGTGATCCTCAAGAGACTGACAGTTTTTCAAACTGTCAGATACAATGAGAAGATTACCTTTTTTTGGCATAGGTTACCCAAGCTACAAATAGAAAAATTTATTAACTACCTGATTTAGAAATCGTCGTCTACTTCACCATCATCAACTAAGTATTGGCGTCTCTGAAGATAAATGTCACGATAGAAAGCATATTTATCTCCCTTAAACAGTTCTTCTGCTTTTAAGAGATCAGCTCTTGTGACGATACCATCTGAACCATATAGCGCGTTTCGTGCCGGTATATCATCTATTTCAGCAATTGGATTAAGCAATTGGTCGATGACTCTTGATGGAGCATCACGAAGAGAGCTTGGTCCGAAGATAGGAAGCATTACAAATGGGCCTTGATTGAGGCCATAAAAACCAAGAGTCTGTCCGAAGTCTTCACCTTCATTTTTTTCTAAACCTAAATTATCAGCTACATCAAAAAAACCACCCAAGCCTACGGTGCTGTTTATTAGAAATCTTCCAGCGTCATTGGTAGCCTGCTTGAATTTTCCTTGCAACAAATCATTTGCAACATTTACAATTTCACCAAGATTAGAAAATATCCGAGAAAATCCAGCTTCTACAGGATCCGGAGTAATAAATTGATATCCTTTTGCAAGCGGCTTAAGTGCAAATCTATCCAAAACATCATTAAATGCAAATATTTTTCTATTAACTTTCTCCCATGGATCATAAATTGAATAATCTAAGTTATTATCCTGAGAAACTGGTAATGATTGATAACGAGCATTGGCACTCACATCTTGATTAATTGATTTAGAGTTAGCAGCCTCATTATAAGAAGCAGCATCACCACCACCTAGGACATGACTCGATAACAATATTCCGGCTAACAACAAAACTATACGCTTCATTAATAAATTCCCCAATTTTTTAGTAAAAATATCTTATTATTTTAAGCAATAAATTCACTTAAATGTATCCTATTCTTTAATCTGCTCGATCCATAAATCTTCTATATCACCTGATCATTTTATAACAGAACAAGTCAAAATACTTACTATAGTTGGCAAAATCGATAAATTTCATTCACATTATGCCAAAAAAGTTCAAAAAATTACATAAATAGAACAAATTTATAATACGTCATAAAACTGAAACATTTATTAGCGACAATCTTTCAATGTTTTCAATTAATGGAGTTTTACAAACATGAAATTTATTACGCTATCTTTATGTACAACAATTTTAACTTTTAGTTCATTTGTTATGGCTGGTGGAGTTGATCATAAAGAAGACACTATTGCCAAATTGAAAGAACAGATGGCTGAGTTATCTAAGCGTCTTGATAATCTGGATAAATATACGAGCATTACGGCTAAAAGCCAAAAGAGACTAGCCTGGGCTGAAAAAATAAAAATTAATGGTGATTTCCGTTACAGATATGAACAAATCGATGATCATGCAAAAACTGATCTAGTCGGAAAAGACAAACGCAACCGCTCTCGAATTCGTGCTCGCTTTGGATTGACTGCTAAACCAGTTGAGGACGTTATGATCGGTATTGCCCTAGCAACAGGTTCAGATGGTGGTGACCCAATATCATCCAATACAACTTTAGGTGGGGACAATAGCGATAAAGGAATAGTTCTTGATCAGGGTTATATTACGTGGGACTTTGCAGATAACTTAAGACTGACCGCTGGTAAAACAAAAGTGAAATATTTTAAACCAGGGAAAAGCAGCCTGATTTTTGATGGCGATTTACGGCCAGAAGGTGCTCATCTTCAATATGATTCTCAGGATATATTCGCAACGCTAGGTTATAACCTAATGGACTCCGATGATGGGTCATCTGGAAATGGCGAGCATATGGAGAGCTGGGGAGTGCAGGCTGGATATAAGTTCAACTTAAATAAAAATACTAGTGGAACTGCTGGTTTAGGTTACTACAGCATTCCAACAAAAGGTCGAGAATTTGTAGCTGATTCTAGTAAAAGTTATGGAAATACAGTTGGATCAACTGCAGGAACATATAAGTACGATTATGAAATTCAGCAATTATTCGCAGAAGTTATAACTAAAATTTCTGGAGTAAAAACGACGTTGTATGCAGACTTTGTTCGAAATGATGACGCTGATGAGGATATTGGTTACATTGCTGGAATCAAGGCTGGATCTGTCAAAAAGAGAGGTGATCTAGCGTTTGGTTATGCCTATCAAGACCTAGAGGCTGATGCAGTTTTAGGTGCGCACACTGACTCTGATTTTGGTGGTAGCAGCACTGATTCAAAAGGATCAAAAATACAGACAACTATTGGCCTTAGTAAAAAAACCAACCTCTCGCTTACTTACCTTGACAACGAATATGGCGGTGCAAATAATACATCCAAGAATGATTATAATCGACTACAAGTTGACCTAAACAGTAAGTTCTAGTTTATTTTTTAAGGTGAGGAAAAAAAAGCCCTTGAGATAACATTAAAAAGGGTTTTTTAGTTTTTTCGAATTTTTATTTGAACTTATGAACAATTAAACATCCTCAAGATAAATTCTGTATTTTTTTCCAATGAATATCAATTCTCTTTCTTGAAATAGGTATGACCGTCCTCAATATTTGAGAAAATATAGATACCCTATATTCTTGGATCATAAAATAATGCTCCCATATTTCTGATGTGTCAGACACAGATAGTTGTTCCATTTTTAGATCTATCTGTGTTATTCGATTCTCTAAAAGCTGTAATTCTAATATCTTATCTTCCTGTTTTTGGGTATTTTTTGATAACTTCTCTATTCGTATTAAAATTGAGTTTAAATATCGATCATATTGATCAAGAATCTTTTTTGGTGTCTCAAAAATAAATTCACTTTTAAAAAGAAAGTTAAGCTGTCTAGTAATGTCTTGCACAGTTTTTTTATGCAAGGGGGCTAATTTTTTTAGTACGTCATTGATTTCAGTAATCATTGGGATTAAAGATACAACTAGCAGGTTTATCTCATTAGCCACTAATACAACCTTACTTTTTTCTTTTACATACAAATCTCTAAATT
>CAZSMR010000013.1:0-17387 GCA_964608185.1 uncultured Porticoccus sp. | reverse complement strand
TTTTTTTCTATCGATGAAGTTGTTGATTGGGCAAGAGTATCTGATATTTTTTCTTTAAACTGCGACTTAAGCTCCTCTAAACTTTTACTAGTCGCAAGAACATAAGAGAATTTATCAATTAATTCAAAGTTAATATAAAAAATACTTTCTAAGCACTCTTCATTCCAGTCATCAGAATCTATTTCAAAACCTGTTTGAGATTTTAAGGCAATAGATAATGCTTCAGTCAACTTTATATCTTGAGGTGTTGCTAGCTCTAAAAATTTATCTACATAATCTGGAACAGGAACAAAATTTCTGCGTACTATTTTAGGAAGGCTTTTTATGAGAGATATACATTTATCACGAAGCATCCCTGGAACTAGCCACTCAAAGAGATGGGCTGGAAATTGATGTAAAGTACTGACTGGTAATGTAACAGTGATTCCATCTTTTGCTTGGCCAGGCTCAAATCGATATGAAATAGAGTAAGCAATACCTTCCCAAGAAATATAATCTGGGAAATCTGATACATCGGGGCTTTCGCAACCTTCTTGTCGTAATAGATTTTCACTTAGGTATAAAAATTCAGAAGCTCCGTATTCTAGTTCTTTTTTCTTACGCCAAGACTCAAATACAGATAAAGAATTTATATTTTCAGGTATTAAACTATTATAAAAATTAAATATAACTGAATCATCTACTAATATATTTCTACGACGCGTTTTAGATTCCACATTTAGAAGGTTTTTTTTAAGCTCAATATTGTAGTCGAAAAAGTCTCCTCCTCCACGGTATTCTCCTTCTACTAGAGCTGAACGAATAAAAATTTCTCGAGATACTACTGGATTTATCTTGCTGTATGGGTGTCGTTTCTTATCAACTATCAGCAAACCATATAAAGCTTGTTTTTCATAGGCCATTACTTGTCCGTTACGGGCACTATAGTGAGGCTCACTATATGTCTTTTTAGTCAAGTGAACAGCTGCAATAGAGAGCCATTCTGGCTCTATTCTTGCATTATGATGGCTGAATAATTTTGAGGTTTCGATCATCTCTGCGGCCATCAACCATGGTGGTGGTAATTTACTTAAGGGTGAACCAGGAAATATATAAAATATTCGATTTCTTGCGCCAGAAAACTCTTTATAAGATTTTTTCTGCTTTTTTTCTGGGTGGCTTTGATCGCTTACTATTCGCTGGCAACCTATTTGCCCCAAAAGCCCTGATAAGACCGCTCTATGAATGGACTCATAGTCTGCTAATTTATGATTTTCTTTTATCCCTATATCTCGACATACTTTATGTAACTGGTGATGTAGTTCTCGCCATTCTCTCATCCTCATCGCAGATATATAGTTTTTACGACAGTACTTTTCGAATTGGCTTCTACTTAAATCTTGCCGTTCTTTTTCAAAATGTCTCCATAAATTTATCAAAGTACTAAAGTCAGATTCACGATCTTGCCATTGTCGATGTTTTAAATCTGCATCGGCCTGATATTCTGAAGGCCTATCTCTTGGATCCTGAACACCTAAAGCCGAAACAATTATCAAAACTTCTTTTAGTGAGCCTTCCTTTTCTGCAGCTAAGAGCATTCTTCCTAGTTTTGGGTCTGTTGGTATCCTAGATAACTTTTTGCCTATGTCAGTAAGTTCAAGTTTTTTTGTGACTGCCTGTAATTCATGTAATAAGTTATATCCATCGTTAATCAATCGATTATCGGGAGACTCCAAGAACGAGAACTCACGAATATCTCCTATTTTCATGTACAGCATCTTTAAGATAACTGAAGCTAGATTTGTTCGAATTATTTCTGAGTCGGTAAATACAGATCGGCTATTAAAATCATCCTCACTGTATAAGCGGAAACATGTTCCATTACCTACCCTTCCACAACGACCCTTACGCTGATTTGCACTTGCCTGAGAAATAGGTTCAATCGGCAAACGCTGAACCTTTGTCCGATAGCTATAACGGCTTATTCTAGCCATACCTGGATCAATAACATAACGTATACCAGGTACTGTTAATGATGTTTCTGCTACATTGGTTGAGAGAACTATTCTTGTGCCTTTATGGGGAGAAAAAACCTTAATTTGCTCTTTTAGACTTAAGCGCGCGTAAAGAGGAACAATATCAACATGTCGTAGTGCTGCCTTACGTAATATTTTTGCCGTTTCACGTATTTCTCTTTCACCACTATGAAAGATTAATATATCACCGCGCTCAGGTAGTGAGAAAATATGCTCAACTGCATCTAATATTGAGTTTCCTAAATCTCTGCCCTCTTCGGGTTGGATATACTGAACCTCAACTGGGTATGTGCGTCCGGATACCTCAATCACTGGGGCGCTATCAAAATGTTGGGAAAATTTCTCTAAGTCTATGGTGGCAGATGTAACGATGAGCTTTAAATCTGGGCGTTTTGGTAAAATAGTTTTTAGATATCCTAATAAAAAATCAATATTAAGACTTCTCTCATGAGCCTCATCAATAATAATAGTGTCATATTTACTAAAATATCGATCATGCTGTACTTCGGCTAGCAGAATTCCGTCTGTCATTAGCTTAATAAGTGTGTTTGGTCCGCTTTTTTCATTAAAGCGAACTTGATAGCCAACTGCTTGCCCGAGAGGCTGGTTAAGCTCTTCAGCAATTCGATTTGCAACAGTTCTAGCTGCAATTCGTCTTGGTTGGGTATGGCCTATTATGCCGCTCGAACCACGACCTAACTCTAAGCAAATTTTAGGTAATTGAGTTGTTTTGCCTGAGCCTGTTTCTCCAGCAATAATAACAACCTGATTATCTGAAATAGCTTTTTTTATTTCATCGCGACGTTTAGCAATCGGCAAATCTTCCTGGTACTTAATGATTGGAGCGCTCAAAAGACGAGCACTTGTCTGATCGCATGAACTTTCTAGTTTTTTAACAAAATGTTTTAATTGGACATCAATAGACAGACCTTTATTGGCATTATGATTAATTTTTAATAGCTCTTGAGTAAGCTTATAACGATCAATGCTTAGACAATGAGGGATTTTTTTTTGCAAAAAAATAATTTTAGATTTTGTAAGCTTCATTAATAATCTATCCAAAAATATCTATAAGAATAACTTTATAGTTTACTATTTTTGTTACGCAACCAAGTCATATCAGAGGATGTCAGAGGGGGAAATTGTAAATAAAATCCGTTCTTTTCAATCATTTCTAAAACATGTTTTGAGTCAACTCGAGCTAGTTTTTTTTCTCTAGTGATCATAAGTGTCATTACAAGCTTTGGTTTTCCAAATTTTTTTAATAAATCCTCAGGAATAGACAAAAGCTCGTCTTTTTTATCAACATATAGGTACATTCCTTCTTCTTTTTCGCTTCTGTAAACATTACAAATTTTTTTCATCAATATTCTCAATAAATATTTTCGAACTTAAAGGATAATTAAACTAAGTCGGCTGAAGATTCTAATAACAAAGAACCTATAGCTTCCAAGCGCCAACCATATGCAATTTTATTTGGTAATTTAATCTGCTCTTTATTGATAATACATCTAACCAAAAATTCAACATCTTTCTTTTTTGCTAATAATTCTGGGGCAAGATTTAATGAATCGGCTTGCGCGATGATAATTTTCTTAAGATTTTTTATCATATTATTTGCATATCGGGGTAATGGTTCAACTAGCGCCCCGGGATGATCCTCTGATGATCTATCTAAGCTTTCGTTAATAAAATCTAAGAACTTTTCAGCGTACCTTTGGACTAACGCAGAATACATTCCTTCTATTTCTGACAGTTCTTTTCTTGACTGAGGCGCTTTAGAAGCAACCCCAAGAATAGTCTTATCATCGATGATGCGGCCACGCGGTCTATTTTTTTTCCTTGCTTCTATTTCTCTCCATTCGCAAATCAACTGAAGAGCCGATAGCTTTTCTGGGGAAAGCTGCCAAGCTCCCTTAATCTTTTGAAAATATAAACTTAAATCTTCCGTAACAGAAGCCATCTCGACCAATGAAGTCATTTCTTCATCAACCCATTTATGGCGTTCTAGTATTAACAACTCTTTTTTAAGCTCAATATAAACAGGTAAAAGATAAACTACATCCAAAGCTGCATACCCTAACTGTGAGTCACTTAATGGACGCTGAAGCCAATTAGATCTGGTTTCTCCTTTATCAACATGAACATCTAGTATGATATTAACTAAAGTAGCGTAACCTTTTGAAAAACCATAACCCACGAATGCAGCAGCAACTTGTGTATCAAATATTGGCTGTGGAATACAGCCCAAAACATGCTTCAAAACTTCAATATCTTCAGAGCATGAATGAAAAACCTTAAGAACATCGTTGTTGGTGAGTAAATTCTTGAGGGGAGTAAGATCAGGAATGGAAAGTGGGTCTATTAACCAACAATTATTTCCATTGAATATTTGAACTAATCCTAATATAGGAAAAAATGTATCAGTTCTCATAAACTCTGTATCTACCGCAATAGCTTCAGAGTCAAATAATGTTTGGATACATAGCTGGAGTTGGTTAGCGTCAGTCACTAGAATAGGTGGTGGCAGGATAGAGCTCTTAGTTGGAGGTGTGATCATCATTAAATTTTCTTTCGACTACTAAATGCATGCGACAAAGTACTGCCATCTACATATTCTAATTCGCCGCCCATTGGAACACCGTGGGCAATTCTACTAACTATCACTCCTTTATCCTTTGCTCTTACACTTATATAGTGGGCGGTGGCCTCGCCTTCTACAGTTAAATTGGTCGCTAATATCAGCTCTGTAATATTGTCCTCGGATAGCCTATCTACAAGCTGATCAATACCTATTTCTTCAGGTCCAATACCGTCTATGGGGGATAAGTGCCCTAACAAAACAAAGTATAGCCCCTTATAGGTACCGCTGTGCTCAATCGCCAAAAGATCTGCCGGTGTTTCGATGACGCAAAGTTGAAAATTTTCACGTTTTTGATCACTACAAATAATACAAAGATCGGTTTCTGTGAGTGTACGACATAAACGACAACGGCCAATTTTTTCAGCTGCGACTTTAAGAGAAATAGCTAAGCGATGTGCAGCATCACGACGTCTTTCAAGAAGATGTAGCGCCATACGTTGGGCCGATTTGGGACCTACCCCGGGAAGACCGCGAAGACTAGAAATAAGCTCATCGATAACAGGACCAAACAATTTAACGACCTCCCTTTAGTTAGCTGCCATATAATTTTTTAAAATTAAATAAGGTTATATAAATAGAGTCACTAAAATGGCATCTTAAAACCTGGGGGAATTTCCATTCCTTCTGTAAGATTTGAAACGTTATCTTTTTGAGCTTTATCAACCCTTGCAACGCCATCATTAATAGCTGCAACAATTAGATCTTCTAGCAACTCTTTTTCTTCGGTAAGCAGACTAGGATCTATTTTTAAACTGCATGCGTGATACTTCCCATTCATCTCAATACTTACCATTCCAGCACCCGATTCGCCAGTAACTATTGTGTTAATTGCATCTTCTTGGATTTCTTCCATTTTTTTTTGAAGGCCCTGAGCTTGCTTCATTAAATCGTTAATATTCATATGTTTACCGATCTTATTTATTAATTATTTTAACTGTATTTTTAAGTAAAATACCATCGAAAACGTTTGTAATGTTATTTACATTAGGGTCAGATTTGAGGTTTTTTGTCGCCTCTTTTTTCTCTTCTTCTTCTATCCTTATTAGACGCGATCTAGGGGTTTCAGATGTTAGGGCTTCAATCTTGATAGTAATGGTGACAGCAACATCAAAGTACCCTGATAACTCAAGCGCCAGTCTTTCATCATGCGACGCAGAATCATAAAGAGCACTCTGCGTTTCATCCAACACGAAATAAAGATTTTTACCATTGATAGACAATAAAGATAAATTAATAGCAATATTCTGCAGAATCCCCTTTAGAGCCAAGTTATTGCAGATGACAAACCAGTTCTCGATAGATATATTTTCTAGTGCAACTTTATCTACATCAGAATTAGTACCTTTCTCAACACTACCATCTTCCAAAAAAGAAGTATTATTTTTTATATCAGTTAACACCTCTGTTTTATTTGGTTTTTTAGTCTCTATACTGCCGTTATTAGCTAATATTTCATTTCTGGAGGACCCTGATGCTTCTGCTTGAGGATCAGCCTCTTTGTATCTTTTTTGCAAGTTACTCGTTTCTTGCTCTTTTGTACTTTGGTCAGGCGCTAAGTTTTTGGTAGTAATATTTTCAGCACTTTTTGCTATATATCCGTTTTTAGGTGGATCAACTGGATCTGCTTGGTCAGGATAAAAGGCTAGCATTCTTAGTAGAACCATCTCAAAACCTACTCTCGGTTCTGGGGCTAAAGGTAGATCTCGTCTTCCCAGCAAAGCAATCTGATAAAATAATTGCGTATCTTCGAGAGATAGTTTATTCCCGATCTCTAATATGAACTCTTTATCTCCTTCATTATTGCTGATAGCTTCAGGAATTGACTGTGCTAAAGCAACTTGGTGAAATAAAGATAATAGCCCCTCTAATGCGCTATTATAATTAGGAGCATGTTCTGACATTTTTTGAACAAATGCCATTGCTGCTGAACCGTCTTTATTCACCACTGCCCTCACAATATCTAAGATTGCTGTAGGATTAATGGAACCCAACATATCGCTAATATCAGCTTCTTTTAGTTTGCCTGCTCCATAAGATACTGCTTGATCTGTTAAGCTTAGTGCATCTCGCATGCTTCCATCAGCCGCTCTACCGATTAGCCAAAGCCCAGGTTCTTCGAATACTATTTTTTCTTTATCTAAAATAAACTTGAGGTGGTCAACGATAATTTGAGGGCTAATATTTTTAAGATTAAATTGTAAGCAACGAGATAAAATCGTCACTGGAAGTTTTTGCGGGTCAGTCGTAGCAAACAAAAACTTTACGTGGGCTGGAGGCTCCTCAAGCGTCTTTAGTAAAGCATTAAAGCTATGAGTAGAGAGCATATGAACCTCATCTATCAAATATACCTTAAATCTCCCTACAGAAGGTGAATACTGAACATTCTCTAATAGCTCTCTTGTATCATCAACCTTTGTTCTTGATGCTGCATCAACTTCTATTAAATCTAAAAATCGCCCTTCAGATATTGATACGCACGCACTGCATTCATCACAAGGGTTCGAACTTACGCCTTTCTCGCAGTTAAGAGCTTTTGCCAAAATTCTGGCGATTGAGGTCTTCCCAACACCACGTGTTCCAGTAAATAGATATGCGTGGTGTAACCGATCTTGATCAAGAGCATTTATGAGTGTCTGAAGTATATGTTCCTGTCCAGCCATCTCAGTAAAAATTCTTGGGCGCCATTTACGAGCGAGAACCTTGTAACTCATATACATACAGCCAAATCGTTCATTAAAAACTCACTTTATATTAATCGCTATAAGATTAACAAAACCTACAATAAAAGAAAGAAATATAAAAACTACTAATTTCAAGAAAATCGACTCAGACGCCTCATTAAATATTGATAACATCTATATCATTAGTTTTTTTTATTTCTAGATCACTGAAGTTAAACAAATCAACATCTGCCAGCTGAGACGGCGCTACATTCCTTATAGCAGAAAAAATACTTTCTGCTCTACCTGGGTTAATTTTTTCCCATCCCTGAAGCATTTCTTTTATAACCTTTCGTTGTAAATTGTCTTGCGAGCCACAAAGATTGCAGGGAATGATAGGAAATCTCATTTTTTTTGAATATGCCTTTAAATCTTTTTCTTTGCAGTAAGCTAGCGGACGAATGACAATATTCTTCTTATCATCACTCAAAAGTTTGGGTGGCATCGCTTTTAGTTTTCCACCATAAAACATATTCAAAAAAAGTGTTTCAATAATATCATCACGATGATGTCCCAGAGCTATTTTATTTGCACTGATTTTCTTAGAAAACTCATATAGAGAGCCTCTTCTCATTCGCGAGCAAAGACTGCAATAAGTTTTTCCATCCGGAATAAGCTCAACAACAATACTATAGGTGTCTTTTTCTATAATATGAAAAGGAACGTCAAGTTCAGCGAGATATTTAGGTAACACATCCTCTGGAAATTCTGGTTGTTTTTGGTCCAAATTAACAACAATGATTTCAAAATTTATAGGTGCAGTTTTCTGAAGATGCAACATAAGGTCTAGCATGCAATATGAGTCCTTGCCACCAGAGAGACAGACCATAATTCTATCTCCCTCTTCTATCATATTATAATCTGAAATAGCTTTACCAACATTGCGACGCAGCCTCTTATGAAGCTTATTAAACTCTAAGAGCTGTTTACGAGACTCAGGTAGAGCATCTGAGGCTAAATTCATATCCATCGATTTATATACTACTCTCATTATAGCGACGCTGAAGTGATACATACAGATTGTCCTTAAACAGCTTACTGTTTGTATCCAGCTCTCCGACTAATTCAACGAGATGTTCGTTATCTTCTTTTCCAGACCAAACTTTTTTATAGCTGCCGTCCTGATAACCATTATCTTGTCGAAAAAAATTCAATACATTTTTACCTATATAACTAACATATAGTTCTTCAAACGATAGATTTATGCCAGACATTAACGCTGAAAAACCACTAATATCGAAACTTTTTTTCTCTAATGTAGTAAGCGTAAAAGCCTCAAGATCGCCACAAAAATCGCCGGATGACTTACCATTCGATATCTGTTTAGCTATATTCGAAGAAATCTCTTCTCTGTTATCAGATTCAAGCAATAGTATACTTAAACCAAAGTGCCAAATATCTACTAGCTCTAATTTTACCTGTTCGGCATCTAGAGATTGTTTTTTCCACCACTTCCAGCCGTAGTGATCTAATAATTCTGCACTTTCTACCCAAATTGCACGATACCAAGAAAAATTTTGGTTCATCCAATCATCGTTAACCTTAGTATTCATAGCGTCCTGCAAGTCCAGCATTATTAATATTTTTTCTTTCATGCTACCACTCCATTTTAGTGCTAGTTTATTAGAATTTTTTTTATCGAAGCTATTTTTTAGTGGCCAAATTAATTCTAAGGCCTCACAAACTTATTGTTGTTTTTTTCATCTGCTATTGTTGTCATTGGGCCATGTCCAGCAATCACAACAGCACCTTCATTTAAGGTATAAATGCGCTCACGTATTGAGACTCGTATCTGCTCAAAATCTCCACCTGGAAAATCTGTGCGGCCAACTGCGCCCTTAAATAGAGTGTCTCCTGCTATTAATATATTACTTTCCTCAAACCAAAAACTGGTAGATCCCGGAGTATGCCCTGGAGTATGTATTGCTATGCCACCACAACAATTAAGGTCATGATCGTCACTCAGGTAGTAATCTGGATCTGGAAGCTTAATGTCACTCGGGAAACCAAACATTACGCATTGTTCTTCCAAGCTCTTCCAAAGCGGGAAATCATCCTTATTTAAATAAATAGGTGCACCAGTAGCCTTCTTTATCTCACCTGCAGCCAGTATATGATCAAAATGAGCATGCGTATGAATAATGGCTAAGGCATTTAACTTTAAATCAGCCAACTTCGCTAGAATAGCTTCCGCATCACCTCCTGGATCCACAATTAATGCAAGCCTAGTGATAGGATCTCCAATAATAGTACAGTTGCACTGAAGAACTCCAACAGGAAAAGTTCTGACAATATACTTTTGGTTGTTATCATTACTTTTTATCATATAAAACCAGTCATTAAATAAAAATTATTAAAAAAATGATGCTCATCTTATCACATGAAACAATACGATTAACCTCGATAGTCATGAAGACTGATGACCTAAAAGCTGATATATTTATCTAAATTCACTGGAGGTCTAAAATGAAGGTTTTTTTCAGTATTCTCATTATCATCTCATGCTCTACGTTATTTTTTCAAATTTATACAAACAGCAAAAAGGATCAGCTTATTAACTGGGATTCAGAAGAAAGTATTAGTAACTTTATAGAAATTCGACAAGATGCAGAGAATGGTGAAATAACTTATGGGCCAAATTTTTCCAACTCTAGTAAAGCTTTATCCGAAAATTTTTCAGATATATACTTGATGCGAATCGTTGATCTAAACGGAGCTGATCACTATACAATTTATATTAGCGCTAAATACGAAGACAAAGATTGGAGATCTTATAAAAGTGCGATTAATGCTCAAGGAAACGCAAAGCTTCCACTTACATTACTATCGAAAACTAACAAAAATTGTTCCGAAGAAATTTGTCAGTATGAAGAGAAACTTGCTATACCTTTAAGTTTTCTCTACTTTTTTGATGGATCAGTTTCTGGCCTAGATATTACAATACATGGAAATAGAAGTGATCAGATTATAATACCGGCGGAATACTTCAAGGCTATGCTTAACTCTATACCTGAAGAATAAGATGCAATCACATATCACCTAAATATCAAAAAATTAATACCCAAAGGACCCTATTGTGAAATTTATTTTTTTATTCATCTTCATATTATTAATCCAGATCAACTATGTGTATGCAGAAAATACAGGTTCTGTAGCCTATAGTTGCGATGATTGGCTTGAAGTGCGCCAAGAGCAGACAGAAGCAAGCACTCTTTACTGGTTTAATGGGTTTATATCAGCTTACGATAAGTATGAATATACAGGAAAACATCCACAAGGTGTTCTAAAAAATATCAAGCAAGCCAGTGTTTCAAATTGGCTCGATGAATACTGTCTTTCGAATAAAAAGGAGACACTTCAGGGTGCTATTGAATCACTTATTAAAGAAAAAAAGCCGATGGTTAAAGCATGTTCCGTCAAAAAACAAAGTGGGCGACCGTGCATTCCTTATAAGGAAAAAATAGCTGTAAAAGGCCAAGAAAATCCTGTAATTAGAAGTAAATGGAAGTTTTGGGAGTAAATACTTCTTAGCTTCTTAGGGGATAAATTTAGGAATATAGCTCATTCTCTGGGCATGCAAATTTACTCACTGCAGAAAGCAATCTGCGGCATGTTATTTGCCCTACAAGTTTTCCGTGATCCAAAACTGGGCGTCTTCTGTGCCCTTTTTTTAGCATATCAGCCGCTACATCAACAATATCTGCATGCAGTTCACAACAGTCAATTTCTGTGGTCATAAATTCTATTACATTACCATAGCCGCTTCCACCTGATCTACAGCCATCGTTATAGGTCGCTCCAAGGACTGCTTTCATGCAGTCAAGCTCCGACAATATACCTACTAAATCTCCATTTTTATTGATAACACACACGCCAGATACTTTATTCTTAATAATTATATCAATCGCGTGAAATATATTTTCTTCTGGGCCAATTGTCACAGGATCGGTAAGCAGGTAGTCGCAGATATCTACTGAACGTAAAGGCATTATGTTCTCCTTACCTATTTAAGGTTTTAATTAAAGGCCACTAGCGTAAGCAATAAAAGGATCAGGCCAACTACCCAACATTAAAATTAAAGTTGTTAAAAGTATTGCTGTTATATTCCCAAAATAGTCCTGCGAGCAATTGTCAATATCACTAGCCTTACTCATAGAGAAGATGACTCTCAAGTAGTAATAAATAGCGATGGCGCTTCCAATAACCAATCCACCCAGCAAAACCCAGCTAGCAGAATCTATAGCAACATTTATAACAAAAAATTTAGCCATAAATCCTGCAGTCAGCGGTATTCCTGCAAATGAGAGCATAGCTACAGACAAAGTGACTGCTTGAATTTTATTTCTCCAAAAGAGCCCTTCAAATTTTTCAATTTTACTTATTTTTGGATCCCCTTTATCAACTCTTGCTATCACCGTAAAGGCAGCAAGTGTTGTTAATATATACGCCGCTAAATAAAACGTTATAGCCTCATTGGACATCCCACTTTTAGTAAAAGCAATCAATACAATTAACAAGTACCCGAAATGTGCAATCGACGAATAAGCCAGTAGACGCTTGATATCATTTTGTAACAAGGCAAGCAAATTACCGATAATGATTGAAAATATAGCCATGACAGAAAGCGCAAGAATAAAAGATTCATACTGATACAAATGAGCATCAAGATAAATTCGGGTTAAAGCGACAAATACAGCACCCTTTGATACAGTTGCGAGAAACCCTGTAACTGGTGTTGGAGACCCTTGGTAAACATCCGGAGTCCACATGTGGAAAGGTACTAAAGACAACTTAAAAGCGATGCCAGAAGTTACCATCGCAGTACCAGCCATGATCAACAACGGATTACGTTCGTAACCAATGGCAGCTTTTTCACCTATCCCTATATAACTTAGCTCCCCAGTTGCAGCATAAATTAAAGCGAAACCGAATAGTAAGATAGCTGATGCGCATCCTGACAATACTAAATACTTAACTGCTGCTTCAAGAGGCCGAAGACCTTTTTCTGGAAAGGCAATCATTGCATAAAGAGATACTCCCATTAGCTCCATGCCTAGTAATAAAGAAGCCATATGACTCGACTGTATAAGGACTACAGCACCAAGGGCAGATAAAACCAATAAAAGGTAATATTCTTCTTTTCTTTCGCCTTCCGGAGAAAAGCTATCTTTCGAAATAACGACTGTTACTAAAGACGCTATTAAAATTAGTGCTGTAAAGAATAATGTCCATGTATCTACTTGTAACAATATCGTGACAGGTTGCACAAACTCTCTTGCGTATTCAGTACCCCATAGCGCTAATAATATACCGATAAAGGTGATTGCAAACGCAGCCTTCTCATTTCTTTTTATAGAGGCTTGAATCATCAAGGATATGGCTGTTAAGCTCAGCATAAGTATCGGCATCAGAGCCTGAATCTGACTTGAATTCATGAAAGACCTCCTGTGACTAAACTTGAAAAATTAATTAGGCTTTCTATGACTGGTCGAGAAATATCAAGTATTGGTTGTGGATATATACCTAATATGATTAAAGCAGCCATCATAACAACCATGGTTAACATTTCTCTTGTTCCAAAATCTAATAATTGACGTGTTTCATCTGGCTCACCTTGGAACGATTTCTGCATTAAAAGCAGAGAATATGCAGCGCCAGTAATCAAACCAAGAGCAGCTATAATGGTGAGGAAGCGGTCTACCTGAAAAAGACCTATTAACACCAAAAATTCAGCAACGAAGTTACCTAAACCAGGAAGGCCAAGAGATGCTACTACAAAAAACATTGCTATAGCTCCCATGCGAGGCATGTTTTGCCATAATCCGCTCATTTTTCTCATATCTCTTGTGTGAAGCCGTTCTTGAAGAGATCCAGCAATCATAAATAGTGCTGCTGTGCTAAACCCATGCGCAATCATCTGCATAACTGCGCCCTGAAGCGCCAGAATATTCCATGCATATACGCCAAGTAGAACAAAACCCATATGACTAACACTACTGTAGGCGACTAGCCGCTTAAAATCTGTTTGGCTAAATGCTAGTACTGCCCCATAAATAACTCCTGCAGCACCTAACCATAAAGCAACTGGTGTAAATTCTTTAGATGCCTCAGGAAATAATGGAACAGCGAAGCGAATTAGTCCGTAAGCTCCCGTTTTAAGCAGTATCCCTGCCAGAATGACACTACCAGCCGTAGGCGCCTGAGTATGTGCGTCTGGAAGCCAAGTATGAAAAGGAAAGCCGGGGAGCTTAACGACAAAAGCAATAAAAAATCCTAACATCAGCCAAAACGAGGCCTGGCTTGATATTTTATTATCCAATAAATCAAAATAACTAAACGTCCAAACTCCAGTATCGTTATAGTTAAATAACACTAATGCTAATATAGAAACCAACATTAGAAGTCCGCTGGCTTGTGTAAAAATAAAGAACTTCATAGCAGCATAGCTACGATTCTCGTGACCCCATATAGCAATCATAAAATACATTGGGATCAACATCACTTCCCAAAATAAGAAAAAAAGAAATAAATCTAAGGCCATAAATACACCCAAGACTCCCGCTAATGTCCATAAAAGGTTAGCCTCAAAGAATCCATGTCTGACTTTTATATCTGTCCATGAGGAGCTTACTGCAACAGCTCCTAATATTAGGGTTAGAATAACCATTAACATACTCAGTCCATCAAGGCCAAATTCAATCTTAATGCCGAATGATGGAATCCACTGGGTGGTATAGTGCATCAACCAGGTACTTGGATTACTAGGGACTGGTGTTTGGAATAAATTGAGCTGAGGTTCTGACAACAGAGTGAAAAGCAAATAAACAAGATCAATTGTAATCACTGCTAATGCAACTTTTCGAGGAACACCCTCTCCCAATCGCTCAGAAAATATTGCAATGATGCCGCCGATCAATAATATAAGGATTAGGTTAATCATTAACATTAGAGGGCTCCTACTAATATTATCAGAACTATGATCAACCCAAATACCATACTAGTTATATAGCGTCGCATTTGACCACTTTGACCTGAAGATAACCATCGATTGAGTACTTGACTTGCGCTGACAATAAGCCCGTAAAAATTATCTACTGGTTCATATTTTAATGATCTAGCAATATTGTAATAAGGCTTAACTAAAATATGATCGTAAAGCCAATCTATACCCCATCCACCGAACCAGAATTTTTGAAGTTTTTGCATGAAAGTAATATTTAAAAAGCTTCTCAGATTAATCTGTTTACCAAGAAAAACTAGGTAGGCAATTATCACGCCTATAATTGGAACTGCAATAGATACATATTCAACCCAGTGAGAAGGATGCTCAAATGCAGATAAAGGAAAAACCTCGTTAACAGGTACAATAATCCAACCACCTAGTAAAGCCAGAAAGCAAAGTAAGCCCAAAGGTATAGCCATTCGCCATCCAGTAGTTTTATCTGGCTCAGTATTTATTTGGCCAAAAAATACTATAAATACTAGACGAAAACTATAAATAGCTGTCAGCAATGCTCCAACTAAGCCACCGAACCAAAGCCACGGACCTATGCCTTCAGCCTGATAAGCCTGCAAAAGAATTAAATCTTTGCTAAAAAAACCTGATGTCATTGGTAGTGCTGCTAGAGCTGCAGAACCAATCATAAAACTCCAAAACGTTATTGGCATCCGAGTCCGCAAACCACCCATCTTAAAAATATTATGTTCGTGATGAAGGCAGTGAATAATAGCTCCAGATCCTAAGAATAATAAAGCCTTAAAAAAGGCATGAGTCATTAAATGAAAGATGCCAGCAGTCCATGCTCCAACTCCTAAAGCTAAAAACATATAACCAATCTGGCTAATTGTGGAGTAAGCAAGAATACGTTTGATATCATGCTGGGTCAGGGCAGTAAAAGCTGCCATTAAAGAAGTTGCCAAGCCAATAACTGCCACTACCATCATCGCTATTGGTGCAAGCAAGAAAAGCTCATGAGTGCGCGCTATCAAATAAACACCTGCAGTAACCATTGTAGCTGCATGTATCAAGGCGCTCACAGGAGTTGGGCCTGCCATTGCATCAGGCAGCCAGGTATGTAGAGGAAGCTGCGCTGACTTACCAACTGCTCCACCTAATATAAGCAGGCAGGCAACAAGTGGCATACTGTCACCTACTTGCCATTTATTTTTTGCGGCATCGCCTAGCGACTGAATGTCCAAGGTGCCTAATTCCGTAAATAGCAGAAATAGGCCTACCGCCATTAATGTATCTCCAATACGTGTAACGATAAATGCTTTTCTTGCAGCGTATCCATTAGATGAGTTTTGATACCAAAAACCGACTAAGAGATAACTGCATACACCTACTCCTTCCCAGCCAAGATAAAGGAGCAATAAATTATCTGCCATAACCAAAATTAACATAGCAGCAACAAACATATTTAGATAAGCGAAGTAACGAGCGTAACTAGAGTCTTCTTCCATGAATTCTGTAGAAAATAAATGGATTAAAAATCCTACACCTGTAATTACCGACATCATTACTAGCGTTAGTCCATCAAAATAAAAAGAAATTCCAGGAGAAAATTTTCCTACCTCCATCCAAGTCCATAGAGATACAGTATAGGGTTCAGGATTAACTAAGAACTCAACTCCTATATTTGCTGTTATTAAAGCCGCTATACCGACAGATCCAACACCAAGAATGCCGATAGAAAGTCTTGATAGTTTAGCGCCACTCACCATTAATATTATTGAGCTAAGTAAGGGGATAAGAGGTACTAGAGCTATAAGTTCGATCATAATCAGCCTCTCATTCCATCAAGGTTATCCATATCTAATGATTTGAATCGTCTTTGAACTTGAAGAACTAAGCTTAAACCTACAGCTACTTCAGCTGCAGCGATACTCAGTATTAACATGAAAACTATTTGGCCATCTGGTTGACCCCAGTGAGCTCCAGCAGCAACAAAAGCAAGCGCTGCAGAATTTAGCATGACTTCGAGCGACATCAGAATGAAGATAATATTCCTGCGAATCATTAATCCAAGTAGCCCAATCGCAAATAACAAGGATGAGATCAATAAGATGTGATTGAGTGGTACATTTAATCCCTCCACTACTTATCCTCCTTCTCAGATTTCAATTCATTAGGATTGTATCTATCCAAATATCTTCGTCCTAGGTGAAATGAACCCACTAGTCCGGCAAGCAATAACATGGAGGCTATCTCAACAGCCAACACATAAGGACCAAATAAACTTAAGCCTACTTGTTTTGCTCCAACTACACTGGTACTTACAGGTCCGTGGACGGATGAAATGACATACAATAACTCAACAAATAAAATAAGTGCTAGTAGAGCTGGGCCCACCCAAACCGAAGGGCTCATCCATTTTTTCTCACGAGCATCACCTTTTGCCCCAAGATTTAGCATCATAATTACAAAAACAAATAGAACCATAATTGCTCCGGCATAGATGACGATTTCAAGAGCTGCTACAAATGGCGCACCAATCAAATAAAATATTACTGCAACAGCTAAAAGAGAGACAATAAGATAAATCAGCGCATGGATGGCATTGATTCTAGTCATAGCAAATATAGTAGCAATCAACGCGACTGTAGCTGCAACATAAAAAAGTGATATTTCAAGCATATATAGTCTCTTATTTTATGGGTCTATATCCTGTTGTAAATTTTTTAATATACGATTTCACGGCATCAGGCTTTTAACATCTATCGGATAAGCTTCATTGTTACCCTCACCTTTATCTTTAGTAGAAGTCTTTAATCCAGAGACACGATAAAAGTTATAATCTGGATATTTACCAACACCGTTAATCAATAAGTGTTCTTTTTCATAGACCATACTTTGACGATCGTACTCGCACATCTCAAAATCTGGTGTAAGCTGAATTGCATAGGTTGGGCAAGCTTCTTCGCACATTCCACACATGATGCACCTTGAAAAATTAATACGAAAAAATTCTGGGTACCAGCTTCCATCCTCACGAGTATCTTTTTGAA
>CAZSMR010000012.1:0-31634 GCA_964608185.1 uncultured Porticoccus sp. | reverse complement strand
GATACAGGTAAGGGTGAAATGGTGAGGTAAGAGCTCACCGCGCAACTGGCAACAGCATGCGGCATGGTAAACCCCACTCGGAGCAAGACCAAATAGGAGTCCTTTAGCGCGGCCCGCGTTGGACTCGGGTAGGTTGCTTGAGATACGTGGCGACACGTGTCCTAGAGGAATGGTTGCTCACGACAGAACCCGGCTTACAGGCTAACTCTAAATATGGTCGACCCTTTTTTAATCAGGGGTTGGCCACTTTTTTTAGGATATTAATCTTAATCATTGAAGACTAAATATCGTCTTCTTCTGCCCTTCTAAACCTTAAAAATTTTATTCTCCGATAGCACTCTTCATTTATATCCACCCATAAAAAGACACTTCAACCGATGATTTTAATTATATTTTTTAGTTGAACGCGCCTAATTAGAGCTGCAATTTTCTTACATTAACTGCAAGTTATTGAGTTTAATCTAAATTTTATTTATCGAAGAGTTTTTTTTTGGCTTGACTTTGACTTTCTTGAGCATATAGTTGCTTAAGTGGGAGAAAGTGGGAAAAAGTGGTTTTTTAATTTTTAGTCGACAAGGTTGAATGAAAAGTGTTTAGAGGCAATAACGAAATTAATACTGATATTAAGGGGCGTATGGCAATACCCTCAAGATATCGTGACGTATTGAGTGAGACGTGCGACGGATGTCTGGTCGTAACTATTGATTTACAGGATAAATGCTTGTTGATCTATCCACTGCATGAATGGGAATTAATTGAAACACAAATTGCAGATCTTCCATCTTTCAATTCAACTACAAGAAAGTTACAAAGAATTTTGATTGGACATGCAAGAGAGGTAGATATCGATAGTAATGGTCGAATCCTCATACCCCCTGAATTAAGACAGTATGCTCAACTAGAAAAAAAAGTAATGCTGATAGGTCAGCGACATCGATTTGAATTATGGAGTGAAGATAACTGGAATCAAGGAAGAGCTAATTGGTTAGCTGACACTAGTGGTGATTTGAAGATTCCAGAAGAAATGCAATCTATTTCTTTATAGGCAAAGAGCTATGTCACCAAACACAGAACACAAAGCTGTTTTATTAACAGAGGCAGTTTCAGGGCTGATTACAGATACTGATGGTTTATACATCGATGGTACTTTTGGTCGAGGGGGACATGCTTCGTTAATACTGTCGCACTTGAGTAGCTCTGCGAGTCTAATGGCAATAGATAAAGACCCAAGGGCTTGTGAGGTTGCGAGAAAAAAGTTTTCTTTAGATACTCGGTTTGAAATAAGACAGACCTCTTTTGCAAATATACGTAAATTAGTTGAAGAAAAAAAATATTACGGGAGAGTAGCTGGAGTGTTACTAGATTTAGGGGTTTCATCACCTCAGCTCGATGACCCAGTTAGAGGTTTCAGTTTTTTGAGAGATGGACCTCTCGATATGCGAATGGACCCAGGTAGCGGAGTTAGTGCTGCTGATTGGCTATCAACTGCTAAAGAGGATGATATAGCTCAGGTTCTAAAGGATTATGGGGAGGAGAGGTATTCTAGGCGTATAGCCCGAGCTATTGTGACTGCTAGAGCTGATAAACCAATAACACGTACCCGGCAACTTGCCACTATTGTGAAGGCAGCAAATCCATCATGGGAAAAAGATAAACATCCAGCCACAAGAGCTTTTCAGGGAATTAGAATTTTTATCAATAAGGAACTAGAAGATCTAAAAATGGTTCTACCTGATATTTTAGATGTCTTAGCTGTAGGAGGTCGATTGGTAATAATTAGTTTCCATTCTCTTGAAGACAGGATTGTTAAACGTTTTATTCGCGACCAAGAAAGAGGAGAACAAATACCGAAAGGGTTTCCCGTTATGGAAAAAGACATTATTCGACGTTTACGCTCGATAAACAAAGCCATCAAATCAACTGATTTTGAGGTAAATAACAATAGAAGAGCTAGAAGCGCTGTTATGAGAATTGCGGAGAAGTTGGTGTAAAAATGATGAATTTTAGAATCATTAAATTTATGACTTCAAGGACAAGCATAAAGTTCAGGTGTTGGTTTTTTTCTCTTTGGATTGGTGTAGTTGCTTCGTCACTTTTTGTAGTTCACGTTAGCAACACTTGCCGAGTACTAACAAACCAGATATCAAATCTTGAGAGAGAGGCTAATATTTTACAGGAAACTTGGGGAAAGTACTTGTTGGAGAAAGGTACCCATGCCTCATTAAATAATATTGAAAGTTTAGCAAAAAATACTTTGAATATGAAAAATCCTCAAAAAGGTGAATTTATAGCTATTTTTCCATAAGTAATTTAGGTGACTAATAGGATGTGGTGCTAAGTGACATCAAAGATAAACAAGTTAAATATCTCACGTTGGCGATATACGTTATTAGTAGTCTCGCTACTTGCTCTGCCAGTCGCAGCAATTTGGCATATTGCTGGGTTACAAGTAATATCTGGTGTTGATAAGGGTTTTGAATTCCTTCAAGGAAAAGTTAACCAAAAGATAGCGCATAGTGAATCTATACCAGCTTACCGTGGCGTTATTACTGACAGAAATGGAAAGCCACTTGCGATCAGCAGCCCTGTAATAATATTATCAGCAAACCCTCGTTTAGTAGACGTAGATCACCCTAAATTTTCAGAGCTTGCTGCTCTCTTGTCAGAGACTAGTGAAAGCTTAAAGAAAAGACTCCATAAATACTCCCACAGAAAACACATCCGTTTAAAGAGGGATGTCGAGCCTGCTATAGCTGAAAAAATTCACGATTTAAAGATATCTGGAATTTATGCAAAAAAAACATATAAACGATTTTACCCTGCAGGTGAGATGACATCACAATTAGTAGGAATAACGAGTTCACTTGATAAAGGTCAAGAAGGAATTGAGAAAGCTTTTGATAATATTTTGGCAGGGGTTCCTGGAAAGAAAAAAGTATTAATAGATAGAAGAGGGAGCGTTATAAAAGACCTGGGGATTGAGCAGAATGCAAAACCTGGGAGAACTGTAGTTTTAAGCATTGATATGAGACTTCAGCATAAAGCTTATACCGAGCTAAAAGAGGCCGTTGCTAAACATAAAGCTAAATCTGGTTCAGTTTTAATACTAGATGTTCGTACCGGTGAGATTTTAGCTATGGCTAATCAGCCGTCATATAATCCTAATAACAAAGGAACATTAAGCTCTGATGATATAAACGAAGGTGCCAGAAATAGAGCGATTCTAGATTTTCATGAGCCAGGCTCTACAGTTAAGCCTTTCACGGTTTTGGCTGCCTTAGAAAATAAGAAAATATTCATCGAGTCGGTGGTTGACACCAATCCTGGATATATTCAGATAGATAGAAAAAAAATAAAGGATCACCATAACTATGGAAAAATTAGCCTTGCTGACCTACTTAAAAAATCTAGCAATGTTGGCGCAATTAAGCTGGGTCTAGATGTCGATCCAGAGGATATGCATGATTTATTTTCTCGCGTAGGATTTGGCGAGATTGTTGGAACTGGTTTTCCAGGTGAAGGTTCAGGAATATTACCTTCACATAAGAAATCAATGCAGCTAGAGAGAGCAAATTTTGCAATTGGCTATAGTTTAAATGCCTCTGCTCTTCAGATTGCTCAGGCTTATGCTGTACTAGCATCAGACGGACTAAAGAAACCACTTACATTGCTGAAGTTGGATAAACCTCCAGAAGGAGAACAGGTAGTTAATGCAGAATTAGTTGCTAAAGTCAGAAAAATGATGGTAGGTGTAGCGCAACCAGGCGGAACTGCAGTAGATGCAGCTATCTACACCTATGATGTAGCAGGTAAAACAGGGACTAGCCATAAAAATAAAGTAGGTGGGTATGAAGAAAAACGCTATGTTTCACTATTTGCAGGTATGGTTCCAGCAGAAAAACCACGTTTAGTAACAGTCGTAATTATTAATGACCCGAAAGCGGGTCATTATTATGGTGGTAAAGTAGCTGGGCCAATATTTTCTAATACTACCGAAAGAGCTTTAAGAGTATTAAGTGTCGCACCTAAGGTTAGCGGAAATAATAGGGCAGTAGCCACAAGAAGTGAGCAAAGTCTCAATACATCCGGAGGAGATATCTGATGACATCGTTAGATATTCGATCTAGTAGCTGCAGTTTAGGCAGCTTGTTGCCAGATATTGATTTAAATGAAACTCTAGCTAAAGTGAAAATTTCTGGTATTTGTCTAGATAGTCGCTTAGTTGGGCCTGGAGATCTTTTTTTTGCAGTTCCTGGTTTTTCTAAAGATGGCAGAGATTATATCCTTTCATCACTTCAGTCTGGCGCTGAAGTCGTTCTTTGTCATTCAGACAACTATTATTCCTTAGAGAATAAAAAAGTAGTTCCAATAACTAATTTAAATAAAAAAATAAGTGAAATTTCTGGTCGGTTCTATTCTAATCCCTCACGAAAAATGTCACTGACAGGTATTACTGGAACTAATGGAAAGACAACCTGCACACAATTACTTGCGGAGATATTTAGTGCTATTGATGGCTCTGCTGGAATTATTGGCACTTTAGGCTATGGATGCATTACAGCTAAGAATAGAGTCTTAAAAGATAAAGGAATGACCACCCCAGATCCTGTTACTATTCAGGCCGTCTTGGCCAGCTTTGTAGACAGCAATATAGACCGAGTTGTCATGGAGGTGTCATCTCATAGTATCAGTCAATCTAGAGTGAAAAGTTTATTGTTTGATACGGCAATATTCACCAATTTAAGTCATGATCATTTAGATTATCATGGTGATTTAGCGAGCTACTCTATTATAAAAAAAGAGTTGTTTTTTATGCCTGGACTTAAAAACGCTGTTGTTAACGAAGACGATCCTGTTGGTCTAGAGATAGCTAAAGAATTACCCTTATCTGTAAATAAAATCTCCTTTTCTTTAGTGAACCCAAAGGCAACTATTTATGCAGATCGCATAGATCTGTCGATTTCAGGTATTACGGCGAGAGTTAAAACCCCTTGGGGTAGGAGTCAATTAAAAAGTAAATTAATCGGTAAGTTTAACCTGCTAAATTTATTAGCTGTAATAGGAGCTGCTTGTTCTCAGGGGTTAGATTTTTTAAAGGTAATAAAGCTGCTATCCCTCTTAGAGTCAATTCCAGGACGCATGGAAATCATCCCTAATTTAATAGATAAGGGTTATGAAAAATATTCTGATCCGAAAGTAATAGTAGATTTTGCTCATACACCAGACGCTCTTGAGAATGTACTAGAGACACTTCGCGGCTACTGTAGTGGAAAATTATGGTGTGTTTTTGGATGTGGTGGTGAAAGAGATAAAGAAAAACGACCTAAAATGGGGAAGATTGCTAATCAGCTAGCGGACAACATAATTGTTACAAATGATAACCCTCGAGAGGAAAATCCAGAAATAATAGCTAAAGAGATTTTTTCTGGTGTAGCCATCACAGAATCAACGGGGGCCTCAGTTGCTAAAATTATATTTGATAGAAGAGAGGCTATTAATTTTGCTATCAAGTCAGCGGGTCAAGGAGATATAGTTTTAATAGCGGGTAAAGGCCATGAATTATATCAGTTCATAGGTTCTCAAAAATTATCTTTTAGCGATAAGACTGAATCTAGAATGGCTTTAAAAAATAGGGAGATGCAAACTTGATAAATCAATTAATTCTCTCTGGAATAGCTAAAGAATATGGTGGAACAATAGTTGGTCCAGACTGTGTTTTTCAGTCCGTATCGACAGATAGTCGGAAGCTTCACGAAGGACAACTATTTGTTGCTCTCAAAGGAGAAAAATTCGATGGACATAAATTTATTCCATCTATTTCTAAAAAAGTATGTGGTCTAGTAGTTGAACATCCACTACCTAATTTAAAAGTAAGCCAATGGATTGTTCCAGACACAACTAAGGCATTAGGGCAAATTGCTAGAGCTAATCGAAAGAACTTTAATGGATATTTAATTGGTATAACTGGCAGTTGTGGAAAAACTTCAGTTAAAGAGATGATTGCATTTATTCTTGCAAAAATCGGACCAGTGTTATTCACAAAAGATAACTTCAATAATGAAATTGGAGTGCCCTCTACACTGATAAACATATCTGCTAGCCATAATTATGCGGTAGTTGAAATGGGTGCTAAAGCTATCGGAGATATAGATTATCTTTGCACCCTAGCTGCACCTGATATCGGCCTTGTAAATAATATTTTACCTACACATCTTGAGAGTTTTGGAAGCCTTAAAAATATTGCAAAAGCTAAAGGCGAAATCTATAGCGATCTTCCAGCTGAGGGATCAGCGGTAGTTAATCTTGATGAGCCTTATGCTGCAAAATGGTGCGAATCAACCAATGCAAAAATTGTTAGTTTTTCTATCGATAAATCTCAAGCTGATTTTACTGTTAACAATTTAATTTTAAGGGAGAGCGGTTATTACAGTTTCAACTTAGTTACTCCTGAAGGAAAAGCCGCAATTAATCTTCCTTTAAGTGGAAAGCATAGTGTGATGAACGCTATTGCAGCAGCTGCATGTGCTTATGCTGCGGGAGCAAAATTGGCGACTATCACAGACGGACTAAATCACTTAAAGCAAATCGATGGAAGAATGAAATTTGAAAAATTTTCTAGCGGACTAACTCTCATTGATGATACCTACAATGCGAGTCCAGGTTCAGTTAAAGCAGCTATTGATAGCCTTATAGAAATCGATGGACTGCACGTTTTGGTATTAGGTGATATGGCAGAACTTGGTAGAGATGAGATTCAGTTTCATGCTGATATCGGAAAATATGCTCTAGATGCAGGAGTGAATATCCTTTTAGCTATAGGCCCTCTTTGCTCGTATGCAGTTAAGAAGTTTGGTGAACAAGGCCAACACTTTAATAGCAAAAAAGAACTAGTTAGCTTTTTAGCCAACAGTAAGCTTTTAAATTCATCTCTTAACGATAAACATAAAAACTTTTTAATCAAAGGCTCAAGATTTACGGGTATGGAAGATGTATCCCAGTTTATAAGAAATTGGGAGACACATAAATGTTGATTTGGCTAGCTGACTATTTATCACATTTTTTCTCAGGTTTTAGTGTGTTGAATTACATAACAGTTCGAATAGCTATGGCTGTATTGACTGCTTTAGGAATTTCATTTCTATTTGGGCCGAAGATGATTCGTCATCTTACATCCTTACAAATTGGTCAGTCAGTGAGAAGCGATGGCCCATCAACACATTTAATTAAAACTGGTACTCCTACTATGGGTGGTGTGCTGATACTTCTTTCCATATTTACAAGCACCCTGCTTTGGTCAGATCTTACAAATCAATATGTTTGGATAATCTTATTGGTAACTCTGTTATTTGGGGTTATTGGATGGGTCGATGATTATCGAAAAGTAGTAAAAAAGGATTCTAAAGGAATCGCAGCTAAGTGGAAGTATTTTTGGCAGTCCATAGTGGCTCTCATAGCGGCTGTAGTACTTTATAGCATCGGAAGCGTTGGTATTGAAAATGAATTAATAGTTCCTTTTTTTAAAGATATAGCATTGCCTCTAGGTATATTTTATATCGTACTTACATATTTCGTAATTGTTGGAAGTAGCAACGCAGTCAATCTTACAGATGGGCTCGACGGTTTAGCGATTATGCCGATAGTTTTGATTGGAAGTGCTTTAGGTTTGGTGGGTTATTTAGCAGGACATACAGAATTTGCAGAGTATTTACATATTCCTTATGTAATTGGTGCTGGTGAAGTAGGAATATTCTGTGCAGCACTTGCTGGTGCTGGTTTGGGATTCTTATGGTTTAACACATACCCCGCTCAAATATTTATGGGAGATGTTGGTTCATTATCTTTGGGTGCTGCTTTAGGTGTAATAGCAGTAATCATTAGACATGAAATCGTTTTTTTTATCATGAGTGGAGTTTTTGTAGCAGAAGCAATATCTGTAATGGCTCAAGTTACATACTTTAAGTTAACTGGTCGAAGAATTTTTCTAATGGCTCCAATTCACCACCACTTTGAGTTAAAGGGGTGGCCTGAGCCCCGAGTCATCGTTAGATTTTGGATTATTACTGTCATGTTCGTATTGCTTGGTTTAGTAACACTTAAGTTACGGTAAGAGAGGAATGTACACTCCAATGAGTCAATTAATTGCAAGCAGCAAGACTAAAATGATTATTGGTATGGGGGCTACAGGGTTTTCTGTAGCCCGACATTTATCGCAATTAGGGCAACATTTTGTGATGCTGGATACTCGTCAAGAGCCTCCTTTGCTTGATAAATTTATTGCTGAATTTCCAGAAACACCGTTGTTATTGGGCGATTTATCATCAGACAGTCTCAATAATGCTGATGAAGTAATTCTTAGTCCTGGTCTTTCAAGACAAATTCCGGCCATCCGAGCTGCAATTGAGTCAGATATCCCTGTAATAAACGACATCGAATTATTTGCTCGATCTGCTCGTGCTCCTATTATCGCTATCACTGGATCAAATGGAAAAAGTACAGTCACTACATTACTAGGAGAAATGTTTGTCGCTGCTGGACATCCAATTGGTATTGGCGGCAATTTAGGGACACCGGCACTCGACTTGCTTGATGAGAAAGTTAAATTTTATATCCTTGAGCTTTCGAGTTTTCAGCTTGAGTCTATTTCTAATTTATCCGCCGAAGCCGCAACAGTTTTAAATATTAGTCCAGATCATATGGATCGTTATAAAACTTTACTTGATTATCATCAATCCAAACATCGTATTTTTAATGGAGCTAGACAAGTAATAATAAATAGAGATGACAGGCTAAGTGCGCCGCTAGTTGGAGAGGGAGTGAAATCATCCAGCTTTGGCTTGAATCGACCAGATTTGAACTGCTTTGGTCTTCTTGCTGCAGAGGATGGTGAAATTTGGTTGGCTTATGAATTCGAGAAATTGATACCTCAAAAACAACTAGGAATACGAGGCTCACATAATATAAGCAACGCTCTTGCTGCACTAGCATTAGGTAAAGCAGTTAACTTACCTTTTCAGCCTATGCTAAAGGTGCTGCAAAAATTCAATGGATTACCTCATCGATATCAAGTATTAAAAACTCTGCATGGCGTAACTTACATTAACGACTCTAAAGCAACAAATTTAGGTGCCACTATAGCAGCAATAAATGCTTCTCCAATTAGTAATAATATAGTTTTACTTGTTGGCGGCCAAGGTAAGGGGCAGGATTTTTCTACGCTTACAGGTTCTATAGTTGCAGCTGTTAAACAGGTTATATTGATAGGAGAAGCAGCATCTGAAATAGATACCGCCATAAGTGGAAAAATAGACACTATGTATGCAATTAGCATAGAAAGTGCAGTAGTCTCATCGCAGAAAATAGCTAAATCAGGAGATATTGTTTTGTTGTCTCCTGGATGTGCAAGCTACGATATGTTTAGCAATTTCGGGGAGAGAGGAGATAAATTTATATCTGCAGTGGAGGATTTGAAATGAACATAAAATCTGAGCACACAGGAATAACTTTGTTTAGTTCTCTAAAAAACATAGATCAGCAACTTGTATTTGCAGTATTAGCCATTCTTAGCATTGGTTTGGTGATGATCTATTCTGCATCAATTAGCCATGCTGACCTTAAATATAGCGATAGTTTTTTTTATCTTAAGCGACATTTCATATTTCTTATATTGGGTGGGCTTATTACGATAATTTTTTTGTTTACGCCATCAAGAGTCTGGTACAAATTGCGTGTCTTTATATTTTTAGTATCTATATTATTATTAGTAGCAGTTTTATTTACACCAAAAATTAATGGTAGTAGTCGCTGGATATCTCTTGGTTTCATAAATCTTCAGGCTGCAGAGTTTACGAAATTTGCCATCATCATTTTTTTAGCAGGCTATTTAGAGCGCCATCAAGAAAAACTTAAAAATCAGTGGAGGAGCATACTACCTCCTCTAATAATAGTTGGTTTAATTGTACTTCTTTTACTAAAGCAGCCAGATTATGGATCTATTGTAGTTATAAGCACTACAGTCTTTTGTATGTTTTTTATTGCAGGGGTCCCTCTTTGGCTATTTGGCATAATATCTATTAGTTCTACTTTTGGTTTAGTTTATATCGCTATTATGGAGCCATATCGAATCGAGAGGCTAACAACATTCCTGAATCCATGGCTTGATCCTAGGGATACAGGTTATCAGGTAACAAATTCTTTGATGGCTTTTGGCGAAGGAGGATGGTTTGGGGCAGGTTTGGGAAATAGCGTACAAAAGTTACATTATTTGCCCGAAGCTCATACAGATTTCATTTTTTCTATCTATGCTGAAGAGTTCGGGTTGGTTGGAGTAACAGTTATTATACTTTTATATGTACTTTTGATACATAGAATACTTCATATAGCCCGACGGGCCATGCAAAGTAGAGCTTGGTTTTCTGCTTATAGTTGTATTGGAATTTCAATAATACTAGCACTGCAGTCCTTTATAAATATAGGAGTTACTTCTGGTTTATTACCCACGAAGGGCATAACGTTGCCTTTCATTAGCTATGGAGGTAGTAGTTTCCTAGTATGCATTGCAATGGTGTCATTAGTTTTAAAAGTCAGCTTAGAAGTAAGTGATACAGGAACAACAGCAAAGCGAGTGAGACGTGATAAAGCAGAGAAATAAAAAAGTGATAATTATGGCTGGAGGCACAGGAGGACATGTCTTTCCTGCCCTTTCGGTAGCTGAAGTATTGAGAAGTAGAAATATTTCTGTCTCTTGGCTAGGAACCAGAAAGGGTATCGAATCTGAGCTAGTTCCTGCCCAAAAGTTCCCTATTTTTTATATTGATATTGGAGGGCTAAGGGGCACTAAGATTCTGAAATGGCTTACAGCACCCTATGTTTTAATAAAAGCTATTTTTCAGGCTTTAACTATTATTCGACGAGAATCACCAGATGTCATTTTAGGCTTAGGAGGTTTTGCATCTGGTCCTGGTGGAGTTGCTGCGAAAATTCTTAGGCTGCCATTAATTATTCATGAGCAAAATTCAATTGCTGGCACAACTAATAAATTGTTAGCTAAAGTTGCTACTCGTATTTTGACCGCCTTTCCTAATTCCTTGCCTCGGGGAGAATGGACTGGAAATCCAGTACGTGAAGAAATTAGCTCACTGCACCCTCCAGTATTAGGTGAAATTGATGCAAGGCGTGCTCTAAGAATTCTAGTCTTAGGTGGAAGTTTGGGTGCACTAGCAATTAACCAGAAAGTTCCCTTAGCACTTGCTTCTATAGAAAAAAACTATAGACCTGAAATCAGACATCAGTCAGGAAAAGCACATTTAAAAGAAACTCAGAAGGCATATAAAGATATTGATTTAAAGGTAAGTGTGGAACCTTTTATTACGGATATAGCTAAAGCATATGAGTGGGCTGACTTAGTTATTTGTAGATCAGGTGCGCTGACTATATCAGAACTGGCAGCAGCAGGAGTAGGAGCTCTATTGATACCTTATCCCTATGCAGTTGATGATCATCAGTTCCATAATGGCGAATGGCTTGTAAGTCACAGTGCCGCGTATATGGTTAGAGAGGAAGACCTAACTTCGAAATTATTAGCATCTATCTTAAACGAGTTCCTAGGAGATCGGAAAAAATTAAATTCTATGGCAATGAGCGCCAGAAAACTAGCAAAGCCAAAGGTAGCAGAATTAGTAGCTGATGTTTGTATGGAGTCATCATGAGTACCGAGAAAGATTACTTTGTGCCTGAAATGCGTCGTATGCGCCAAATACATTTTATTGGTATTGGTGGCAATGGCATGAGTGGTATAGCAGAGGTTCTGATTAATCAGGGCTATGAAGTTTCAGGCTCTGATTTAGTTACAAATAATAATACATTGCGATTAGAAAAATTAGGGGCAAAATTACAAGTAGGACATGCTCCAGGAAACGTAAATAACGCCGATGTGGTTGTTACTTCCTCTGCTATAGCTATAGAAAACCCAGAGGCTGTCAATGCAAGAAAACTTCGTATACCTGTCATTCCTCGAGCAGAAATGTTGTCAGAGCTTATGCGATATCGCCATAGTATAGCTGTTGCAGGAACTCATGGTAAAACTACAACTACAAGTTTGCTAGCTGCCATTTTAGCTGCAGATGACAAAGATCCTACATTTATCGTTGGAGGATTAGTAAAATCAGCTAATACCAATGCGGGGCTGGGCGTGGGCCCTTACTTAGTTGCTGAGGCTGATGAAAGTGACGCCTCTTTCTTGCGTCTACAGCCTATGGTTACGATTTTAACGAATATCGACAATGATCATATGGATGCTTATGACTCTGATTTTAATAAATTAAAGCAAACATTTTTGACCTTTCTTCATAATTTACCTTTTTATGGCTTAGCAGTTGTTTGTATTGACGATCCAGTGATTAGAGATATGCTCCCAGATATTTCAAGACCTATACTTACATATGGTTTTGCAGAAGAAGCAGATTACCGTATTAAAAATGTATCTACAGACAGACAACATAGTCATTTTGAGTTATGTAGACCTGATAGCACCGAACCGTTAGCTGTCGATATAAATATTCCTGGAGTTCATAATATTTTGAATGCTGCAGCAGCTATTACTGTAGCTAGTGATGAGGGTGTTTCTGATAAAGCTATAAAGGATGGATTGTACAGATTTCAGGGAGTTGCAAGACGCTTTGAAATTTATGGTGATTATCCGATAGGCAAAGGAACTGCAATGCTTATAGATGATTACGGGCATCATCCGAGAGAGCTTGCCGCCACCATTAAAGCAATCAGGGATGGTTGGCCAAAAAGGCGACTAGTGATGATCTTTCAGCCACATCGTTATACAAGGACAAGGGACTTATTTGAAGATTTTGTTCAGGTCCTATCAAGTTGCGATATTTTACTTCTATTAGAAATATACGCTGCAGGAGAAGATGAAATTCCAGGAGCAGATAGTAGAACACTATGTCGAAGCATAAGACAAAGAGGCTTAGTTGACCCTATTTATATTAAAAATATTAATGATGTTCAGGAAGTCTTAGGAGATATTATTCAGGCAGAAGATATTGTAATTACACAAGGAGCAGGAAGTGTCAGTAAACTTGTAAAAATTCTTTCAGATGCAAATTTATTACAGGATTCATTGGGTAAAAAATGTTAATTAACAAACTAATGAAGAAAAAGTATGGTCGAGTCGGAGTACTATGTGGAGGCATGTCAGCCGAAAGAGAAGTCTCCCTTTTGTCTGGAAAACGTGTGACAGAGTCGTTATCTAGATCTGGAATAGATGTAATTTCTATAGACGTAACAACAGATTTTTTACAGCAATTACCGAAATATGAATTAGAAAGAGCTTTAATTATGTTGCACGGTCCTGGAGGAGAAGATGGAATTCTACAGGGCGCTTTAGAATTTTATGGCTTACCTTATACAGGAAGCGGTGTCCTATCATCAGCAGCTGCTATGGATAAACTACATACTAAAAATTTTTGGCAAGGTGTAAACATTTCTACACCAAGATTTTCTTTATTAGACGAGACAACTGATTGGAGTAAAACGCTGAAAGTCTTAGGGGGTGAAATTATGGTCAAGCCCTCTCGAGAGGGTTCAAGTTTAGGTATGAGTAGAGCAAATAATCCCGCATCTTTAAAAGAAGCATGGGAATTAGCTTCCCAGCTCGATGAAACCGTGATTGCAGAACAGTGGATCGAGGGAGCTGAATATACGATAGCGATTTTAGGAAAAGAAGTATTGCCTCCCATCAAGCTTGAAACTAGCAATACTTTTTATGATTACTCTGCTAAGTATCTCTCTGCAGATACAATATATAAGTATCCTTGCGAGCTAGATGAAGAAAAAGAAGAGTACCTCATGAGACTAGCAATAAAATCTTTTGAGAGTTTAGGGTGTAGTGGATGGGGTCGTGTCGACGTAATGGCTAATTTGTACGGAGATTTTTTTGTATTAGAGGTTAATACGGTACCAGGAATGACAGATCATAGCTTAATGCCAATGGCTGCTGCAGCTGCTGGATATAATTTTGATGAGTTGGTATTGAAAATTTTAGATAGTTCGTTATGAGTATTTTTTAGTTAAGTTAAGGAAGAGATTTTAAACAGTGAAGCCACAAATTAATCGTAAGAAAAATAGAGGTCTAAAACTGCAAGAGCTGGTTTATTCTTTGCGTGCTAGTTTAGATTGGTTGTTTAAAGGAATAAAAATATTACCAATTATAATTGTTATCTTTGCTTTGATTTGGGGCGCTAATTATCTTTTTGTTAAATTCAATATACCTGTTAATAACGTCTCGGTAACTGGTAAATTTAAATATATAGAAAAGAAAGAAGTTGAAAAAATAATACTACCTATAGTCTCTGATGGTGCAATTTTAAGCTTAGATTTAGTTCAAATAACTACTATTCTTGAGGCACACCCGTGGATTGAAAAAGTATCTGTTAGGAGAAAATGGCCGGGGAGTATAGAGATCAATGTAACAGAAGAGGTACCAAGTGCAAGATGGGGAAAGACAAGTTTTCTGAACAACCAAGGAGAAATATTAGAGATCAATGATAACGATTTATCTAATTTGCCCTTGCTACAAGGAGTAGAAAATTCTGAGCGACAACTGATGAATACTTATCGCGAGATTGTATTATTGCTTCAGCCGGTAAATCTGAAAATTACTGAACTCAAGTACGATGAACGAGGTGAATGGCAAATTGGCTTATCTAATGGTTTGGAGATTTTAGTAGGACGTGATCAAATTATTGAAAAAATCCGTCGTTTTTTGATTATATGGATGGCTGTGTTAAATAATAGAAGCTCTGAAATAGACGGAGTAGACATACGCTATGACAACGGTATTGCTGTGAGATGGAAATAAATAAAAGGCTATAAATAATTTATAGTGATTAGAGATTCATTAAAAAATATAAGGTTAAAATGAGGTCAAAAGATGGCTAATTCAAGTGAAGAGCAAATGATAGTTGGGCTGGATATTGGAACTTCAAAAGTTGCAGCTATCGTGGGAGTGGTTAGCCCGGAAGGAACCTTAGAAATAATAGGAACAGGATTGCAGGCGTCTTCTGGCTTAAAAAAAGGCGTAGTGGTCGACATTGAGGCTACCGTTAATTCAATACAAAGAGCTATTGAAGAGGCAGAATTGATGGGGGGTTGCAGTATTCACTCTGTTTTTGTTGGAATTGCTGGCAGTCATATTCGAAGTTTGAACTCTCATGGAATTGTTGGAATAAGCAACCAAGAAGTACTGTCTCTAGATATAGAGCGTGTAATTGACGCTGCAAGAGCGGTATCTATACCCGATGATCAAAAAATTCTTCATGTTCTACCTCAGGAGTTCATCATTGACAAACAAGAAGGAGTACGACAGCCATTGGGTATGTCTGGAGTTCGACTAGAGTCAAAAGTGCATATTGTAACCTGCGCTGCTAATGCTGCTCAAAATATAAAAAAATGTATTCGCAGGTGTGGTCTAGAGGTTGACGATACTATTTTAGAGCAATTAGCATCTAGCTACGCAGTCTTAACTGAGGATGAAAAAGAGCTAGGAGTTTGCTTAGTTGATATTGGCGGTGGTACTACTGATATTGCAATTTTTTCTGATGGAGCGATTCGTCATACAGGAGTAATACCAATCGCAGGCGATCAGGTAACAAATGATATTGCCCATGCATTACGAACTCCTACTGCTAATGCTGAAGAATTAAAGATTAAATATGCTTGCGCTCTAGCAAAATTGACTGGCCCCGAAGAAACCATAAAGGTTCCAAGTGTTGGGGATAGACCACCTCGTGACTTATCCCGCCAAGCTTTAGCGGAGGTTGTTGAGCCCAGATATGAAGAGTTATTTTCTTTAGTTCAAGCAGAACTTCGCAGAAGTGGGTTTGAGGATTTGGTGGCAGCTGGAATGGTACTTACTGGAGGCACATCAAAGATGGAGGGTGTCGTTGAACTTGCAGAAGAAATTTTTCATTTGCCGGTTAGAGTGGGTTCTCCACAAAATATCAGAGGTCTTTCTGAAATTGTCAATAATCCTATATATTCAACAGGTGTAGGGTTAGTACTTTATGGCGAACAGCAACTTCTAGAGGGCTCATCACCGGGTAGAGCAGGTAAAAATGTTGGAAAAGGTTTAGTGGGTACAGTGAAAAGCTGGTTTCAGGATAGTTTGTAAGCAATTTAAAAATTATAAGACTAAATGAGAGGTAATCGTTATGTTTCAGATAGTAGAGAATAAAACAGATAGTGCAGAAATTAGAGTAGTAGGTGTTGGCGGTGGCGGAGGTAATGCGCTTAAGCATATGATTAACAGCGGTGTTTCTGGTGTTGAATTTATATGTGCAAATACCGATGCACAAGCACTTAAGGATATCGATGCTACTATTTTACAGATAGGCAGCGGGCTTACAAAGGGATTAGGAGCAGGCGCCAATCCGGATGTGGGACGCCAGGCTGCAATAGAAGATCGTGAGCGAATTGTTGATGCTTTACAGGGTGCAGATATGGTTTTTATTACTGCGGGTATGGGTGGAGGCACTGGAACTGGAGCTGCACCTATAGTTGCAGATATAGCTAAAGATTTAGGAATTCTAACTGTTGCAGTCGTTACTCGTCCTTTTGTTTGGGAGGGAAAAAAGAGAATGTCTATAGCGGAAGAGGGACTAAAGGAACTAAAAGAAAAAGTTGATTCTCTTATAACAGTACCAAATGAAAAACTTCTTGAGGTATTAGGCAGATCTACAGACTTACTTGCTGCATTTAGTGCAGCAAATGATGTTTTACTTGGAGCTGTGAAGGGAATCGCTGATCTAATGATAAGACCTGGTCTGATTAATATGGATTTTGCAGATGTTCGGACAGTTATGTCTGAGATGGGGCAGGCTATGATGGGTACAGGCGAAGCAACAGGCGAAGATAGAGCGATTGAAGCAGCGGAAAAAGCTATACGAAGCCCATTACTGGAAGATATTAATTTACAGGGTGCCAAAGGGATACTAGTTAATATAACAGCTGGAGAAAATCTTTCTATGGGAGAGTTTAACGATATTCTGGAAGCAGCAAATAATATTGGCTCTGATGATGCCACTGTAGTTGTGGGAACAGTCATTGATCCTTCTCTAGATGATGTACTTAGGGTGACAATTGTTGCTACAGGTTTAAGCTCAGAAAAAACCCCAATGTTTGTGCCTATAGAGGTAAAGAAACCATTATCAGTGCCAACACAAGGAGAAATAGTTAGTGCTGGGGCATACGCTGGATTTGATAAGCCAACTATACTTCGCAAGGGGAATAATGTGCCCGAAGGTAATGAAGGTGAAAATATTGGTATTGATGCAGATGATTACCTCGACATTCCGGCATTTTTACGCTGTCAGGCAGATTAAGGTAGTGTATTATCTAAAGCAATATTGAGTCAGAATCATTTAGGGGTTCCTTATAGCGAAATAGCGAAGAACTTGATGATAATTTTTTTGAACAGAGAATGAATCGGCATGTTATAAAGATAGTATTCTGGAAAATAGAAAAAGATGATGAGACAGCGCACATTAAATAATATGATACGGGCTACTGGAATTGGTCTCCATACAGGAGAAAAAGTCTTCCTTACGCTTCACCCAGCACCAGTAGATACTGGTATTATTTTTCGACGCACTGACTTAACTCCAACGGTAGAGATAAATGCCACAGCAGAAAATGTTGGCGATACAATGCTATCTACGACCTTGACTAAAGGTGAGGTTCGCGTCTCAACGGTAGAGCATTTATTATCAGCTATGGCTGGATTAGGAATAGATAATGCAATCATTGATATAACAGCTCCAGAAGTTCCTATAATGGATGGTAGTGCCAGTCCTTTTGTTTTTTTACTTCAATCGGCAGGCATAAAAGAACAAAATAAACCAAAGAAATTTATACGAATTAAGCGACCGATTAAGGTTGAAGATGGGGATAAAAGTGCAGCGTTTAAACCTTTTAGTGGTTTCAAGGTGAGCTTCTCCATAGACTTTGATCACCCAGCTTTTAATAATAGAACCTTGCAGGCATCAGTTGATTTTTCTACAACTTCTTTTGTGAAAGAAGTTAGCCGTGCGCGAACTTTTGGATTTATGCATGAGATAGAATACCTAAGATCTCGGGGTTTAGTTCGGGGAGGAAGCATGGACAATGCTATTGTTGTGGACGAGTTTCAGGTCTTAAATGAAGATGGACTTCGTTATGAGGATGAATTTGTAAAGCATAAAATTTTGGATGCTATTGGCGATTTATATTTACTAGGGAATAGCTTAATAGGTGAATATATTGGGCATAAATCTGGTCATGGTTTAAATAATGCCTTGCTTAGAAAACTCATAGCAGATAAGGATGCATGGGAGTTGGTCACTTTTGAGAATGATGGTGAAGAGCCCCCAATTTCTTATATGAAGCCGCTACTGACGGCGTAAAGACTTTAAATATTTAGGTATGTTGAATGTACAGATGCAACAAGAAACCATAATAAACCTAAATTGGCTCATCCAACCATCTTGGTGATAGCTTTTTACCTATTTAATAATAACATATTTAGCAATGTATTTATCTCATGCTCTTCGATGAGTTAATTATCTGAACAGCTTCACTCTGGAACAATAATGAAATTTTTTGCAAAACTTTTTGGTAGTAAAAATGAAAGAGAAATAAAAAGAATACGAAAAATCGTAGATCATATAAATGGTTTTGAAGAACAACTCTCTACTCTAACAGATGAAGCTCTAAAGCAGAAAACAGAAGATTTTAAAATTCAACTTAAGGACGGAGAATCACTAGATAGTATACTACCAGAGGCTTTTGCTGTTGTAAGAGAGTCAGCCAAACGAACATTAGGATTACGACACTTTGATGTTCAAATGATCGGAGGAATTGTACTACATGAGGGCCGCATTTCAGAAATGAGAACAGGTGAAGGCAAAACACTTATGGCTACCTTACCTGCATACCTGAATAGTCTTACAGGAGATGGCGTCCATATAGTTACAGTAAACGACTATTTGGCTGGACGAGATGCGGAATGGATGGCGCCTATATATGAATATCTGGGCATGAAAGTTGGGGTGATTTTGTCAGGACTATCTCCAGAAAGAAAATTAATAGCTTATAAAGCAGATATTACATTTGGAACTAATAATGAATTTGGTTTTGACTATCTTCGGGACAATATGATCCTGCGACTCGAGGATAAATTACAACGTGGTTTAAATTTCGCTGTTATTGATGAGGTCGATTCAATTCTTATTGATGAGGCTAGAACGCCTTTGATAATCTCTGGGGCTGCTGAAGATAGCTCTTCTTTATATCAAAAAATAAATAAACTAATTTTGAATTTAAATTCATCATCTGAAGAAAATGCAGGTGATTTCACTATTGACGAGAAATTACGACAAGTAGAACTTACAGAAGATGGGCACTGTAAAATAGAGTCTTTATTAGAAAGTGAAGACTTACTTCAAAAAAATGATAGTTTATATAATGCAGTTAATTTATCTCTATTGCACCATATACAGTCAGCACTTAAGGCACACCATCTTTTTAGTAAAGATATCGAATACATTATACAAGACGGACAAGTTGTATTAATAGATGAACATACTGGAAGAACGATGCTTGGACGCAGGTTGTCAGAGGGGCTACATCAAGCTATAGAAGCAAAAGAAGATGTTGCTATAAAAAATGAAAGTCAGACTATGGCATCGACAACTTTCCAAAACTACTTTCGCTTGTACGAGAAATTATCTGGTATGACTGGAACTGCTGACACAGAAGCATATGAGTTTCATCAAATATACGGGTTGCCCGTAGTCGTGATACCTACAAATTTACCAGTAGCTAGAGTAGATCTTAATGATTTAATTTACCTCACTACTGATGAAAAATATGATGCAGTGGTTGTAGATATAAAATCATGTATTGAAAAAAATGCACCAGTTTTAGTTGGGACAGCAACTATTGAAAGTTCAGAAGAAATGTCATCAAGGCTAAAAAAAGCAAATATTCCCCATCAGGTATTAAATGCTAAATATCATGAAAAAGAAGCGCAAATTATTGCCCAAGCTGGACAACCGGGGACAGTAACTATTGCGACTAATATGGCCGGCCGTGGGACTGATATTGTTCTTGGCGGTAACTGGGAAGTGACTATTTCAGAACTAAAGAAACCTAACAAAGATAAAATACAGCTTGTAAAAGATGAATGGCAGATACGTCATGACAAGGTTATTGAAGCAGGCGGTCTTCATATACTTTGTACAGATCGACATGAATCCAGGCGTATTGATAATCAGTTACGAGGAAGAGCTGGCAGACAAGGAGACCCTGGCCTGTCTCGCTTTTATCTTTCAATGGAAGATCCATTAATGAGATTATTTGCCTCAGATAGTGTCAAAAATATGATGCGCTCATTAGGTATGGAAAAAGGCGAGTCTATCGAACATCGAATGGTAACAGGTGCAATAGAAAAAGCTCAGAAGAAAGTCGAAGGTAGAAATTATGATATGCGTAAAAATTTACTCGAGTATGATGATGTTGCTAACGATCAGAGACAGGTAATTTACCAACAAAGAAATGAGCTTTTAGAAGAAGAAGACATCAGTGATATTATTGAAACAATTCGAGAAGACGTCGTTGACACAACAATAAGCTATTATCTTCCTCCCCAAAGCTTGATGGAACAATGGGATATTGCAGGACTAGAGGATCAATTTTTAAAAGAATTTAATCTCGAAATAAAAATTCAGGATTGGTTCAATAGCAATGATATTCTTAATGAGGAGTCAATTCGATTAAAAATTCAAAAAGAATCTAAAGATGTATATCAACAAAAAGTATTTTCGATCGGTGAAGATATTCGCATGATTGAAAGACAGTTAATGCTACAAGTTTTAGATACTTTATGGAAAGAGCATCTTTCACATATGGATTATTTGCGTCAAGGAATAAATCTGCGAGCTTACGCGCAAAAAAATCCTAGACAGGAATACAAACGCGAATCTTTTGAGTTATTTCAACAGATGCTAGAAAATATAAAATCAGAGACTATTCGCTTCTTAAGCAAAGCTGAGGTTAGAAGTCGAGATGAAATTGAAAAATTAGAGCGCATCAAAAGAGAAACTCAACAGCAACAAAAATTAAAAATGCAGCATGATTCTGTCTCAGCAATTGGTGGACCTACATCTACAGGTGAGACTATTAAAATACCCCCATCCACAAAGCCCTTTGTAAGATCAACACAGAAAGTTGGAAGAAATGAAGCCTGCCCATGTGGAAGCGGGAAGAAGTTTAAGCAATGCCATGGTAAATTAAGTTAATAGAATAGATATTTTATTTGAACGTGAGCAGCTAAATAATATTCTCTGAACAATTATAGCGAGGCGCTTATGGCGGTAGGTAAAGATTTTTTTCCAAAAATGTACCCTGTACCAGGGTTCAAGTTAGGGGTGTCAAGTGCTGGTATTAAAAGTCTAAGAAAAAAAGATTTAATTATCATGGAAATGATAGAGGGAAGCACTATTGGAGGAGCGTTTACAAAAAATTCTTTTTGTGCAGCACCAGTTCAGTTAACAAAAAAGTATATGTATTCTACAGAAAGCCGTTACTTGGTTACCAATACTGGAAATGCTAATGCGGGTACTGGAGAATTAGGTAAAAAAAATGCTGAAGCTATTTGCCAGTCTCTTGGGCATATTGCTGGAGTTAGTAAGGAGGCAGTTTTGCCTTTTTCTACTGGTGTTATCGGGGAGCACTTACCTATAAAGAAAATCATTGCAGCCTTACCATCAGCATACTCATCACTATCTGAAGACGGCTGGAATATCGCTGCTATGTCTATCCTCACAACAGATACCCGCCCAAAAGGCGCTAGTGTTCAACTAGAATTTGGTGGAAAAAAAATCACCATTACTGGTATTTCGAAAGGGTCTGGGATGATCAGACCAGATATGGCTACGATGCTAGCTTATATTGTTACGGATATAATAATTGATAAGCAATTAATTAAGGAGATTGTTAGTAACGCAGTTGATACATCATTCAATAGAATCACTATTGATGGTGATATGTCCACAAACGATTCAGCAATTTTGGTTGCAACCGGAGCTTCTAGAGTCAAGTTATCCGAGCTATCCGATATAAATCAGAATAAATTTTTAAGTTGCTTAAATGACTTATTTTTATCCCTAGCATGTCAGGTTGTTCAGGATGGAGAGGGGGCGACTAAGTTTGTCACAGTAAATGTATCTTCTGGTAGAACTCAATCCGAATGTTTAAAGGTAGCGTATTCTATAGCTGAATCACCGTTGGTAAAAACTGCTCTTTATGCTTCTGATCCAAACTGGGGAAGAATTCTTGCAGCAATAGGACGGTCAGGTTTGCCAAATCTCAAGGTTGAAGATGTGGAAGTCTACTTAGATGACGTGTTGATTGCTGATCAGGGGGGAAGAGCTAGCAGCTATATGGAAAATCTTGGCCAAGCAGTTATGAGTAAAGATTTTTTATCAATTAATGTCATACTCAATCGGGGTGATTTGGCAGGAACGGTTTATACTACAGATCTATCTCATGACTACATAAAAATAAATTCAGAGTATCGAAGTTGATGATCCAGTCGCATATTGTTTTAGCGATAATTTTGAAGAATGAGAGACAGATCCTTATCGCTAAAAGAGAAGAAAATTTATTTCAAGGAGGTTTTTGGGAATTTCCTGGAGGTAAAGTAGAGACAGGAGAATCACCCAATAAAGCTCTATCTAGAGAGCTTAGAGAAGAGCTAGATATTTCTATCATTGACGCATCCCCACTCTTTAGGTTTGAATATGAATATCCTGAACAGCTACTGTTGCTTGACGTATGGGTGGTTAATAGTTTTTCTGGAGAAGCGATAGGAAAAGAAGGCCAGACTGTTACTTGGGTTTCAATTGATGAGCTGAGCTCATATCAATTTCCTGCAGCAAATAAGCGTATTTTGGATGCTATAAATAAATTATAAGTTTATCAGGGGCTAATAACCCTCTTCTTCTGCTTCATTAAGATCTTCCTTTGCGTATTTTCCTGGAATACTAAAACCTTCAGAGGCCCACTCGCCAAGATCAATCTGTTTGCAGCGTAAAGAGCAAAAAGGCCTATCAGGGGATTCTTTTTTCCAGGCAACCTTATCTTTACAGGTAGGGCAAAGGACTGTGGGCACACTTATAGCACTGTTTAATTTTTTAATATTTCTCTTCCACTTAGATACCGTCCTGATCAGAAATGAATTTTTTATTTGCTAGAACGAGATAATTATTATGTAGCTTTTTCAGATTATCTTTTAAATCCTCAATACCATTAGTGTTATCAATAATATCATTAGCAAGTTTCAGTCTTTTTTGTCGTTCCATTTGAGCATTGATTATAGATTCAACCTGATTTATTTTAACTCCATCTCGCTTAACGACACGAAGAATTTGTAATTTTTCTGGTACATCTATAGCTAATACTCTATCTGCAAGCTTGTATTGATCTGTTTCTAGCAAAAGTGGCGATTCGAGAATTGCATATTGACTTAAACATAGCTCTAACGACCTGATAATACTCTCTTTGATTGGAGGGTGAAGAAGTTCTTCTAGCCATACTTTCTTTTCTGGCGAGGTAAATATTTCTTGGCGTATAAATGATCTATTGAGAGAGCTATCTTTAAGTAGACTACCTCTACCAAAATACTCGACAATTTTCGAATAGAATCTCGATCCTTTATTTAACTTACTTTTAGCTATGACATCCGCATCGATTACCTCTACGCCAAGTTCCTTGAAATACTCTCCAGCCGTACTTTTTCCGCTTCCAATACCGCCTGTTAATCCAATTACGAAGACCATTATTTTAGCCTCATGGAGAAGTCTATTGCTTGGCAATTTTTGGTTAAACTTCCGGATGAAAGATAATCTATGCCTGGAACTATTTTTTTAGATATATTTGCTTTATCTATGTTGCCTGATACTTCTAACTTAGTTTCCCCTGTGTTCATAATAATTGCTTGTTTAATCATTTCGTCATTAAAATTATCCAACATGACTACATTGGCCTTTGCATTCAACGCTGCATCTAATTCTGATAAATTTTCGACTTCTATTTCTATCAGCTTTCCAGGAGAAACTTCTCTAGCTCTAAGAATCGCACGTTTGACGCCGCCACATGCCGTAATATGATTTTCTTTGATAAGAAAAGCATCATAAAGTCCAAGACGATGATTTTGGCACCCGCCAGTAAGAACAGCATATTTTTGAGCTAATCTCAGACCTGGAATTGTTTTACGGGTATCTAATATTGTGACGTCACTTTCGAAAGCTAGCTCAGCGTATTGTCTAGATATTGTAGCTGTTCCCGATAAAGTTTGAAGGAAATTAAGAGCAGTCCTTTCGCCTGTTAATAGGCTTCGAGCAGAGCCATTAAGGTTACATACAATTTGTCCTGATCTTAAGACTTCACCGTCTTTTGCTAGCCATTCTATTTTGACTTTAGAATCTAGCTGGCGAAATACCTCATTGAACCATGCCTGACCACAAAGAATTGCTTGTTCTCTGGTAATAACAGAAGCTTCTGACACTGTACTCTCTGGAATCAATTGAGCCGTTATATCGCCATCTCCAATATCTTCCAGTAAAGATCTGGCAACATTGATTTTAATGTCTTCAGTTAATTTATCATCATTTATCATAGTCAATGACCTCACTCATTCTTATGAGCAGTATATTAGGGCAGCTATCGTGTTAAAGCCATCTGAAAAATTCTTACTAGCAGAAGAACAACGCCTGATTTATAGTAAAAATTTTTCTATTGCGCATAGCCTACAGCCATAATAAATTATAAGATTCTAAGATGAAAAGGTTCTTGGAGAACACTCTATGATTAATTCCAACGGCTCGTACTCTTTGGCCCGAAGTAAGCTCTCGCCAAACCAAGACATTCGTCCAGATACGGGTAATATTTCTCTTTTAGTAATTCACAGTATCAGTTTGCCGCCAAATCAGTTCGATAGTAAGTATATTTGTGATTTTTTTACAAATAATTTGGATGCAGCCATAGATCCCTACTTTGAGGAAATATCAAACCTGAAAGTCTCTGCACATTTGCTTATTGACCGTAAGGGAGAATTGATACAATTTGTAGGTTTCAATGAAAGAGCTTGGCATGCTGGAAATTCATCATTTCATGGCATAGAAAGTTGCAATGATTTTTCTATTGGCATTGAGTTAGTCGGAAGCGATAGCACCCCCTATACTGATTCACAATATTTGGAGCTTCTTCGGGTTACCCAAGAGATAATGAAGCATTATCCATTAATAAAAAAAGATCGTATAGTGAGACATTCTGATATAGCGCCCGGTCGCAAAACAGACCCAGGGCCATCTTTTGATTGGGATCGCTATATTTCGGCTCTCGATGGCTAGTTATTCTAAGTAGTTAAGATTGTTTAAATTAATCATTATCCCAGCGAAATAAAATTCCTGCCAGCCCCATAAAAAAACCTGTCATTAAAATTAAAATAATTAGCTGAGGACTTATCTCATAAAGGCTTGCACCTTCTAACATAACTTTTCTAGATGCAGATACTAAATGAGTTAGGGGTAAAATTTGTGAAAAATTTTGCAACCATTCGGGCGCACCATCGAGGGAGAACCATAACTCTGAAAGAAGTAACATAGGGAAACTAATTAAGTTAAGTAAACCATTTGCTAGATCTTCACTAGATGTGCGTGCAGCCATAAGTAATGACATGCTTATAATGGCTAGGTTTCCAGATATGGCAACTAAAAGTAGTAATAAGTAACTACCAATCATCATGAAATCAATAAATAAGTTACACCCAAAAAATACGATTGAAGTTACCGTAATCATAATACACAGTCTTGATAATGCTTGTGACCCCAAAAATTTCCACGCACTTAATGGCGTAACTTTAAGCCGCTTGAGAACCCCATTTTTTCTATAGCGGACTATAATATAGCCAATTCCCCATAGGCCACTAAACATTATATTCATAGCCAAAATACCCGGAATTGCCCAATCTATATATCGTATTTTCTGACCCTGTATTTCTTTTCTTTTCCAGATGATCTGAGGACTAACTAGAGTAGACTTGGCTAGTAAAATTTTCTCCAACAATAATCCCTTTTCAGATTCAGGATTTATCCAGTAACGAAAATTTTTATTTGAGCTTAAAAATATATCTAGCTGATGAAGCCTTATTTTTTCAATAGCACTTGCAGTATCTGAGTATTCTATAATTTCTATGGTGGGCTCATCAGAGAAAATAGTTGATGATACTCCTGAGCTAAATTTAGATGTGTTAGATTGATTTTTTTGAAGATCAAGCACCCCTACAGAAAATATTTTTTGGTTTTCAGAAGAGAAAACAAGCGCTAGTATTATCACTATTAGGGGCGTCGCTATGAAAGACCAAAATAGAGAACCTTTATCCCTATAATACTCTCTGTTTCTAGCCATCCATAATGCAAGAATTTGCTTCATTATTCGAATCTACTCCCTTAGATGATGGCCTGTTAACTTTAAGAATAAATCATCAAGAGAGGGCTTTCTTACCTGCAGTGATTGTAAGGCGACACTCTGACATGTTAGTTCTGATAAAGTTTTTTCGACATCATTAGTAGCAATTGCAACACAGTCCTCTCGTATTTCAATGGGGCTCGAGATAGCATCACTATAGCTAGAATTTTTTTTGACATTAAAATCTTGGTGGCTGAGGCAAACATAGCTATGCCCAAAGTTTTTTTCTAACAGTTGTTCTGGGGAGCCATCAGCTATAATTTTTCCTTTATCCATAATTATAAGTTGGTCACATAATAGTTCTGCTTCTTCCATATAATGGGTAGTGAGCAATACAGTTTTTCCACATTTCTTTATATTTCCGACCAGTGACCAAAAGTTACGTCTTGCTTGAGGATCTAGTCCAGTTGTTGGTTCATCCAAAAACAGAATTTCTGGATCATTAACTAGAGCAATTGCCAACAGTAGTCTTTGTCGCTGGCCTCCAGAAAGCTTTGTTGCATAAGTTTCTAGGAATTCTTCAAGCTGACATATTTCGATTAGTTCATCAATAGGTTTTGTGTGCTGGTAAAGTTTTGAAAATAATTTGAGTACTTCATGGGTCTTTAAATAGTCCATTAATGCAGTTGTTTGAAACTGAATGCCCATCTCTGATGAAAAACTACTATTTCTTTCCTTACCTTTGTATAAAATTTTACCAGAAGTAGGTTCTTTTATACCCTCTATAATTTCAATTGTTGTTGTTTTTCCTGCACCATTAGGACCAAGTAAACCAAAACAGGAACCTTTAGGTATAGTGAAAGAAATATCGTCAACTGCCTTTAAGGAGCGAAATGATTTTTTTAAATTCAGGACTTCTAGGATGGCTGTCATATAGAAATTAAGTGTACAGCATCATGTGCTTTATCTGTTAGGGTATAAATCTTTTTTCGTTAAATTTGTTTATTATTATAGCCTGAAAATAATCAGCACTATAAAAAAGAATGCATAAACAAGGAATTATTACATGAAATTCCAGCAAGGAACTAAAAGCTGGAGTGAAGCAGTTAAAATATACAGCCAGCCAGAAGTAATAAGGATGTTATTTCTGGGATTTTCCGCTGGACTGCCACTTTTGCTGGTTTTTAGTACTCTAACAGCTTGGCTTACAGAGCTTAATGTTAGCAGGACTAGTATAGGTTTTTTTGGTTGGGTTGGAATGACTTACTCTGTTAAAGTTTTCTGGGCACCAGTTGTTGACCGTATAAAAGTACCCTGGCTAACTCTAAAAGTTGGACAACGACGTAGCTGGATTTTGATCGGGCAATTTGGTGTCATGCTAGGTTTAGTTTCTATGGTTCTAGTTGACCCTAGGTCATCCTTGTCTAATTTTGCTATTTGTGCAGTCTTAGTAGCTTTTTCATCCTCCACACAAGATATTGCCATCGATGCATTTCGAATTGAATCAGCAACAGATGAAATGCAAGGAGCATTAGCTGCAGGCTATCAGTTTGGATATAGATTAGCCATGTTAATTGCAGGGGCTGGAGCGCTTTACATGGCAGATGTGTATAACTGGGATATAGCATACCTCTTCATGGCTTTTTTAATGTTCATCGGGGTGGTTACTGTTTTAGTAATACCTGAGCCCGCATACAAGCAGAACAGCTATTTTATGAGTTTGGATAAAACCAGAAATAAACTACTAGATCGAATAATTTTTTGGATTCAAAGAGCTTTTATGGCTCCATTTTTTGAATTTTTTAAAAGAAATGGCACTTACGCGTTAATAATTTTAGTGTTTATAGCTGTTTTTCGTCTCAGTGATATAACTATGGGCATCATGGCAAATCCATTTTACTTGGATATAGGTTTTACTAAATCTGAAATCGCAGGTGTGAGCAAAATTTTCGGATTTTGTATGACACTACTAGGTGCCTTTCTCGGAGGCTTAAGCGTTTTACGCTATGGTTTATATAAGCCCCTGATCTTTGCTGCCGTATTGACTGCTGTAACAAACTTATTATTTGTATACTTAGCGAATGTAGGTCATGAAATGAGCGGTCTGGTGCTAGCAATAAGTGGTGATAATATTAGTGGTGGGTTTGCAGGAGCTGTTTTTATTGCATACTTGTCTAGTTTGACTAACCGCACTTTTACAGCGACACAGTATGCACTTTTTACATCACTGATGCTTTTACCAGGAAAATTCTTTAGTGGCTTTTCCGGTGTGATAGTTGATGCTACCAACTATCAAACTTTTTTCACATATGCTGCTTTAATGGGTATACCTGCAATATTGTTATCTTGGATAATCTGGAAAAAAACGGTAAGTTCAACTTAAACATATTAATGGGGATAGCTTTTGCGATATTTTGTTTTATTTTTTATCATCATACCCTTTGTAGAGATATCTTTATTAGTAACTGTGAGTCACGAGATTGGTCCTCTTACGACAATCAGTCTTGTATTGCTGACAGCTGGGGTGGGGCTTTTATTTTTAAGAAAACAAGGATTAGAGGTACTCTTTCGTGCCCGTAATAAAATTAATATAGGAGATATACCTGCTAAAGAAATGATTGAAGCTATTATTATTGCATTTAGTGGAGTCCTCTTAGTGGTTCCAGGTTTCGCTACTGACCTACTAGGATTTTTTGGTTTAGTCCCAATATTTAGAGCATATTTTTTATCAGGTTTGGCATCTAAATTTTTTGTTAAAAATTATAGCCAAAATTTTCCTCAATCAAATTTTGAACATTCTACTAATAATAAACCTAATAAAAACAGAACAACAATAGACGCTGAATATTGGAGCGATGATCAAGATAAATAATTTTTTTCGTTACCCCCTTGAAATGGCTATAAGATGACACCATATATAATGTTAATTGAATATAAGCCGGTTTTGATAGACCCTTTATAAACTGGCCCTTTTAAATTTATTTTTTGTATTTTTCAGGGCCGCACACAACAGTTGGAGAAAGATAATGAAAATTCGCCCCCTACACGATCGCATCGTTGTTCGTCGCAAGGAAGAAGAAGAAAAAACTGCAGGTGGTATTTTATTACCTGGTTCCGCTAAGGAAAAGCCAAATGAAGGCACCGTCATCGCGGTAGGATCTGGAAAGATTTTAGATGGTGGTGAAGTTAGACCAGTGGATGTCAAATTAGGAGATACTATTGTTTTTGGCAAATATGCAGGAAGCGATACTATCGAAATTGATGGAGAAGAGCTGATTATTCTAAGTGAAAGTGATATCAAGGCAGTCATATTAGCCTAGTATATGGTGCTTTCGACACAAAAAGAGTTTTAATGAATTTTTAAGAAAGGAAAATTGTTATGTCAGATAAAGAAGTAAAATTTGGAGATAGCGCGCGTAACCCCATGCTCAGAGGAGTTAATGTACTTGCTGATGCCGTGAAGGTAACACTAGGGCCAAGAGGCCGTAATGTAGTGATAGAGAGATCATATGGAGCTCCTACGGTCACTAAGGATGGAGTTTCTGTTGCAAAAGAAATTGATCTTAAAGATAAATTCGAGAATATGGGCGCTCAAATGGTCAAAGAGGTAGCTTCTAAAGCCTCTGATGAAGCCGGTGATGGAACTACGACAGCTACAGTTTTAGCCCAGTCAATTGTAAACGAGGGCTTAAAATCAGTAGCTGCAGGTATGAACCCAATGGACCTGAAGCGTGGCATTGATAAAGCTGTTACCTCGGCTGTTGGAAAAATTGCTGCTATGGCTAAGCCATGTACAGATAAAAAAGCGATCGCTCAAGTAGGCACTATATCTGCAAATAGTGATACTCACGTTGGTGATATTATTGCCCAGGCGATGGAAAAAGTAGGAAAAGAGGGTGTCATTACAGTCGAAGATGGCAGCGGTCTTGAAAATGAACTAGATATTGTTGAGGGGATGCAATTCGATAGAGGTTATCTATCCCCTTACTTTATAAACAATCAAGAAACCATGGGAGTGGAGCATGAAACTCCCTACATACTTCTATATGATAAGAAAATTTCTAATATTCGCGATCTGCTTCCACTGCTCGAAAGTGTTGCAAAAGCTGGTCGCCCATTAATGATTATCGCAGAAGATGTTGATGGTGAAGCTTTAGCTACGCTGGTTGTAAATAACTTACGTGGGATAGTTAAGGTTGTAGCATGTAAGGCTCCTGGTTTTGGTGATCGTCGTAAAGCTATGCTCGAGGATATAGCTATTCTTACTGGTGGTACTGTAATTTCTGAAGAAGTTGGAATGGATCTTGAGACCGTAACATTAGAGCACTTAGGTACAGCAAAACGCATTAGTATGACAAAAGAAAATACAACTGTTGTAGACGGTGCTGGCGACAAAAAAGGTATAGCTGCTCGTGTGAAACAGATACGCGCACAGATTGAAGATACTTCTTCCGACTATGATCGTGAAAAACTACAAGAACGCGTTGCTAAATTGGCTGGTGGTGTAGCTGTGATCAAAGTAGGTGCTGCGACAGAAGTCGAAATGAAAGAAAAGAAAGCCCGAGTGGACGATGCATTGCACGCAACTCGTGCAGCTGTTGAAGAAGGCGTTGTTCCTGGCGGTGGTGTCGCCTTAATTCGTGCTCTTCAGGAAATAGAAGGCCTGGTCGGTGATAATGAAGATCAAAATGTAGGAATTAGATTAGCTCAGCGAGCTATGGAATCACCTCTTCGACAAATTGTTGCGAATGCTGGAGGAGAAGGATCAGTAGTCGTAGATAAAATTAAAGCTGGCAAAGGTAACTTTGGTTATAACGCAGGTATAGGTGAATATGGAGATATGATTGCTATGGGAATTCTGGATCCTGCTAAGGTGACTCGAAGTGCACTACAGGCTGCAGCTTCTATAGCAGGACTGATGTTGACTACTGAGGCTATGGTTGCTGATGCGCCAGCAGATGAAAGCACTGCTCCTGCCGGAGGCGGAATGCCAGATATGGGAGGCATGGGAGGCATGGGAGGCATGGGAGGTATGGGAGGTATGATGTAAAAACTTACCTAGCTCCAAAGGTAACGAAAAACCCGTAATTTTTACGGGTTTTTTTTGTCAATTTAAAAGA
>CAZSMR010000011.1:0-33077 GCA_964608185.1 uncultured Porticoccus sp. | reverse complement strand
ATTAGTCAAACCGATGAATCTCTGAGTGATCACCTGATATGGCAGCTTAATCTAGCGCCTCTAACTGATAATCAATTTCTTATTGGATTAAGCATAATCGATTCAATTGATGATAAAGGAATGTTTGTTGCCAAAGCTAAGGACATACAGGAATTAATGGGTGGTTTAGTAGCGCTTGAAGAAGTAAATTTAGTATTGCATCTTATACAACAATTTGATCCACCAGGAGTAGGAGCTGCCAATCTAACTGAATCCTTGCTTATTCAATTAGATCAACTTCCAAAAAATACAAAATATCTAAATGAAGCACAGCTACTAATAACTAATCATTCCGACTTGTTTGGTAAGAATAGCGTACAGCAAATCCACAAAATTTCTGGGTATAGTGTTCTAGTTATCGAAGAGGCTATGCTCTTGTTAAAAACCTTATGTCCATATCCCGGAAATAATTGGAATAATGACCCAATAGATTATGTTATACCCGATGTAAGAGCTTTCAAATTTAATGGATCCTGGCATGTAGAACTTAATACAGATGTCATACCAAAACTAAGTATCAATTTTAAATATGCGAATTTGATAGAACGCGGGGACCACGGCAAAGATAATGAATTTATAAAACAAAACTTAACTGAGGCTAAGTGGTTTATCAAGAGCATCGAAAACCGGAATGAAACTCTATTGAGAGTTGCATCCTGTATTATAGATGCCCAAAAAACCTATCTCGATGAAGGCCCAGAAGCTATGAAGCCTATGATTCTAAAAGATGTAGCTAATAAATTAGAGCTACATGAGTCTACTATATCTCGTGCAACAAACCAAAAATACATATCTACGCCACTAGGCACATACGAACTAAAATATTTTTTCTCAAGTCATATAAGAACACTAGATGGAGAAGAGTTTTCATCCGTCGCTATTCGCGCTATTCTAAAAAAACTAATTGACAGTGAGCTTTCATCACATCCTCTAAGTGACAATAAATTAAGCTCTTTGCTCAATGATATGGGAATTAACATTGCAAGAAGAACAGTCACTAAGTACAGAGAGGGTATGGGAGTTACTTCTTCTAGTGAAAGAAAGCATACCTAAATTTATTATTGTTAAATTAAAAATAAATGGAGAATCTTATGCAATTAAGTATTAGTGGACACCATCTAAATGTAACGGAACCGATTAAAGGCTATATTGCTAATAAATTGGGAAAATTAGAGCGACATTGTGACGATATAAGTAGCATTCATGCTATTGTCTCGGTCGAGAAATTACTGCAAAAAGCAGAGGCTACTATTCATGTAAGAGGAGCAGACATCTTTGCAGCTGCAGAGCATAAAGATCTATATGCAGCGATAGATATACTAGAAGATAAACTTGATCGACAGCTAATTAAACATAAAGAAAAAAATCGTGGAAGATAATTATATATGAATTTCTCAGAATTACTTTCCCCTGAAAATGTTTCGATTAATATTGGTGGAAATACTAAAAAAATAGTACTGGAGAAAATTTCAATTTTTATCTCTGATAGATCCGATGAGATAAGTTCGGAAGAAATACAACAAGGCCTTATTGCAAGGGAGCGTCTTGGAACGACGGGGATAGGAAATGGTATAGCAATCCCACATTGTCGAATTAATGGCTGTAAAAAAATAACTGCAGCTTTTTTTAAATTAGTTAATTCTATTGACTTTGAATCGGTAGACAACAACTCAGTTGACTTAGTTTTTGTGTTAATCGTCCCTAGTGAGCAGAATGATGAACACTTAAAAGCGCTCTCTTTAATTTCAGAACTACTCAGTAACCAAAAAAGATGTAGGGCTCTAAGAAACGCTGCATCTAATGAAATTCTTTACCAAGTCCTAGGTACCGTCATAGACTAAGGGAGTAAAAGTATGAGGCTCATAATTGTCAGCGGACGCTCTGGGTCAGGCAAAAGCACAGCTCTAAACATGCTAGAAGATGCTGATTTTTCATGTATAGACAACCTGCCTGCAAAACTTCTTATTAGTTTGCTTGAGCAAGCATCTGACTCTAAGGAGGGCTTACAGCATAACAATTTAGCTGTAGGAATAGATGCGAGGAGTCTCACTAATGATTTGACACAACTACCAGAAATACTAGGAAAGCTTAAAGATTATGGCGTTAACTATGAAATAGTGTTCCTTGACGCTTCTAACGATGTTCTTATTCAGCGCTTCAGCGAAACAAGGCGAAAGCACCCATTAAGCTCCAATAGTGTAGCAATAAAAGAAGCAATTTCCTTAGAAACAAAGTTGCTAGATGACATATCTGCTTTGGCTGATAGAAAAATTGACACTAGCAATATGAATCTCCATCAGCTTAGGGCTGTAATACAAAAACAGCTAATTCCTAGCAATGAAAATACCATGTCAGTTTTATTTGAATCTTTTGCATTTAAACATGGTGTGCCTATTGATGCTGATTTTGTTTTTGATGTTCGCTGTCTACCAAATCCATATTGGAACGTTGGGTTACGAACACTTAATGGTAACGAGGAGCCAATTATTAAATTTTTTGAGCAAGAAGAAGAAGCATCTAAAATGCTATTGACGATCTCAACTTTTTTAAAGACCTGGCTTCCAAAATTTCGAGAAGATAATCGAAGTTATGTCACTATAGCGATTGGCTGCACCGGCGGCCAACATCGTTCTGTATATATAAGTAACATGCTCAAGAAGGTTTTTAAAACTGAATATCCTAATACTCAAACATGGCACAGAGAGCTAAATTAACTCGGCAGATTGTAATACTAACTATGAAAACATCGATACAAGAAAAAGTAACTATTATTAATAAGCTAGGTCTTCACGCGCGCGCAGCTGCAAAATTTGCATCTACCGCAGGAAAATATGGCTGCAAAATACACGTAGGTACTTCAAATGATCAGCTTGTAGATGCCAAGAGTGTAATGTCATTGATGCTTCTCGCGGCGAGCAAAGGCACAGTTTTATATCTTAATATTCAAGGATCCGATGCAGAAACGGCTTACGAATCCTTAAAGGATTTGATAGCTAGTCGGTTCAATGAAAAAGATTAATAAAAACTCTTATTAAAGAACTTGCAATCACTGCTGTAAATTTTTAAGTCTCAGATATAGACTATTGTAAAGATATAAGTCGCAACGATTATCAGGATTATTTTTCCTATGCAGGATCATAACGATAAAGATACACAGCTGTCTCAGCTCACTAGAATCCATGAGTTAATGGATTCTAGTGATGTCCGCAAATTGGGCTATATGCTGAACCACTTAATGCCTGCTGATATTGCCCACCAAATCGAATCTGCTCCTCCTAAAGCACGCCGAGTTTTATGGAGCTTGATTGATAAAGAACTCGAGGGACAAGTTTTAGGAGAGCTTAGTGAAGATCTTAGCGGTGAAATTCTTCAAGAAATGGAGAGCCAAGAAGTAGCTTCACTAACGCAAGGGCTAGACCCAGACGATATAGCAGATATTCTTCAACAGTTACCTGAAAAAGTTATCCCAGAAGTATTACAAGCAATGAGCGAGCAGGACCGACTTAGGGTCGAAAGTGTTCTCAGTTTTGCTGAAGATACTGCTGGTGGATTAATGAATACCGATACTATAACAGTTCGCCCCGATATAACTATCGATGTTGTTTTACGCTATTTGCGTCGCCATGAAGAGTTACCAAATATCACCGATAATATATTCGTAGTCGATAGAGAAGATTCACTTTTAGGGATTCTTTCTTTAAGCAAACTACTAACATCAAGCCCAAATATTACAGCACGAGAAATCATGGTCACAGGAACAGAGAGTATTTTTGCAGACATGGATGACTCTTCGGTAGCACAGATGTTTAAAAAACACGACTGGGTGTCTGCTCCAGTAATAAATCAAAACAATAAATTACTAGGGCGTATTACAATCGATGATGTTGTTGATGTTATAAGTGAGGAAGCAGATCACTCTTTGTTGAGCTTGGCAGGATTGAGCGACGAGGAAGGAACATTTACCTCCATTGGACGAACTGCCCCTAGAAGAGCAGTATGGCTTGGCATTAATTTAATTACAGCAATTTTAGCCTCCTCTGTTATAAATATTTTTGAGGCTACGATAGAAAAAGTTGTAACTTTAGCTATACTTATGCCAATTGTAGCAAGTATGGGTGGGGTTGCTGGAAGCCAGACACTTACTGTTGTCATTCGCGGAATGGCACTAGGTCAAGTGAGCAGAAGTAACTTAGGTTGGCTTTTGAGTAAGGAGTTTGCCGTGGGTGCTCTTAATGGAATGTTATGGGCGCTAGTGATGGGCACAGTAGCGGCCTTATGGTTTAAAGATCCGCTGATTGCTGGAATTATTAGTGCGGCAATGGCTATAAATCTTATCGTAGCAGCTCTGGCCGGCGCCATACTTCCAGTAATGCTAAAATCGTGCAAAATCGATCCAGCATTAGCTGGAACCGTTGCGCTGACAACGATTACAGATGTGGTAGGATTTTTGTCCTTTTTAGGCCTAGCTACAATGTTTTACGGTTAACCCAGTATGTCTGAAAAATTCTATCCTAATCCTAAAATATCCCCAAACCTATCAGAAAATAAGTTAGCCACTAAGGCTATTAAAAGTAAATCTGCCTTAAAACGAGAGATGCTTAGCTTACAAAAAATTGGTGCGGATCTTGTTAGCTTATCACCTAAGAAACTGTCAAAAATAACAATGTCCGAAGAACTTACCGAAGCAATAATGCTTGCAAGAAGACTAAAAAATAACGAAGGAAAACGGAGGCAAATGCAGTATATTGGAAAAATAATGCGCTCTGTTGATATAGAAAAAATTACGGTAGAGATGGAACTATTTGATCAAAAAAGTGATATTTTCCATGATAAAAAAATACGACTAGAGAAATGGAAAGATCGACTAATATCACAGGGAGATAAGGCTATCGATCAACTATTAGTCGAGTCACCAAAAATGGATAGAAAGCATTTACGACAACTAACTAGACAAGCAAGAAAAGAAGTTTTGGGCAATAAGCCCGTTAATGCAAGCAAAAAAATTATTGCTTATCTAATAAAATTTAGTATCTGCTAAAACTTAGGGGCACGTTTGCGCTCGTTTTCTTTCAACAATTTCTTACGAATGCGAACTGATTTTGGTGTGACTTCGACTAATTCATCGTCTTCTATAAATTCTAGCGCTTGCTCTAAGCTATGATTGATTGGGGGGGACAAAACTAGATTTTCATCTGTACCCGCAGCACGAATATTAGTTAATTGCTTTGCTTTTGTAGGGTTTACGGGTAAATCATTACTGCGGGCATGGAGGCCAATAACTTGCCCCTCATATACATCAGCCCCATGACCAAGAAAAAGGCGGCCTCGTTCCTGTAAGTTAAATAAAGCATATGCCAGAGTCTTCCCTTTTACCATAGAAACTAACACACCATTTTGCCGTTTAGCTAAATCTCCCTGCTTTACTGGGGCATAGCGATCAAAAATACTAGTCATTATACCTGACCCGCTTGTCATCGTTAAAAATTGTGAGCGGAACCCTATTAGTCCTCGAGAAGGGACGATAAATTCTAGGCGGACGCGACCTTTACCATCTAATTCCATATTTGAAAGTTCAGCTCTACGTGCCCCAAATTCTTCCATTACAGAGCCTTGATGTTGCTCCTCAATATCAATGACTACTTGTTCAAAAGGTTCGAGTATCTCACCATCAATTTCTTTCTTTATGACCTCTGGGCGTGATACCCCAATCTCAAAACCTTCACGACGCATATTCTCGATCAATACTGAAAGATGAAGTTCCCCGCGACCAGAAACAACGAACTTATCCGGGGTATCACCTTGCACTACCCTTAATGCAACATTATGTATCAGCTCCTGCTCCAGGCGTTCTTTTATATTTCGTGAGGTAACAAACTTTCCCTCAAGACCCGCAAATGGCGAGTTATTAACTTGAAATGTCATGCTAACTGTTGGCTCATCTACGGTTAGTGGCGAAAGTGGCTCAGGATTATCAGGACTACATAAAGTATCAGAAATATTAAGCTTATCTATTCCTGTTACGCATACTATTTCACCAGCTTCAGCTTCAGCTACATCTATTCTATCAAGGCCACTATAACCCATCACCTGTAGCACTTTGCCTTTGCGAGAATCGCCATCACTGCTGACTACAATAACTTGTTCATTAGGTTTAAGCACTCCCCGAGTTATTCTACCAACCCCAATAACTCCTACATAACTATTATAGTCCAGTGCGCTGATTTGCATTTGTAGTGGACCACTCATATTTACAACTGGGGGATGAACTTCATCAACAATCATCTGTAGTAAAGGCGTCATATCTTCAGATAAAGCTTCGGGTTCTTTTCCAGCAACTCCATTTAGCGCAGAGGCAAACATTATAGGAAAGTCTAATTGCTCATCAGTCGCCCCTAGTCGATCAAAGAGATCGAATACCTGATCTACGACCCAGTGTGGTCTTGCCCCAGGACGGTCTACTTTATTTACAACTAATATTGGATTGAGTCCTTGCTCAAACGCCTTTTGAGTGACAAACCTAGTTTGAGGCATTGGCCCATCAACAGCGTCTACAAGCAATAAAACTGAATCAACCATTGAAAGTACACGCTCAACTTCTCCTCCAAAATCAGCATGGCCTGGAGTATCAACGATGTTGATATTGAAACCATTCCATTTCAAGGCAGTATTTTTAGCTAGAATTGTTATACCGCGCTCTCTTTCCTGGTCATTAGAATCCATTATTCTCTCTGAATTCATATCCTTTCGATCCAGAGTTCCTGATTGTTTCAGCAACTTATCGACTAGAGTGGTTTTACCATGGTCCACATGGGCAATAATGGCTATATTCCGAAGATTTTCGATCACAAGACTGATCCTAGGTTAGCAAAAAGTCGGCATTATACTGGTCAGATCAAATTGGAGATAGCAAAATGCACTGAAATTAACACTTTAATTATATTTGAGCCTCCAAAATGACTATTATTAATGTAAAAAAATTGCATTTGATGTTATAAAAACATCGAGATTATACGCATGTAGGATAAAGTGTTTTACTTAGCTAAATAAAAAATGCACCATAAAAGTTCATTTTTTACCCTTAATTCTCAATATGCATTTTTATGGTGCATGATTAATATCAAATTACGCTGTATGCAAGCAAACTGACATCTATATATTTGGTATAATTCTTGCATATTAAGTTATTGAAACTATCGAAAAAATATTTAGCCTATTTATCAAGGCTTGGCAAACTTAAAATTGGAGAAACACAAATGTCACAAACTACTAAGTTGATTAAGGATAGTGAAGCGCGATGGGTAGATCTTCGATTCACAGACACCAGGGGTAAAGAGCAACATGTATCCTTTCCGTCTAAAGACGTGGACGATGAATTTTTTCAGGTAGGAAAAATGTTTGATGGCTCCTCAATCGAAGGATGGAAAGGGATCAATGAATCTGACATGATCTTAATGCCTGACGACAGTACAGCAATTCTAGATCCATTTACTGACGAACCAACTGTAATTATCCGTTGTGATATTATTGAGCCCTCCACTATGCAATCTTATGATCGAGATCCACGCTCTGTAGCGAAACGTGCCGAAGCGTACTTATCATCAACAGGACTAGGTGATACAGCATTCTTTGGCCCAGAACCAGAATTCTTTGTGTTTGACGATGTTAAATGGGGTTCTGACATAAGTAGCTGTTTTTATAAGATTGATTCTGAAGAAGGCGCATGGACAAGTGGTGCTGATTATCCTGATAATAATATGGGCCATCGTCCCGGAGTTAAAGGAGGGTATTTCCCCGTTCCACCAGTCGATAGCTTGCATGATCTCAGAACTGCTATGTGCTCAGCTATGGAGCAGATGGGGCTGGATATAGAAGTGCACCATCATGAAGTAGCTACAGCAGGTCAGTGTGAAATTGGCGTGAAATTTAATACTCTAGTCAAAAAAGCTGATGAAGTACAAATCCTTAAATATTGTGTGCATAATATTGCCCACGCTTATGGCAAAACCGCTACTTTTATGCCTAAACCTTTAGTTGGTGATAATGGTTCTGGGATGCACTGCCATCAATCATTTTGGAAAAATGGAGAAAACGTTTTTGCAGGAGATGGTTATGCTGGACTGAGTGAAACTGCTCTTTATTATATTGGTGGAATTATCAAGCACGCAAAAGCATTAAATGCTTTTGCTAATGCATCCACTAATTCTTATAAGCGGTTAATTCCAGGATTTGAGGCGCCAGTCATGCTTGCATATTCAGCAAGAAATCGTTCGGCTGCACTTCGTATTCCTTATGTTGCCTCCCCTAAGGGAAAGCGTGTAGAGCTCAGATTTGGAGACCCCACAGCAAATCCTTATTTGATGTTTGCCTCAATGTTAATGGCAGGAATTGATGGAGTGATTAATAAGATACACCCAGGTGAAGCAGCAGATAAAGATCTTTATGATTTATCCCCAGAAGAAAGCTCACTGATTCCACAAGTGGCAGGAAGCTTAAGGGAAGCACTGGAAGCGTTGGATGAAGATAGAGAATTCCTAACAAAGGGTGGCGTTTTTACAGACGAAACCATAGATGCATATATTGAGCTAAAGATGCAAGATGTTCACCGTGTGGAGCATACTACTCATCCTGTTGAATTCGATATGTACTATTCCGTCTAAAAATATGACTAATTAATCAGACTTCAAGATTTTTTGTAGTCTGATTAATTTACCTTTAAAACATAAAGTAGCAAAGTATTATTTTATAAGTCTTAATAGCTAAAAGCACAGCCACTTATTAATTGATTATGCTATGAAAAAATACCAGTTACAGAATTTAATCTTAGACAATCTCAGTGTCTCAGTTATATTGTTAGATAAGGATCTAAGGGTAATTTATATCAGTCCTTCAGCTGAAAGTCTTCTCGATATAAGTTCAGCTCGAATGACTGGTAAACTTATATCTAACTTCTTGTTTTCTTGTGATGACAATCTATCCAGTAATGAGTTAAATCTAGGCTCTTTAAAAAACATAATAGGGACTAGCCATGCTTTTATACAGAGAGAGGTAAGCCTTCAACTGCTAGATAAAACTAGCCTTACTATCGATCTTACAAGCTCTCCGTTTATTTTTGGCTCCAAAAAAATGCTTCTGTTAGAGCTGCAGCCATTAGAAAGACTTCTGCAGATGAACAAAGAAAAGGAGTTGTTATCTGCTCATGATGCAACGCGTAAAATAGTTCGGGGGCTTGCCCATGAAATAAAAAACCCTCTCGGGGGTATCAAAGGTGCAGCCCAATTACTTTCAGATGATCTTAATAACCGACCAGAACTCCGTGAATTCACTGACATTATTTCTAAGGAAACTGAGAGACTGTGCAAGCTTGTAGATCAATTGCTAGGACCAAATGTTTTACCTAAATTCTGTTCAGTAAACATTCATGAAATTGTCGAGCATGTAACTTCACTAGTGACAAAAGAAGCAATGGGCAAGCTAGTAATAGATAAGAATTATGATCCAAGTATTCCAGAAATTATAGGGGACAAGGGTCAGCTGACCCAAGCATTTTTAAATATAATGCGTAACGCCGTTCAGGCCCTATCTGACAGTGTAGAGAAAAATCCTAAAATATGGATAAAAACTCGTATTGAAAGAAATTTTACGATCAGAAATATTAACCATAGAATGGTTTGTTGTGTAGAAATAATCGATAACGGGCCTGGTATTCCTGAAGAAATATGTGATCGTATATTCTTCCCGATGGTCAGTGGGAAATCAAACGGTACTGGCCTAGGTTTATCGATCTCACAATCAGCTATAGATATACATCAGGGTCTTATTAGCTTCGAAAATAGGGCTAAAAGAACTATTTTTTACACCTATTTACCACTGGATAAATAAAATGAAACATACTGTATGGATCGTTGATGATGACCAATCTATTCGCTGGGTAATGAAAAAAACCCTTGAGAGAAAAAGTCTATTAGTAAATAGTTTTGGAGATGCAGAGGAACTCTTATCTGAGCTCAATAAATCAACCCCAGATGCTATAATTACAGATATAAGAATGCCAGGAATGGATGGTTTGGAGCTATTAAAAAAAATACACTCTTCAAATCCAGGCGTGCCAATCATAGTAACTACAGCACATTCAGACTTAGATAGTGCAATATCTGCCTATCAGTGCGGCGCATTCGAGTATCTACCAAAGCCATTTAATCTGGATGATTTAATAGCTGTAACCTTACGCGCAATAAGTTTTATGAAAGATCAAAAAAAGGTGCTAACTTCAAAAAAAATGGTACCTATTGATCAAAATGAAATCATCGGGGAAGCTCCTTCTATGCAAGAAGTTTTTCGCGCTATAGGAAGACTATCGAACTCCAATATCACTGTTTTAGTAAATGGCGCATCAGGCACAGGAAAAGAACTTGTAGCTAAAGCGTTACATGATAACAGTCCAAGAAAAGCAAACCGATTTATTGCCCTCAATATGGCTGCAATACCTCATGACTTAATAGAGTCAGAGCTATTTGGTCATGAAAAAGGAGCTTTTAGTGGGGCAAGCCAACGAAGAGAAGGGCGTTTTCAGCAGGCAAACGGTGGAACTCTTTTTCTAGATGAAATTGGAGATATGCCACCTGAGGCACAAACAAGACTTTTGCGTGTACTTGCTAATGGAGAATTTTATCTCGTCGGGGGGCATACGCCAATAAAAGTAGACACTAGGATTATTGCGGCAACGCATCAAAATCTAGAAGACCTAGTGACAAATAATCTATTTAGAGAAGATCTTTTTCATCGCTTAAATGTCATCCGTATACACTTGCCAAAGCTTGCTGATCGAAGAGAAGACATTCCAAAATTAATGGGACATTTTTTAAATACTGCAGCAAAAGAACTAGGAAATGAAACAAAAATTCTCACAGCTGAAACTATAGAATATTTATCTATGCTTCCATGGCCAGGTAATGTGAGGCAGTTAGAGAACGTATGTCGCTGGATTACTGTAATGTCTCCTGGGATAGAAGTTCATATCAGTGATCTTCCGCCAGAATTGTTAGATGCTTCAAATCAAATTGACGAGCCTACAAGCTCATGGGAAGAGCAGTTCAAGGGATGGGTAGAACAAGAACTATCATCTGGAAACAATCAAATTTTAACTAGAGCGACCGAAAATTTTGAAAGAATTTTAATTGAAGCTGCATTAGTTAAAACTGGGGGCAAGAAAAATAAAGCCGCGGAACTACTTGGGTGGGGTAGAAACACTCTGACTCGAAAATTAAAAGGATTAAAAATTGCCGATAGTTAAAGTTATATAAGAAGCAGTCTATTCTTTTACGACTGGAAGACTCTGATTTTGCCATTCCATCATACCACCCCCTAATCTTAAAATACTAAATTTTTGTTGTTGTAATTTTCGACCAACAGCTCCTGCCTGTTGACCGTTCTTATCAGCAATAATAACTGCTTTAGTTCGATGCTTCTCTAACTCTGATATTTTCTGATTTAGCTTAGTATGAGGAATACTAATAGCTCCTGCTATATGCCCCGCCTTAAACGCTTTTGTATCACGGATATCGAGAAGTACGGCCTCACCCCTGTTGATCATCCGAGTCGTTACATGTGGCGATACTGTCTTTCCACTTTTAGTGCGTTCGTTTATGGCAAACAGATAAATGAGAACCATAAAAATGCTAACAAGTATCCATTGTTCACTTATAAAATCGAAAAATTCCAAAATATACAGCTCCGCTTATTATCTTTGAATGAATCCCAAGGAATTAAAAACTACCAAATTATACACAGCGAACCCTCTAACAGGAAACCATCATTGGCGCTAAAGGCTCTTTGCCGGTAATATTCTCAATGTAAATCTCTGAAAAAATAAATAGAGCTTAAAGTCATGACTGAATCAAAGAAACCGCTATTACTTTTAATACTAGATGGGTACGGACATAACGAACAAAAAAATATAATGCTGCTTATGCTGCTAAAACTCCGGTTTTAGACGAACTATGGAAAAACTCGCCACATAGTTTGATCGGTACATCAGGGTCAGCAGTTGGGCTTCCTGAGGGACAAATGGGCAATAGCGAAGTTGGTCATGTCACTTTAGGGTCGGGACGTGTAGTACATCAAAATCTATCACGTATTAATAATTCTATTGAGAATGGAGACTTTTTTTCTAATTCTACCTATACAAAAGCTATAGATAAGGTAGTTAGATCAAACAAAGCAGTTCATATTTTTGGTTTACTCTCCGCAGGTGGGGTTCATAGTCACGAAAATCATATAAATAATATAATAAAACTTGCGGCTCAAAGAGGTGCAAAAAAAGTTTACCTCCATGCATTTTTAGATGGAAGGGATACCCCACCAAGAAGTGCTGAAGCCTCATTAAGAACTACAGAGTCTATTTTCCTAGATTTAGGTGTAGGCAGAATTGCTAGTATATCTGGACGGTTTTATGCGATGGATAGAGACCAAAGATGGGAGCGCCTTGAGATAGTTTATAATATGCTAACCGAAAATCACTCAAAATATAATGCTGATAGCGCAATTGAAGCCTTAAAAAATAGTTATGAATACAGCGAGAGTGATGAATTTATATTGCCCACCAAAATATGCTCAAAGACTCAAACGCCTGTAACTATTGATGACGGTGATATAGTTATTTTTATGAACTTTCGCCCGGATAGGGCTCGTCAAATAACTAACGCGTTCGTTGATGATAATTTTATTGGGTTTACTCGTAACAAACGTCCCCTGTTAGCGAGCTTTATAACCACTACTGAATACTCTAAAGATGTAAAAGTTCCAGTGGCCTTTCCGTCAGTAAACATTTATAACTCTCTAGGGGAATATTTAAGCAAACTAGGAAAAACTCAACTAAGAATCGCAGAAACTGAAAAATATGCCCATGTAACTTTTTTCTTTAGCGGCGGACAAGAAAGTCTTTTTGATGGAGAATCGCGAATACTAGTCCCGTCTCCAAAAGTAGCTACTTATGATCTAATGCCAGAAATGAGTGCCCGTGAACTTACAGAAAAACTTATAGCAGCAATTAATAGCAAGGATTTTGATGCTATTATTTGCAACTATGCTAATTGTGACCAGGTTGGTCATAGCGGTGTTTTCGATGCAGCGACTAAGGCTGTAGAGATAGTCGATGAATGTATAGGAAAATTACTGTTAGCAATTCAGAGTGTTGGTGGTCAATGTTTAATTACTGCCGATCACGGCAATGTGGAGAAAATGTTTGATGAGGAGACCGGACAAGCCCACACGCAGCATACAACTTTACCTGTTCCTCTAATATATGTAGGAAAAAGAAAAATCAATTTACTACAAAATGGTGCATTGTCGGATATCGCTCCTACTATATTAACTCTTATGGATTTGCCTCAGCCAAAAGAAATGACAGGGCAATCTTTAGTTATAAATCACTAATTTATTTTAATTGACGGTGATGAGTATCATGCAATTTTTTATAGCAACAATATTAACCATAATAGTGCTAATTACGCCATTATTGGCTGAAGAAAAAAATCACCTAAAAGAACTGGATAAACTAAAGTACGATATTACTAATCTAAAAAAATCCTTAACGGGAGATGCAGAAAGTCAGGAGTCACTAAATAACCAGCTTAAAACGACTGAACTTATTTTAGCAGAGGCGGAGCTAAAAGTTAGAGCTTTAGAGAAAAAACTAAATATTTTAAATCTACGAATTAATGATCTGAACGAACAAAAAATTAACTTGTTCTCATACCTAAAAGATCAAAAGTTACTAATAAAAAAATATATTTCTTCCCTCCATCATAAAAGTGACAGCGAGCCAATAAGGCTTCTGTTGAACCAAAAAGATCCAAAAAATATCAATAGAGTACTTAAATATTACAATTACTTTGCAGCCGCTCGAGGTCAAAAAATCAAAGTCTATGAAATTAAGATCAATGAGCTAAAAAGTGTCAAAGAATCAATTTCAAATCAAAAAGTAGAACTGCTAAATAGTCGATCTGAATTAAATGCAGAGAAAATAGGCCTTTTTTTGGCACAAAACAATAGAGCTATAACTATAAAAAAACTTAATAAAAAAATTCACACATCGCGGCTAAAATTGGCTGTATATACTGATCAAAGAGCTGGTTTAGAAGCACTATTAGCTAATAACAAAAGCATACTACAAGAACTACCAACCAGTTCAACTAGAAAAAATTTCATAGCGAACAAGGGTTTACTGCCTTGGCCTGTAAAAGGTCAATTAAGTAATGGTTATAGTCCAGCCCTGGATTCTTCTTTACATTCAAAAGGCTGGCTTTTAAAAACTGCAGCAGGTACGCCAGTGAGTGCAGTTCATGATGGTAAAATTGTGTTTTCTGGCTACCTAAAAGGTCATGGATTATTAATTATTGTCAGTCATGGTGGTGGCTATATGACTCTTTATGCCCACAACCAGTTTCTTTTAAAAAATATCGATGACTGGGTACTAAAAGGAGAAAGAATTGCCAGAGTTGGAAATACAGGGGGGCTCAGCGAGCACGCACTTTATTTCGAAATACGTCAAGATGGCAAGACTTCAAATCCCAAAATTTGGCTTCAAAAAGAAAATTACTAAGTTGCTATTGTGAAAAATGGGCATGACTATATTTTAATAATATATAGTATGTTCTCAGGCAATCTAAAAACTTAACAAGTAAAAAATTAGGATAAGCTTATGTCCGCATTTCAAACTATATTTTTTTCTTTTATTGTATTTTTTTTATGCAATATTTTTTCTAGTTCTTCGATTGCAGATAAAAATCAAAAAAATGCCCTACTTCCTCTTGAGGAATTAATTTATTTTACTCAAGCTTTTGAGAAAATTAGGGAGGAGTACGTAGAAGAAGTCAATGATAAAGAATTACTTGAAATGTCAATAGAGGGTCTGCTTGACGCTTTAGATCCACATTCATCGTATTTGGATAAGACTGCTTTTGCTTTGCTTGAAGAGAAGTCTTCCGGTGAATTTGAAGGGCTTGGTGTTTATCTAAACCAAAAGAAAGGAGCTTTAAAAGTTATTTCACCAATCGATGGTTCCCCAGCATATAAAGCAGGGATTTTATCTGGAGATCTTATAATCAAGATCAATAATATTTCTGTTCAGAGCATGTCATCTAGTGAAGTAATAGAAGCGATGAAAGGTCCTAAAGAATCTGTATTAACTCTAACGATTCTGCGAGACAGCCTAGATGGCCCGATTGAAATAAATATTAAGCGTGATGTCTTCGAAATAAATAGCGTACGAAGTAAACCACTACGGCCTGGTTTTAGTTACATTAGAATTGCACAGTTTCACAAAAATACTGGAAAACAGTTTAAGGAAGCATTAGAAAGCTTATATAAAACCGATGAATTACCCAAAGGCCTAGTTTTAGATTTACGTAATAACCCAGGCGGTCTGCTCACTGCCTCTATAGAAGTTATCGATACAATTTTAGATGAAGGACTTATTGTTTATACTGAAGGTCGGACGCCTAGATCAAATAAAAACTTTTATGCTTCTCCAGGTGATAGTTTAAATGGTGTGCCGATAGTAGTTTTGATCAACGAAGGATCAGCATCTGCAGCAGAGATTGTCGCAGGAGCTCTTCAGGATCATAGACGTGCCCTCATACTTGGCACTAACAGCTTTGGTAAAGGATCTGTACAGACAATCTTTCCTTTAGGAAACGATCGCGGAATTAAGCTCACTACTGCACGCTACTTCACTCCAAATAAAACTTCGATTCAGGCCTCAGGAATAAAACCAGACATCAGAATTGAGTCGGCTGAAGTAAAAATACGGGAAAATATATCTTACACAAAAGAAGAAAATTTATTAGGCCACCTAAGTAAGCCTTTAGACAATAAGAATGGCAAAGTAATGAAAACAGTAATTAAGGATAATCAGCTAAATGATGCCTTAAATATACTGCAAGGGCTATATTTGCTAAGCAATAAGCTTGAGCCTGTATTGATACCTTGATCATAAATTAATATTAACGCCTGACTTCAATGCCTTGTGTTGCCATATAATTCTTTGCTTCAGTAATTGTATACTCTCCAAAATGAAAAATACTGGCAGCAAGAACTGCATCAGCTTTTCCTTTAAGAACACCATCCGCTAAATGCTGTAAATTACCTGCTCCGCCTGAGGCGATAACTGGTATATCTACCTCTGCACTGACGGCTCGGGTAAGCTCAATATTGAAACCGTCTTTAGTTCCATCGTTATCCATACTAGTCAGTAAAATTTCACCTGCACCATAACTAGCCATTTTATTTGTCCAATCTAATACATCTATTCCAGTTTTATTTCGGCCGCCATGAGTAAATACCTCCCATTGCATAAGTCCTTTATCAAAATTTATTTGCTTGGCATCAATAGCTACTACAATACATTGTGATCCAAAACGGTCTGCAGCAGATCGAACAAATTCTGGATTCTTAACAGCTGCTGAATTAATGCTAACCTTATCAGCCCCAGCATTAAGTAGTTCTCTTATATCAGCTAAAGATCTGACTCCTCCGCCTACTGTAAGAGGAATAAATACCTCACTTGCCATTCGCTCGACTGTACTAATTATAGTATCTCTTCCTTCATGGCTTGCTGTAATATCTAAAAAAGTTATCTCATCGGCACCATCCTGATTATAGCGTTTTGCTATTTCGATAGGGTCCCCAGCATCTCTTATATCCAAAAACTTGACACCCTTAACTACTCGACCTCTATCAACATCAAGACAAGGTATGATTCGTTTTGCTAATGACATAAATTAACCTTAATTCAACCTGTTTTCTGAAGTAAAATACTATTTTTTATCGAACAGATGTCCTAATTTTCCTGCTTTCACAGCCAGATAGGCCTCATTATGAGGGTTTTCCCCTACCTGTAACGAAATTCTCTCTGAAACAGTAACTCCAATCTCTTTTAATGCCTGAACTTTTTTAGGGTTATTTGTTAGCAGTCTCACTTTAGTAACACCGAAATGCTTAAGAATAGGTCCGCACATACTGTAGTCTCTAATATCTGGATCAAAGCCCAACTGTTCATTTGCCTCGACAGTGTCTGCACCCTCATCTTGTAGGTGGTATGCTTTTATTTTATTAAGAAGTCCAATTCCTCTACCTTCTTGACGTAAATACAGTACGGCGCCTCTTCCCTCTTGCGCAATTATGCGCATAGCTTCTTCTAGCTGAGACCCGCAATCACAACGAATACTAAACAAAGAATCTCCTGTTAAGCACTCAGAATGGATTCTTACCAAAACAGGGTCTACAGTAGACATTGATCCAAGTGAGAGAACGATATGTTCTTTTTCATCAATATCATCATAAAAACCGTGTAGTTGGAACATACCCCATCGTGTTGGAAGCTGAGAGTTCTGTATAAAATTTACTGCCACAATTTACTCCAAATAAAACCGATTTTTAGGACGGTTATTTTAACTATGATTGATAATGAGTAAAGAACTTTAGATCTGTAATCACTTAGGTTAATAAAAAACTTATGAGGTTATAAGATCTCAACTACTAAATACAAAATTGCCAAGGTAAAAGCACCAGCCAGCATGTCATCTATCATAATACCAATGCCGCCTCCTATATTCTTATCTAGCCAACTAATAGGCCAAGGCTTCCATATATCAAGCAGCCTAAATAATAAAAAACTCGAGATCACCCAAGTCCAAGTAACTGGAATTATAGACATAGCTAACAAAACTCCTACTATTTCATCCCAAACAATACCCCCATGGTCATGGGTGGCCAAGTCGGTAGCGGTTTTACCGCATATATAAATCCCAACTAAAGCTGCAATTAATACTACTGTAAGATAGCTAGTTAGAGGTAAATCTACCAAAAAAAACCAAAATAAAACCCCTACTAAAGTCCCCGCTGTTCCTGGAGCTCTGGAAAATAAACCACTCCCAAAACCAAATGCAAGCAGGTGAATTGGTTTACTTAGTAGCTGTAAAAAAGTTGGGTTAACTACATTCATTTAATAATCTCTATCCTTTGTAATACTTTATTTTTGTCTGCCAATATTATGGAATAAGTGTTTTAAAAATGCTGGTATCCAGTTTTTATCGTTTCTAACAATTTTCCATGGACGTCATAGCAACGCACTCCGGGATTTTTTGATACATTCCCAATAAAATATGCCTCCAGTTTCCCGCTTCTTATCATAGCCTCTAAATGATTAAGATGTTTTTTTGGTACAGTGAAGCATAACTCATAATCGTCACCACCGGACAAGACCCAATCTTGGATAGAATTTTTGTCTGCTATATCCATTAGCCTAGTTGAGTAAGGAATGCGCTCGAACTCTATATTGGCGCCTAAACCCGAGGATTTAACGATATGACCAAGATCTGCAATTAAACCATCTGAAACATCAATAGCTGCAGTTGCAATATTTTGCAAGAGCAAACCTTCCTTGATTCTTGGCTCTGGTCTGAAAAACCTCGTCGCAAGCCTCTCATGTAGATCCATCAATTTACTATTTGCAGGGTCAGGGGGATTTTCAAAAAAAGAAATTGCTGCTGCAGCCTCACCAAGAGAGCCTGTTACATAGATACTATCTTCTTCTTGAGCACCACTTCGCTTTATAGCCTTGTCTTTAAGAACAGTCCCAAATACCTGAATAGTTACCGACAAAGAGCCTGATGTCGTATCGCCACCAACTAGAGCGCAACCAAATTTTAGAGCATCACTATGTAATGATTGGGAAAATTGGTGCAGCCAGCTCTCGTCTGCTTTTGGGAGAGTTAATGCTAAAGTAAACCAATGTGGATCTGCTCCCATAGCCGCAATATCACTAAGACTTACTCTAAGCGAACGCTGAGCAATATCACCTGGAGAAGAGTTTTTTGGAAAATGTACATTCTCAACTAATGTATCTACAGTAGTCACTAGCTGTTTGCCTGAAGGTATATTTAAAACAGCGCAATCATCTCCAACCCCTAGATAGACTCCTTTACTTTTACCTAAAGAAGAAAAATATTTTCTTATTATTGAAAACTCATTTAATGGCACTTTTTAAAACTCATAGATTTTACTTTTAACTATTTAGATATAATTGCAAATACCAAAACTACTATGTAGTCAGACTATTTTTATGTGATCTAAAAAAATATTACTTAATATTTTTCTCACTATTAATTTCAATAGTACGTTTTTCGAGAGCAGTCTTATCAAGAATTCCGTTTATGTACTTATAAGTATCAGTCGGGCCAAATTTTTTAGCTAAATTTACTGCCTCATTAATTACTACTTTATACGGCACATCAATTCGAAAACATAACTCATAACAACCTATTCTCAAAAGAGCCTTCGATACAAAATCTAGGCTCTTTGATTCACGGTCAAGATGTTTTTCGTAACTAGCGTCCACCTCATCTAATTTATTTGGTATACCGTATAGTAATTCTTTAAAAAATTCGGTATCCACCTTTTTCATATTATTATTAGCTTCAAATTCTAGCTCTATAGAGCTGACTTCAGTACCAGAAACTGACCATTGATAGAGAGCTTGAACTAAAAGCTCTCTAGCTTTTTTTCGAGTAGAGGGCAAAAACATCAGGGCTTCCTATAAGTCGCGAAATAAATTGATCATTTCTAGTACAGCATCTGCTGCTTCTTTTCCTTTATTGCTATATAGCGGAGATATCGCTGTATCGGGATTTTTTACATAAGAACGATACACAGCCTGCTCTGAGTCATCTGTGGTTAATAGACCAAAACCAACTGGTATGTTGCTCTTTAAGGCAACTTCACCAAGCCCTCTGGAAGTTTCTTTACATATGTAATCAAAATGCGGTGTCCCTCCGCGAATAACACATCCAAGAGCAATAATTCCATCATAAGTGTTTGTATGCTTGCTTTCATTGCTTACTGAAACAGCTGATTTTTTCTGGGCGATTTTTTGACAAGCAAGAGGTAACTCAAAGGCGCCAGGCACTCTAAATAAATCAATATTTTTTTTATGAACACCGGCATTTCTCAATACAATTTGTGCTCCCTCAACAAGATTATCGGTGATATTAGAATTCCACCTAGCTGCTACTATAGCGATACGAGTTTCAATTGTATGAGTCTTTTTTGCTTTAAAGTTATCCTTACTAGGACTAGATTTAGTCATTTTTGGACTCCCGATATATGATAGAAAACTCTTTACTTATATTAATCATTCAGAGTAAAAAGCTACTCACAACTTATATATTCTACTACCTCTAGATCAAATCCAGAAATCGCTATAAATCTAAACGGTGCACTAAGTAATCTCATTTTATGTACGCCAAGATTCATTAAAATTTGTGAACCTGTGCCTACTTGTTGATAAACAACATCGCTAGCTTTTTTAGGTGTTGGGCTTATCATTTCATCAATACCAAAATCTATATCATCTGCATCTTCTGGATAATAAAGAAAAACTACGACTCCTCGTTTTTCTTCTGCAACTTTCTCCATTGCCGCCGATAAGGTCCAGTTTTTATACCCCCCAGGGGACTCAATACCAAATAAATCTCTGGCTGATTTATTAATATGCACCCTGACTAGCGGAGGTTCACCCTCAGAAATATTACCCATAACTAAAGCAAAGTGCTTTTCGTTACGTACTGTATCTAAATAAGTATGTAGTAAAAAATTTCCATATCGTGTAGAGATCTCTCGTTCACTAATACAATTAATAGTTTTTTCAGTCACCAATCTATAGTGAATTAAATCTGCAATCGTTCCTATTTTTAGGTCGTGTTTTTTTGCAAAAACATCAAGGTCATTGCGGCGAGCCATCGTGCCATCTTCATTCATAATTTCAACAATTACTGCAGCTGACTCTAGTCCAGCTATTCTAGCTAGATCACATCCAGCTTCGGTATGACCAGCTCGACACAAGACACCACCAGCCTCTGCCTGCAAAGGAAATATATGGCCTGGCTGAACAATATCTTTTTGGCATGCACTATCAGCCACCGCTGCACGAACTGTTCGAGCACGATCCGCAGCAGATATTCCAGTAGTTACACCACTAGCAGCTTCAATAGATACAGTGAAATTAGTGGCACGACTAGCTTTGTTAACACTAACCATCAAAGGCAAATTTAATTGTCGACATCTCTGTTCTGTCAGTGTTAAGCATATAAGCCCGCGCCCATTAGTCGCCATAAAATTTATATCTTCTGGCCTCACCATTGTTGCAGCCATTACTAAATCACCTTCATTTTCACGATTCTCATCGTCCATAAGGATAACCATCTTACCTTGACGTATATCTTCAACTATTTCTTCAATACTATTAATCAACATACCTATTCTCTAATCTAAATAATAAAAAATACTAAGTGTCAGCTGCGGCATCTCCGAGCATCAATCTCTCAACATAACGTGCAATAACGTCTACTTCCAAGTTAACTTTAGAGCCCGACTGGTAGGTACTCATGACGGTATGCTCTAAAGTATATGGCACGATATTTAGTTCAAACTCTGCACCATCAACCTTATTGACTGTAAGGCTGACTCCATCAACAGTTATTGACCCTTTTTGTGCAATATACTTAGCTAGCATATCAGGCGCTCGCAACCGAAAACGCTCAGAACGAGCATCTGGAAAACGGCTTACAATCTCACCTATGCCGTCTATATGGCCAAGAACCAAATGACCTCCTAGTCTTACATCTATAGTTAACGCACGCTCAAGATTCACCTTAGTGCCGATACTCCAGCTTCCAATAGATGTCACAGATAACGTTTCTGATGAAACGTCTGATTCATAACCATCATCAAATAAAGCTGCAATTGTTAGACAGACACCATTTGTTGCTATGCTGTCGCCGAGCTGCATTTTTGATGAGTCTAGACTATTGGTTTTTACTCGCAGCTTAACGTCGCCCTTGCAAAAATTCAGAGCTATAATCTCACCAACTTCCTCTATAATGCCGGTAAACATAATTTACTAATTCTCTCTATTAAAATATTTAGTTTTTTCTTACTTGGGCAGTTATGCGTATATCTTCACCAACTAATCTTGTATCTTTTATATCTAACTTTATACCCTGAGCTAAATGGATAAATGGTAAGCATAATAATGGTCTGGATATATTCCCCAATAGTTTGGGTGCCATGTAGATTATAAGTTCATCCACCAACCCCATTTGCATAAATGCACCAGCTAACGTTGGTCCTGACTCAATCAGAACATTATTACATTCTTTCTCTGCCAATATTTTTATTAGCTTTAAAAGATCAACTTTTCCTTCTCTATTTGCAAGACATACAGTATCGAGTTGCGCTGAAGTAAAGGTTTGTCCAGCAATAGCTGAAGCAATTAATACGTGTCCTGGGCTCGACAAAATCTTTGCGTTTTCTGGCAATTTAAGCTCACTATCTACCACCACCCTCAATGGTTGCTTGAGAGGCAATGAATTAAGAGATTTCGAGGCATCTTTTAATCGAGAAATTTTTTCTGACTTTTTATACCTCACTGTCAAAGAAGGATCATCCTGCAAGATGGTACCTATACCTGTAATAATAGCGCAACTCTCAGCCCGTATTTTTTGAACATCTTCACGAGCATATATGCCTGTAATCCATTGACTTTTGCCATCACTCATTGCAGTCCGGCCATCTATACTCATAGCCATCTTAATAGTTAACCAGGGTAGGCCATCCTGATGTCTTTTAATGTATCCCCGATTTAAGTGCTGAGCCTCAGATTCCAGTATTGGGCCTTCCACTAAAATCCCAGCTTTTTCCAACTCCATAATACCTTGTCCGCAGACTTTTGGATTAGGGTCTGTCATACCAAACACCACTCTAGAGACCCCGGATTTTATGAGCATATCCACACATGAACCTGTTCGTCCATGATAGCTGCACGGCTCTAGCGTAACATAGACCGTGGATCCTTTAGCTGAGCTATTGAGGGATTTAAGAGCGCTGACTTCGGCATGATCTTCGCCAGATTTTTCATGCCAGCCCTCACCTATAATTCTTCCATTCTTCGAAATAATACAGCCCACAGCTGGATTTGGCATACAGGTATTTTTACCCTTGGCAGCCAATTTAAGTGCTTTAGCCATAAACTCGAAGTCATGACTGTTTGAGTGATGAATACTTACCATTTGAAGTTAATCCTTGCTACCTTTTGGCCCTTTGCTTTCCAATCGATCAAGTTCTGCGCGGAATTCACTAAGGTCCTGAAAGCTTCTATAGACAGAAGCAAAGCGAACATAGGCCACTTCATCTAATTCTCTGAGTTCGGACATAACTCTTTCTCCCACCATCCTAGAGGTTATTTCTCTTTCACCTGTTGCTCTAAGATTATGCTGAATATGTGATATAGCGTCTTCAATTTTATCAATGCCAACAGGCCGTTTCTCGAGAGCTCTGAGAAGCCCTGCTCTTAGCTTTTTTTCATCAAAAGGTTCGCGTGTGTCGTCACTTTTAATTACTCGAGGCATAACTAACTCAGCTAATTCATAAGTAGTGAACCGTTCTCGACACGACAAGCATTCTCGCCTTCGTCTCACCTGATCTCCCTCCGAGACTAATCGAGAATCAATCACTTTAGTATCTTCTGCGCTACAAAAAGGACAATGCATAGGGGTTGCTACTTTTGATTGATAATATGAAATTATATCACACTGGAATGATCCCTCAGGATCAAAAGAATAGGATTACACCGAGATTAGAGAGGCTAGAGACAATTTCTCACCAAATAAGGCGTATTTATTTGCTATATACTGGGAATCGGCCGCATAGTTCCAGAACTTTTTCTCTTATTTGGGGAATTTTCGTCTCAGAAGTTCCAGCCTCTAAGCTGTCCAATACGTCGCATATCCAGTGAGCAAGATCGATTGATTCTGCTTCGGTAAAACCACGAGTTGTGATAGCAGGGGTGCCTATTCGTAACCCAGACGTGACAAAAGGTGACCGCGGATCGTTAGGTACAGCATTTTTATTAACTGTTATATATGCCTCACCCAAGGCTGCATCAGCATCTTTTCCGGTATATTCTTTTCCAATAAGATCGACGAGCATGAGATGGTTTTCAGTACCGCTAGAAACAATTTTAATGTTTCGCTCCATAAAGGTAGCTGCCATAGCTTTCGCATTTTTTAATACTTGTCGCTGATAAACTTTAAAGTCATCTGTCATAGCCTCTTTAAAAGAAACTGCCTTAGCAGCAATCACATGACATAAAGGGCCTCCCTGTCCCCCTGGGAAAACAGCAGAGTTAAATTTTTTGGCTAAATCCTCACGATTAGTCAGAATTATTCCACCTCGAGGACCTCGAAGTGTTTTGTGTGTAGTCGATGTTACGACATCAGCAAAAGGTAAAGGACTAGGATAAACACCTGCGGCAACAAGTCCTGCTACATGAGCCATATCAACCAATAAATAAGCTTCTACTTTATCAGCAATTTCGCGGAAACGTTTCCAGTCTAAAATGCCAGAGTAAGCAGAGAATCCAGCAATAATCATTTTTGGGCGAGATTCAATCGCTAGTCGTTCTACCTCATCATAGTCAACCAAACCAGTTTCTGGATTTAAACCATATTGCACAGCATTATAAATTTTTCCAGAGAAACTTGGCTTGGCTCCGTGAGTAAGGTGACCACCTGCATCTAGGCTCATACCTAAGATAGTGTCACCAGCCGAACAAAGCGCCAAGAAAACTGCAGAATTTGCTTGTGATCCAGAATGGGGCTGGACGTTGGCAAACTTCACACCGAAAAGTTTTTTGGCTCTATCAATAGCAAGCTCTTCTGTTTGATCGACAAACTCACATCCACCATAGTAGCGCTTACTCGGATAGCCTTCGGCATACTTATTAGTAAGCTTTGTTCCCTGAGCTGCCATTACAGAGGGGCTAGTATAATTTTCAGAAGCAATGAGCTCAATATGCTCTTCCTGACGTTTTGATTCGCTTTCTATTGATGCCCAAATTTCAGGATCAAAATTTTTGATAGTTTGGTTTTTATCAAACATTTTTATCACACAATTGATTTAAGTTTAGTAGTGAGAAACATCTTTACTCAGAAGCAAATTGTACACAAATTAATTAGAAAATTATATGCTTTTAAAATCATATTTAATATTTTAAAAAAATTTTGTAAACTTTTTTAAAACACGCTTACATATTTCTTCTATATAATCCCCCAATATCGTATAACGCTGAACTTAGTTGCCCCAAAGAGTTTAATTTTGCTGCCTCCATAAGACATTCAAAGGTATTTTCCTGATTTAATGCTACTAACTTTAATTTAGCTAATGATTCCTTGGCGCTATCTTTGTTGAGAAAAATGTAGGCTTTTAAACTATCTACTTGGAGTGTTTTCTCCACGTCGTCAGAACGAGCTAACTCGCGGCCTTCTATTATTTGCTTTTCTTCTTCTTTAGGTAGAAAAGTGTTTATACCAATTAGAGGAAGTGTGCCGTCATGCTTTTTTTGCTCATAGAGCATACTTTCCTCCTGAATCTTACCTCTTTGATACATAGTATCCATAGCTCCTAAAACTCCACCTCGCTCAGAGATTCTGTCAAACTCAGCATAAACAGCTTCTTCTAATAAATCCGTCAATTGCTCCACTATAAAAGATCCTTGCCATGGATTTTCACAAAAATTTAGACCAAATTCTCGATTGATTATCAACTGTATCGCCATAGCTCGACGAACTGATTCTGATGTTGGTGTAGTTATAGCCTCATCATATGCATTAGTATGCAAACTATTAGTATTATCAAATATTGCATATAGCGCCTGTAAAGTTGTACGAATATCGTTAAAACTCATCTCTTGTGCATGCAAACTACGTCCAGAGGTTTGAATATGGTATTTAAGCATCTGACTGCGAGTGTTTCCTCCGTATCTTTCCTTTATAGCTCTAGCCCAAATACGACGAGCAACTCTACCCATAACTGAATACTCAGGGTCCATTCCATTAGAAAAAAAGAAGCTAAAACTTGGAACAAAATCGTCTACTTTCATCCCTCGTGATAAATAATACTCCACTAAAGTGAACCCGTTTGACAATGTAAATGCTAGTTGTGAGACAGGATTAGCGCCTGCTTCAGCAATATGGTATCCGCTTACTGAAACACTGTAATAATTTTTAATTTTATTCTTGATAAAATATTCCTGAACATCACCCATCATACGCATTGCAAAATTTGTTGAAAAAATACAAGTATTTTGAGCCTGATCTTCCTTTAAAATATCAGCTTGCACAGTGCCACGAACAGAGGATAACGCCTTAGCTTTTATCCTATTATAGGTTTTTTTGTCTACTAGCTTATCTCCGGTAATGCCTAGCATGGCTAAGCCTAACCCATTATGCCCATCTGGTAGTTTTCCCTCATAACTGGGTCTCTCTCTCTGCTTAAAAAATTTGCATATGCTTAATTCAGCGTCATTCCATAAATCATTCTCTTTTAGATAAATTTCTACCTGTTGGTCAATTACCGCATTCATGAAGAAGGCCAAAATCATTGGAGCAGGTCCGTTTATCGTCATAGAGACAGATGTTTTTGACGAGCAGAGGTTAAAACCAGAATACAGTTTTTTCATATCGTCTAGTGTTGCAATTGAAACTCCAGAATTACCAATTTTTCCCCAGACATCTGGTCGCTTATCAGGATCAGCACCATAAAGTGTTACGGAGTCAAAAGCAGTTGAAAGGCGTGTTGAAGGTAAATCTTCAGAAATATAATGAAATCTGCGATTAGTTCTCTCTGGCGTACCTTCACCAGCAAACATTCTAGAGGGGTCTTCTCCCGAACGACGATAAGGAAATACCCCAGCTGTGTATGGATAATTTCCTGGTAAATTCTCTGCAAGTAAAAATTTTAGTATTTCACCCCAGTCCTGATACTGAGGTGCTGCAACCTTTGGAATCTTAAGTTGACTTAATGATTCTATAAAATTATCCCCTGAAATTTCTTTGCCTCTTACAAAATATGAGTATCTGTCTGATTCTATATCGGATTTTTTTTCGTTCCATCCTTGTAAAAGACGTATCGACTCTTCTGTGATGCCAACCAAAGCATTTTGATATGATAGGCGTATTATATGTAATGTTTTATCAGGATCTGACTTACTTATCTCAGACTCCATATATTTTTCTAAGGGCTTTGGAAGCATTCTATCTTTAAGCTTTGATAGAATGGAGTAAGCTTGGAAAGCTTCGGAGGCGAACTCAGTTTGTGCTTTATTTTTCAAACCAATTTGACGACCATCTTCACTAATATCGGAAAGATAGCGAATTCGATTTTCAGGAATAAGAGTAACTGACTTGGAGTCGACGGGGTGCTTATCTGACGATGGAATCCAAGTGTCTTTATCTAATCCTTTTTTATCTACAACAAGTCTGCATAAATTATAAAAAGCGTAACTAAGGCCTGGATCATTAAATTGATTAGCAATAGCTGGGTAAACAGGGATTTCTTGATCGGTATAATTAAATTCATTTTGATTCCTGCGCCACTGCTTTCGAATATCACGTAGTGCGTCCTCAGATCCTCTTTTTTCATATTTATTTAAAATCACTATATCGGCGTAATCAACCATATCTATTTTTTCTAACTGGGTCGCTGCACCATAATCACTAGTCATGACATAAATTGAAAGATCAACAATATCCACTATCTGGGAGTCACTTTGTCCGATTCCTGCTGTTTCGACAAACACTAGATCATAACCGACTGATCTTAGAAATAAGGATACATCTTCAAGCACCTCATTGGTTGCCAGATGTTGCCTTCTTGTAGCCATCGACCGCATATATATATTAGAAGAAGAGAGACTGTTCATTCGAATCCGGTCACCTAATAATGCTCCTCCTGTTTTTCGACGAGTTGGATCAACCGCTAAAACAGCAATACGCATATCTGGCCTATATCGCAAAAATCTTTCTAGTAGCTCGTCAACAACGCTACTTTTTCCTGATCCACCTGTACCTGTGATACCAATCACAGGTGTTTCACAAGTTGTGGATTTCCAGTTAATTTTTAGAGAGGCAAGTATGTCAGCTGATATATTGCCGTTCTCTATAGCCGTAATAGTCTGAGCAATTTTTATCTCATCATCGATGTCTGGTTGCAGAAAATGTGTTTTTTGATCTTTTACTCCTATTATTTGTTCTTTATTAACCGGAGGGGTCTCAATAATTCTGAATAAATCGTCTATCATCCCAACTAGGCCCATTTCCATGCCTTGCGCAGGATGATAAATACGGCTAACACCTGCTAATTCTAATACTTGTATTTCTTCGAGTGTAATAGTACCGCCGCCGCCGCCAAAAACTTTTATGTGTTCTGCCCCGTTGTCTTTAAGCAGCTCTAGCAAATAAGTAAAGTATTCCATATGGCCGCCCTGATACGAGCTGATAGCTATTGCATCTACATCCTCCTGAATGGCAGCATGAACAACTTCACTTACACTTCTGTTATGTCCAAGGTGAACAACCTCAGCACCCTTGGATTGAATTAATCTACGAATTACATTGATGGCTGCATCATGTCCATCAAAGAGTGAGGCAGCTGTAATAAAACGAAGTGGCCTTAAAGCTTTATTCACTTTTGTTCCTTTTGTTAGATCTGTCATCCATAATACCCCATCTTCAAGTAACTCTAATATGCAATATTGAGGTATTGTCCGGGAATAAACAATTCCTGTCAGCTGTCTGTTTCCGTTAGAATGCTATCTGAACTAACAATTGAATACTTAAAATTATGGCTCAATACGTTTATGTGATGAATCACGTTAGTAAAATTGTTCCGCCAAAACGTGAGATTTTAAAAGATATTTCATTATCATTTTTTCCAGGTGCCAAAATTGGTGTCCTTGGTCTTAATGGATCAGGAAAATCAACGCTCCTAAAGATTATGGCTGGTCTTGATAATGATATTCAGGGCGAAGCAAGACCAATGCCGGACATCAAAGTAGGTTACCTACCCCAAGAACCTCAACTTAATCCAGATAAAAATGTGCGACAAAATGTTGAAGAAGGTCTATGCGAGGCTATTGAAGCCCTAAAAGAAATTGAACAGCTCTATTTAGATTATGCTGAACCAGATGCCGACTTTGATAAGCTTGCTAAACGTCAAGAGCAACTAGAAGGTATTATTGAGTATTGGGATGCACATAATTTAGACCATTTGTTGAGTATTGCGGCAGACGCCCTAAGGCTACCTCCATGGGATGTAGATATAACTACACTCTCTGGAGGTGAAAAAAGACGTGTTGCTCTCTGTCGTTTACTGCTTTCTAAACCCGACATGATTCTACTCGATGAACCCACTAACCATTTAGATGCTGAATCTGTATATTGGTTAGAAAATTTTCTTGAAGAATTTTCAGGCACTGTTGTTGCTGTAACTCATGATCGATATTTTCTTGATAATGTTGCTGGTTGGATTTTAGAGCTTGATAGAGGCGAAGGTATACCTTATGAGGGAAACTATACCAATTGGCTGGAAGCAAAACAGCAGCGTCTTGATATAGAAAAGAAACAAGAAGATGCTCGTCAACGAACCATCAAAAACGAGCTTGAATGGATTCGACAAAATCCTAAAGGCAGGCATACAAAAAGTAAGGCTAGATTATCCCGTTTTGAAGAAATGAATTCACAAAATTTTCAAAGCCGAAATGAAACTAATGAAATCTACATACCTCCCGGGCCAAGACTAGGAGATAATGTTATTGAATTTAAAGATGTTAGTAAAAGTTATAATGGTCAGTTATTACTCGATAATTTATCCTTTAATATTCCAAAAGGTTCTATTGTGGGGATAGTAGGAGGTAATGGCGCGGGAAAATCTACACTCTTCAAAATGATTTGTGGAATAGAAAATCCTGATAGTGGAAATATCACTATTGGTAATTCCGTCAAATTAGCGTTTGTAGAACAAAGTAGGGAAAACTTAAATGATAGCCAAACTGTATGGGAAGCAATATCAGACAAGCAAGATAACCTTAAGATTGGAAGTTATGAGATATCATCAAGAGCATATGCTGGAAGGTTTAACTTTAAGGGCAATGATCAACAAAAAAGAGTCGGAGAACTTTCTGGCGGAGAGAGAGGCAGGCTTCATTTAGCTCTTACTCTAAAGCAAGGAGCAAATGTTCTCCTATTAGATGAACCGTCCAACGATCTGGATATTGAAACACTCAGGGCTCTAGAAGAAGCTATTCAAAATTTTCCTGGTTGTGTAATGGTGATTTCCCATGATCGGTGGTTCTTAGACAGAATTTCCACACACATCTTAGCCTATGAGGGCAATAGCGAAACTGTATTATTTGAAGGGAATTACAGCGAGTACCATGAAGACTTCGTAAGCAGAAAGGGTTCAGACTCTAAACCGAAGCGGATTAAGTACAAGCGGTTAAGAAACTAGCTAACAAGAGTATTATGCACTTAGTGTCGGGACTTCCCGACACTAATGTCAACTAAGTAGTTATTAATCAGATTTTTTATACAGATGAAGATGTAAAGGCTCTCCCGATTCTGGGGTCCAGTCGAAGCCTAGCTCATCAAGTTGCAACATCTTTTCTTCCGTCAACCAACTATAAACCATATCTATTCGTTGCTTAATTACCCACTGACCTAAAGCAAGTTCACCTGTGATCGAATCTTCTTCCGTAATGTAATCTGAAGGAACCAAACAATCACCGTGCTCTTTTTTATATTCTGCTAAAACAGCAAACGCTCTTTTCCAGTCATATTCACGAAGATCCCAGACATAATCAACTGTACAGAGTCGCTCATATTTTTCTCTTGGATAATTTCCTTCTGTAAGTCTTTGCGCTCTAGTCCAGGTACCAAGCTCATAGTGCTCATGTTCCGTAAGATAATTTTCAGGCACTAGGCTATCACCAAATTCAGCTCTGTATTTTTGTATTTCAGCAAAGCCTTTTTCCCAATGTGGCTCATGCGGATCCCAAACGAACTTTAGTTCATCTAAGCGATTTATTTGATCTTCGGTTAATAATCCATTTGCACGATCTTGTCGTAACTTAAGGAGCCAGAAACCTAACGTGAAACCATCCTCGGTGGAATAAAATTGAGGGACCAGGGTGTTAGTTTCTTCTTTTCTGTATGCTGCCAAGTGCTCATAGGCTACATCCCAAGGAGTGCTTTCTGTTTCTTTTAATCTTGTTGCTAAGTCTTTATACATAGTCTGTTTTCTTCTTAATTATTTCTGAATCGCCATCAAAGGTTAAATTAATATACATTAACACACTAAGAGCGATCAAATGTATATAATTGGCAATTATAATAAGACATATAAACATTACCAGCAAAATTATCGATGATTGATAATTTTTTTATTAGGAAAAAATTATGACAAATAATGATGTGTTACGACGCATTCGCTATATCCTTGATTATAACAATAAAACTATGCTTTCTATTTTTAGCTTAGGAGGTCGAAATTTATCAATAGAGCAACTTAAACAGCAACTTAAAAAAGATATTGATTCGGATTTTCTTAACTGTAGTGATATTAATCTTGCTTCATTCCTGAATGGATTGATTATCAAAAAAAGGGGTGATAAAGATGGCTTAAGACCTCAGGCTGAAAAAAATATTACAAACAATATGATATTTACTAAATTAAAGATTGCATTTAATTTAACATCGGATGATATTTTAGAGATTCTCAGCTCGATTGACTTTCATTTAAGCGCGCATGAACTAAGTTCTTTTTTTCGAAAACGAACACACAAAAACCATAGAGAATGCAAAGATCAGGTTCTACGAAATTTTTTAAAAGGTTTACAGATCAAGTATAGAGACCAGGATGACCTAGAAGAAATAGAGGCTAGCTCCATATGGAAGCCTCTTCCATCTCATAAGAAGTAACCAGTTTTTATTTTTTATAAGTCATTCCTGTATGCTTATAAAAAATAAATATCATGAAGTGCAACTAAGACACCGCGATTTTTATTATTTGGCATAAATTTTGCATTATTAATAGTTATTGGGACTAAAATTCATTTAATTGATTAATTATCAAATAATCGGTCAAAAATAGTGCATTTTACTACTCATAGTGCACCAATATGCACCAAAAAAGCTAAAAGGACTTCATGTTATGATTAAAAGATTAGACCAGAAATTTTTATTTGCTTCATTATTCCTAGCTTTAATGATTCCTAGTGTTGGTTATACGGAATCACTTGATAGCGGAAACACCGCTTGGATGATAACTGCAACTGCACTGGTTTTATTCATGACTATACCTGGTCTCTCGCTTTTTTACAGCGGCCTAGTTCGTGTAAAAAATGTTCTCTCCGTGCTAATGCAATGTTTCGCTATAACATGCGTAGCGTCAGTTATTTGGTTTATTTGTGGTTATAGTCTTGCATTTGGTGATGGAGGACCACTTAATTCCTTTATCGGTAACTTCGATAATCTGATGCTCGCTAATGTTTTTGAAGGTACTCTAAGTGGCGACATACCTGAATCTGTTTTCGTAATGTTTCAAATGACATTCGCTGTAATAACCCCTGCATTAGTTGTTGGTGCTTTTGCTGAACGTATAAAATTTTCAGCAGTATTAATTTTCAGTAGCATATGGTTACTCTTAGTTTATATTCCCATAACTCATTGGGTTTGGGGTGGAGGCTGGTTGATGCAAATGGGTCTTCTAGATTTTGCTGGTGGAACAGTGGTACACATAACAGCTGGCACGGCTGCTTTAGTAGCAGCGATGGTCATAGGTAATAGGAGAGGATTTCAGCAGCAACCTATGATGCCGCACAACTTAACATTAACTGTTATTGGCGCTGGAATGTTATGGGTAGGATGGTTTGGATTTAATGCTGGATCGGCATTGGCAGCCAACGGAGATGCCGGAATGGCAATGCTTGTAACTCACATATCTGCAGCAACAGCATCCCTTGCTTGGATGATGATGGAGTGGTTAAAGCATGGCAAGCCATCTGTATTAGGTATTGTAACCGGAATGGTTGCAGGACTTGGGACTATAACACCAGCTTCAGGTTTTGTAGGTCCTGGAGGAGCTCTAGT
>CAZSMR010000010.1:0-34511 GCA_964608185.1 uncultured Porticoccus sp. | reverse complement strand
CTAGATTACGGCATGGGAAACCTTCATTCTGTCTCTAAAGCACTGGAAAAAGTAGCTCCAAAGGCTAAGGTTATTGTCACACAAGATCCAAAAATTATAGCTGATGCTGATCGATTAGTTTTTCCTGGGGTGGGTGCTATAAAAGACTGCATGTTAAACATACGAAATCTTGGCTTTGATAAACTGATAATAGAAGCTATCGCTGAAAAACCCGTATTAGGTATTTGTTTAGGTATGCAAGCACTCCTTATGAACAGCGAAGAAAACGATGGAATTGAATGTCTAGGTATTTTTCCAGGTAGCGCTAAATTCTTCGGTCATAACATCAAAGATAGCAATAAAGAGCGATTAAAGGTCCCACATATGGGCTGGAATCATGTTCACCAGGAAATTGATCATCCTATGTGGCATAGTATTCGGCAAAATGAACGTTTTTATTTTGTGCATAGCTACTTTGCCGCAAACTGCCCTGCAGATAATACCGCCGGAGCTACTGAATATTCTATAAATTTTGTATCGGCACTAATGGCATCTAATTTATTTGCTGTACAATTTCATCCAGAAAAGAGTCATGCAGCAGGACTACAAGTATTGAAAAATTTTGTAGAATGGAATGGATCCTAGCTACAACATATAAAATTAATAATTAATATAGTTTTACTAAACGGATGACTGATAGGAAGAAAATTTTTGTTAATTATACCTGCAATTGATTTAAAAGATGGTCAATGTGTTCGCCTCAGACAGGGTCGTATGGAAGATTCGACTATTTTTAAAGGTAGCCCTGTTGAAATAGCTGGACGCTGGATCAACTCTGGAGCACGTCGATTACATTTAGTTGACTTGAATGGGGCTTTTGCTGGAAAACCAGTCAACGAAAATGCTGTGGAAGAAATTGTAAAAAAATACCCTAAAATGCCTATTCAAATCGGTGGTGGTATTCGAAGCGGCGAAACCATAGAGGCTTATCTTACTGCTGGTGTTAAATATGTAATTATCGGTACAAAAGCTGTTAAAGATCCAGATTTTGTAACAGAGATGTGCAAACAGTTTCCTGGTTCTATTATTGTTGGTATTGATGCGAAAAAAGGTCTAGTGGCAACCGATGGCTGGGCAGAAGTAACAGAAGTTAGAGCTACAAATCTAGCCAAAAAATTTGAGCATGATGGGGTCAGCGCTATTATATATACTGATATTGACCGTGACGGTATGATGCAGGGAGTTAATGTTGAAGAGACTATCATGATGGCTGAGGCTTCCTCTATCCCCATTATTGCCTCAGGTGGTATCACCGATATTAATGATATCCTAGCACTCAATCGTCCTACCAAACCTAGGATATTTGGAGCTATTACCGGTCGAGCTATCTACGAAGGGACTTTAGATGTAGCCACCGCACAGAACCTTTGTGACGAAAAATAACTGAATAATTTATTCTTAAGCGGTGAATTCTTAGCAATATAAGAATGTATTGGCGTAAAATATTGTGTTCAGGATGATGTATTTAATTCTGATATAATATCTACAATTGGCTTTGATATGCCGTGTGGCGCTGGAATACCTTTTTCATCGACATGAACAAAAACTAAATCAGAAACTTGAGTAATAATTGTTTCTGTCTTTTTATTTCTGACAATACAGGCTAAAGTCAGAGAAGTAGTCCCAAGACTTATAAGCTCTGTTCCTATTTCTATAATGTCTCCAATTCTAGCAGTGGATATAAACTCAACTTTAGAGATCAGTTTAGTGACTAGCTTTTCGGAACCTATTTGACAGGTTGCAAATATAAATGCTTCTTCGTCAATCCATGCAAGGACACGGCCACCAAAAAGAGTGCCGTTTGAATTCAAGTCCCTAGCACTAATCATCTTTCTTGTACGAAAAAGCATAATAACTCCAAACTATAATATTGTATTTTAATTATATCTTATTAATTATTGCAATTTAACGAATACTCGCTGGTTACTTTTTTTAATACGATAATAGTTATTTGATTAAAAGCTAAGCCATATTATCATGAGGAACTGAAATACATCAGTCGTTTCTGCAAACGTGATATATCATTAAGCTTATATCTCTATTGCCGATAGAAATATCTATTTTTTTAGGATTAATAAAGAGCTTCTGTTAATGAAGATAAACAGCCTTGTGGCATACTCAAAAAGTGTAATGATGAAAAAATCAACCCGTTTGCCGCTAGTGATAAGTGCGGTAGTTATTTTATGGATGCTTAGTGGGATAGTTTTTACTAATGAGGCGCCCTATTCTCCAAAAGTATTTAATACGACGCAAAAAATGTCTGTACAAGCTTCAGAGATTTATTCAAAAAAAATTGAGGATATTGTCGTTGTACAGGGCGCACTAGAGCCCGCAAGAATGGTGGAGATTAAGTCTCATACTTCAGCACATGTAATAGAAATTCCTAACAAAAAAGGCTCCTTTGTTTTAGATGGAACCCTTCTTTATAGGCTTGCTACAGTAGATCGGTCTGCTAAATTCTTTAGCGCTAAAGCAAAAATTACAAAAAATGAAAAAAAAATAACTCAACTTCAAAAATTATCTTCAACAGATCCATCTCAATTAAATAAGTTAAAGATAGCTAAAGTAAAATTAAAAGTCGATCAGGCTAGCCTTAAAAGAATAATATCAGAGCGCGGTAATATATTAATTCAAGCACCATTTAGCGGCATATTTGAAGACCAGCTTGTAGAAGTTGGTAGTCATGTTGAAAAAGGTGGCACGTTAGCAGTTATTCTAGACGAATCAACATTAAAAGCGGTTGGTTACGTTTCACAACAAGGTGTTGGCAAACTTCGTCTCGGACAACAAGTGATAATTTATTTGTTAGATGGTCAAAAAACAAAAGGAACACTAACTTATATTGCTAGCTCTGGAGATACAAAAACACACAGTTTTAAAGTGGAGGCTGAATTAACTCATCTTGCTAAAGAAATTAAATCTGGGGCGAGCGCTAAAATAGAAATCATTACAGGATCGGTGGTCGCTCATTTCATATCTCCAGCAAGCTTGTCTTTAGACATAAATGGTGACATAGGAATCAAATCTGTCACTAAAAAAAGTTTGGTTCGCTTTTACCCTATTAAAATTCTTCGTACTGAAAAAGATGGGGTTTGGGTAACAGGTTTGCCTCATAAAATCAAAATTATAACCCAGGGCCATGGATTCGTTAACGAGGGGGAGTCTGTGGAAGAGATTTCTTCATCTTGAGGCCTTCACTCTAATGGCAATTATTGATTTTTCTTTTTCACGCAGCAGAACAGTCCTACTTTCTTTGCTCTTTGTTTTGATTTTTGGTGCTATTGCCTATCAAGATATACCCAAAGAGGCAGAGCCAGACATCGCTATTCCATTTATTTATGTATCTATGAGACATGAGGGAATATCACCAGAAGATTCTGAAAGACTACTTGTCAAGCCAATGGAAAAAGAACTGCAATCGATAATAGGGCTGAAAGAGATGCGAAGTAACTCTGGGGAAGGTTATGCTTCAATTCAACTTGAGTTCAGCGCAGGTTTTGACAATAAAAAGGCTATGTCAGACGTTCGAGAAAAAGTAGACATAGCCAAAGTAAAACTTCCAGGTGATACAGACGAACCGAATGTAATAGAAATTAATGTAGCTTTATTTCCTGTGCTTACGGTATCTCTATCTGGGCCTGTTCCAGAGACAACCCTAGTCAAAATAGCCAGATCTTTGCAGGACCGTATAGAGTCGTTACCTGGTGTCTTAGAGGCAAATATTGGTGGTGATAGAGAAGAAATTTTAGAAATAATAGTAGATCCAGCGGTAATGGAAACTTATGAAGTTAGATACGATGAACTTTTCTCTTTTATTAGAAATAATAATCTTTTAATTGCAGCTGGAGCATTAGATTCTGGGGCTGGCCGACTTGTCCTAAAAGTTCCAGGGGTTATAGAAAATCTAGAGGATGCACTAAATTTGCCGGTCAAAGTGGTTGGGGATCGAGTCGTAACATTTGGTGAAGTTGCAACCATAAGAAGAAGCCATAAAGATCCAACAGGATTTGCCCGAGTTGAAGGACAAACTGCTGTTACATTAGAAGTAAAAAAAAGAGTTGGGGCCAATATTATTGAAACTATAAATAGCGTAAGGCAGCTCCTCGAGAATGAACGTGAATTTCTGCCAGCCTCCCTTGAGGTTCGATATATGCAAGACAAATCAAATAAAATAAGAGGTATGCTCAACGACCTACAGAATAATATCCTTTCAGCAATCATTCTTGTTATTGTTGTTATGATTGCTGCTTTAGGCTTTCGATCAGCTATATTAGTTGGGTTGGCAATACCAAGCTCGTTTCTTGCAGCAATACTTGTGTTGAACTCTCTAGGCTATACTCTAAATATAGTAGTTCTTTTTAGCCTTATTCTTGTAGTTGGCATGCTAGTTGATGGAGCCATCATTGTAGTTGAATTAGCTGACAGACGAATGAGCGAAGGAATGCCTCCCCAAGACGCCTACTTGTCAGCTGCGAAAAGAATGGCTTGGCCAATCACAACCTCAACAATCACAACCCTAGCAGTTTTCATGCCTCTCCTCGTATGGCCCGGTATGGTCGGTGAGTTTATGAAATTCCTTCCTATTACAGTTATCATCGCTTTATCTGCTTCTTTATCAATGGCATTAATTTTTATTCCAGTCTTGGGTGTAATTATCAATCCAAAAAGCACCCCAACAACAAAAGTTGTCAGTGGTCCAATAACAGAAAAATATACTCAGTTCCTAAGCATGCTATTGAAAATGCCTGGCAAAACACTTGGAATTGCATTTGCAATAATGGTAAGTGTTTTCATTTTATTCGGATTTTTTAGCAAAGGGCTTGAATTTTTTCCTGATATAGAGCCTGAGTTTGGATTAATACAGATTCAAGCTAGAGGTGATCTATCGATATATGAAAAAGACGCAATCGTCAAAAAAGTTGAAGTCAGAATAGAAAATATGAGTGAATTAAAGTCAGTATACGCCCGCACGTTCAATGAAGAAAAAAGAAGAAATAATGCAGGCGATGTTATTGGGACTATTCAGTTAGAATTTATTGGTTGGAGCGAAAGACGTCCAGCTGAAGAGATTTTTGCTGAAATGCGGAAACTAACCTCAGATATCCCAGGGATCAAGATTGAATTCCGAAAATCAAAGGATGGACCAGCATCAGGTAAGCCTATACAGCTTGAATTTAGTTCTTATGATTTTTCCAAGGTTCCTTTAGCTGTAAAAAAAGTTCGTCAAATTATGCTAGATCAAGGGGGCTATGTAGGTGTTGAGGATGATCTTCCACTACCTGGGATTGAATGGCAGATTGAAGTCGATAGAGCTCTAGCTGCAAGATATGGAGCAGACATAGCAACACTTGGGCAGTCAATTAAAATGATTACTTCGGGAATCAAAGTGACTGATTATCGTCCGGATGATAACGATGACGAAGTAGATGTGATAGTAAGATTTCCTGCTAATGATCGCCATTTGGGTCAATTAGATGAATTACGTATTTCTACTAACACTGGAATGATTCCAATTAGAAATTTTGTGACTATCGAGCCTGCTCCTAAAAGTGGCTCAATAACTAGAGTTAACTCGCGCAGAACAATTACTCTAAAGGCTGATGTCGCTAAAGGTGTATTGCCGGACACGCAACTAAAAGAACTCATGAAAATTTTAGAGCCTATGGCAGCTGACTCACAGGTTTATGTAAACTTTAAAGGAGAGGATAAAGAAAAGAACGAAGCAATGAAATTCCTTCTTGGCGCCTTTTTAACTGCATTAATATTAATGAGTTTAGTTTTAGTAACTCAATTTAATAATATCTATCAGGCACTCATAGTCTTATCCGCTATAGTATTTTCTACTACAGGAGTTTTATTGGGTCTCCTAGTGACATCACAACCTTTTGGCATAGTCATGGTTGGATTAGGTGTCATAGCACTAGGAGGCATTGTTGTTAACAACAATATAGTATTAATAGATACATATAACCGAATGCGTAAAAATGGGTTTAATTCTTTTGATGCGGCGCTGGAAACTGGTCGAAGAAGATTGCGTCCTGTATTTTTGACAGCTTTCACTACCGTCTTAGGACTGATGCCTATGGTCCTAGCCATGAATATAGATCTTGTTAATCGAAGTATTAGCTTCGGTGCACCTTCTACGCAATGGTGGACACAATTAGCAAGTGCGATAGCTGGAGGACTTACATTCGCCACACTACTCACTTTAGCTTTAACGCCATGCTTGCTTGTAATGGGAGAAGGGGTTTGGAGCAAACTGTCTTTTGTAAAAGAATATACTCTAAAAGTCCTATTGTCCGTTAGGGCGCGTAATAAAAAATAAACTTGTTAGATATTCAAGTTATTTTTCATCAAAACCACTTGTTATAGTGATAATTTAGGATAACTACGTTGGCTACATTTAAATCTCTTTCAATAGAAAATCAGCTTCTTAGGGCGCTAGAAAAAATTTCCTTAATTGAAGCAACGGAAGTTCAAGAAAAAGCTATTCCTCTAATACTAGCCGGCAAAGACTTAATGGTATCAGCACAAACAGGTAGTGGAAAAACTGCAACTTTTTTACTTCCCATACTGCAATTCATGCTTATAAAAGATGCTCCTGTATCCAGCACTCGCGCTCTTATTCTTCTTCCTACTCGTGAACTTGCTCTTCAGACGAAGAGCTTCTTAGAACAACTAGCATCTTTTACGTACATTAAATGTGGCCTAATAATTGGCGGTGAAGCATTTAAGCACCAAGTTGCGACCCTAAGAAAAAATCCTGAAATCCTCATAGCAACTCCAGGAAGGCTTGTGGAGCATATTGAGAGAGGAACGACCGACTTGAATGATTTGGAAATATTAGTCTTAGATGAAGCAGACCGTATGCTTGATATGGGTTTTTCTGAAGACATGCATACTATTTCTAAAAGCTGCAGTAAAAACAGACAGAATTTACTGTTCTCTGCCACGCTTAACCATAAAGGACTTCGACGAGTAAGATCAACATTTAAAGATCCTGAATTCATTGAGATTAATCCTGCACGTCAATACCCTCAGCAAATTTCTCAACAAATAGTTTTGTGTGACAACAAAAAACATAAGGAAAAATTAGTTGCAGCTCTAATCGATGAAGAGAAGTCAAAAAGGATATTTATTTTCTGTAAAACACGAATTCAATGCCAGCAACTTAATCATTTATTGGTCTTCAAAAAATATCGATCCGCCTGCATTCATGGGGAAATACCTCAGAGCGATCGTAAGGATATTATGAATAAATTTCGTCAAGGAAGTATAGAAATTCTTGTTGCTACTGATCTTGCTGCTCGTGGTTTAGACGTTGATGATGTCGAGTTAGTATTAAACTTCAATATCGCTCTATCAGGTGATGAACATATACATCGCATTGGACGAACAGGTCGTGCTGGTAAAAAAGGTAATGCGATTACGTTTATTGAGGCTAATGACTGGAATCAAATGTCTAGCATCGAACGTTATTTAAAAATTCGTTTCAAGAGAAGAGTTATTCAGGGTCTAAAAGCCAACTATAGTGGCCCAAAAAATATAAAGAACTCAGGAAAAGCGGCTGGAACTAAGAAAAAAAAGCTGGCAAGAAAGAAAAGCAGGACAACAAATTCTAAAGCGAATAAAACTAAAGATGCGTCCAAAAAAAATAAAGAGCTAACACAACCTATCTCAGAAAAAAAAGATGGGTCCGGAGTTTTATTAAGAAGAATTAAGAAATAATCTGGACTTTGAATCGTAAAAATTTTTACATATTTCTGGAATCATAAGCCCAATGCAATAAGGCTTGTCTTTGTTTTTTTCTACAACTAAGATCGCAAGGCTCACAATTTTTTTTCACAGCGCCTGCGTGTCGACTGAAGGCTCTCCATCGCTTTATTTGTTTAAAATCCTCATTTTCTATTCTTCTACCTAAATAATATCGGCAATACCATTGAAACCAACCACGTGGATCTTGTGGGCTTATCCACCCTTTTTTTTTCCACTCACTCAAAGGTTGTGATGCTTCTACAGAAAAATAATTTAGTTTTATATTTTTTTTTGAAGGACTTAATTTAGCATCCAAAAACCAATCTTCAGGAAACTCACTTTTACAGTCATTTAGGTATTTTCCACCGAAAACACCTAAGAATAACATTTCTTTTGGAGTCAGTTCTGGCTTAAAAATAGTACTAAAATTTTCTCCAATAGGTGAAATTAGGTTATACGTATAGCCAGACTGCATTTTGTCATTAACAGAAATTTTTTTCATAGCCAACCATGTAACCAGGTGTCCCTGTTCTTCAGCTCTTCCCAATTTATAGATATTACACGATTTGTAGCAACTGGCTCTATGAAGCAAGCACTTATCGCGCCATATTCATCATAGTCAACCGCTACAACTACAAAATGCTTTTCTTTATTTTCTGGATTAATAGCTGTCCATTTACTATTAAGTAATTTTTTGATATTTACTTTATTGTAGGTCTGACTCACTTTTCAGCCTTTTGGCAATAAAAGATTTAAAACCACAAAGGTACGCCATGACATATATTGAAACTTTATGGTCATGGCGCTTAATTTATAGGATCAATTATCTCTTATTACTCCAAGTAACTTATCAACACTATCTTTAGCGTCGCCAAACAGCATGCGTGAGTTATCTTTGAAAAACAAAGGATTATCAACACCAGCATAACCCGAAGCCATTCCCCGCTTTAGTATGACAACTTGTCCTGCCTTCCATACCTCTAAAACAGGCATTCCAGCAATAGGGCTATCCGGATCATCCATCGCAGCTGGGTTAACAGTATCATTAGCTCCAATGACAAGAACTACATCGGTGTCTGGAAAATCATCATTCAACTCATCCATTTCTAGGACGATATCATAGGGAACCTTGGCTTCTGCCAGCAGAACATTCATATGCCCAGGCAAACGACCTGCCACAGGGTGTATTCCAAAACGAACCTTTATACCCTTATTGCGAAGTATTTTAGTGATTTCTCCCACTGCATTTTGGGCTTGTGCAACAGCCATTCCATAGCCAGGTACTATTATAACAGATTGAGAAGATAGTAATTCTTCACAGACTTCTTCAGTAGATGTTTCTAGAGCTATCAAATCTCCGTCGACTGATACTGCACTTGATCCACTAGATGTTTGACCAAAACCACCTAAGATAACACTCATGAACGATCGATTCATTGCCCGACACATGATGTAACTAAGAATAGCCCCACTACTACCGACTAGAGCTCCGGTTACAATCAATAAGTCATTACCCAACATAAACCCAATAGATGCAGCAGCCCAACCAGAATAGCTGTTGAGCATAGACACCACGACCGGCATATCGGCTCCACCAATAGCTAAAATCAGATGGATACCCAAAATAGACGCTACAACAGTCATAATAATAAGAGCTAATATACTTCCTGTACTTAAAAACCAAGCCCCTAAGGCAACTACTAATGCCAAGGCTAAGAGGTTCATTGCATGTCTTCCTGGAAGAGTCAAAGCAGAACTAGATACTAAGCCCTGAAGTTTACCGCAAGCAATAAGTGACCCTGTAAAAGTTATAGCACCAATAAATATGCCCAGGAATATCTCAACCATCTTAATAGTATGCTCAGCTCCAACAGTTTCAACTAATGGATCAAGGTGGCCTGAAAAACCAACTAATACAGCGGCTAAACCAACGAAGCTATGTAGCAAAGCTACCAGCTGTGGCATTTGAGTCATTTCTACCTTATTGGCAAGAAACAAACCTATAACGGCCCCAATAACTAATGCCAAAATAATAGTTGAAATACTACCAATACCCATATTGACGCCAGCAATAGTGGCGCCGACAGCAATAATTATACCGGCTATACCAAAAAAATTACCTCTCCTGGCTGACTCTTGGTGACTTAGGCCACCTAAACTAAGAATAAATAGTACGCTGGCTAAAACATAAGCCACACTAATAAAACCTGTGCTTATCATAAGTATGTCTCTCCTATTTACGGAACATATTAAGCATGCGATGGGTCACTCTGAAGCCACCTGCTATATTGATAGTTGCAATTAAGACTGCAATAAAGGAAATAATTCCGACTGTGCCACTCTCTGCATCAACCAAATGAAGTATAGCTCCAATCACAATAATTCCGCTTATTGCATTAGTAACACTCATCAGTGGCGTATGTAACGATGCTGTGACATTCCAGACAACCTGATAACCAATAAAACACGACAATACAAAAACTGTGAAATGGCTTAGAAAACTTTCTGGGGCATATCCACCAACTCCAACTAATACTGCCAATGTTAAGACCAATAGAGAACCCTTTCCAAGCCATTTATCTAAAAAGGTAGGTTCTTTAATAATCGTTTCTTTAGCTTCCTGACTGACTTTAGTGGCCGGAGCAGCAGAAACTTCAACTTTGGGTGGCGGCCAGGTTATTTTTTTATCCTTAACGACAGTCACACCACGAATTACTATATCTTCCATATTTACATTTGGCTGACCATTCTTTTCTGGGGTTAGATCAGACAATAAATGGACTAAATTGCTTGAATATAGATCACTAGCAACTTTTGCCATACGACTCGGCAGATCCATATAACCTATCAAGGTGACTCCGTGTTTTTCTACTACTTTTCCAGGCTCTGTGAGCTCACAATTGCCCCCGCGCTCTGAAGCTAAATCAACGACAACACTACCTGATTTCATAGATTGCACCATTGGAGCTGTGATCAATTTAGGTGCCGGTCTTCCTGGTATAAGAGCCGTAGTAATAATAATATCTACTTCTTTAGCTTGTTCAGCAAACAAAGCCATCTCAGCTGCAATAAACTCATCACTCATTTGCTTAGCATAGCCACCACCACCACCACCTTCTTCATCTGAAAAATCTAATTCTAAGAATTGAGCTCCCATACTCTCAACTTGTTCTTTTACCTCCAGTCGAGTATCAAACGCTCTGACAATAGCGCCCATACTGTTTGCTGTTCCGACGGCGGCAAGACCAGCAACACCTGCTCCAATTACCATAATTTTTGCTGGGGGAACTTTACCAGCAGCAGTAACTTGTCCAGTAAAAAAACGACCAAAGTGGCTGGCAGCTTCAATAACTGCTCGGTAACCAGAAATGTTGGCCATAGCGCTTAGTGCGTCCATTTTTTGTGCGCGACTAATGCGCGGCAAGCTGTCAATCGCGAAAACTGTAGCCTCTTTTAGTGCAAGCTTATCAAGCAACTCAGAATTCTCAGCAGGCCAAATATAGCTAGCTATAGAGGCTCCTGTTTTCATGAGGTCTATCTCATGCGCACCGATATCTGTATTCATCATAGGAGCTCTTACTTTTAAAATGAAGTCAGCTTGACCCCAAAGTATTTCTGCTCCTTCTGATATTGATGCTCCTGCGTCTATATAGTCCTGGTCGTCATAATGTGCCGATTTACCAGCAGATGACTGAATAACTACTTCGTAACCAAGTTTGATTAGTTTCAGAACAGAGGCAGGTGTTGCCGCTACCCTTTTTTCGTCTAAAAAGATCTCTTTAGGTATACCCAATTTCATCATCAATACTTCTCCGTTAGCACCATTTTATTTGCCGGCTGCACTATTTATCACTAAAGCTAAATTCAATTAGTTATTCATACAATGAAGTACACGATAATATAACTTATCAGGCGCATTTCTGCCATAGAAGAAAACTAGTCTTCCGCGGACATACCTAGGTTATTCACAGCATCAAGAAACTTTATAGCAGGCTCAAAACCAATTTTTGCCGCTTTAGTAAACCAAACAGTCCCTCTGTCTGGATCTTTTTTTACTCCAAGACCGTTAAAATACAGCCCTCCTAGCCCATACATTGCTGCAGCATATCCTTTGTTTGCAGCTTTTTCATACCACTGAATAGCTTTAGTGTAATTCTGATCTACCAAGATTCCATTTTGGTAAAAAGTTGCTAAATCATACATTGCTCTTTGATGGCCGAGAATTGCGGATTTTTGATAATATTCAAAAGCTATTTTTTCATTCTTTTTTACCCCCCATCCTTCTTTATAAAGTAGCGCAATTCCATAAAAAGCTCTCGGGTCATTATTTTTTTCTGCCAGAGAAAGGAGAATAACATAGCCTTTTTCCGGATTTCCGCTTCTGATTATATCGTAGGCTTCTTCAGTAGATGTGCCATGTGATAATGGAGCACATAGGCCCAAAGAAATTAAACTAATGTAATACAGTATATTCTTCATTGGTTTCTCTTTTTCTTGCTAAGAACTGATTAATTAAATTACAAATACATATTATTACTTGCATGTATAATAAATTCTTTATTAGTTTTACTCAAAATAAAAATTGAATTTTTAGAGTACAAGTTTGCTGCTTCAAAAATATTTAACAATGCATGAGAATTAATCATGAGTTTTTCCCATTTCGGCCTATCAATAGAGATACTAAAAGCTTTAAAAGAGGCAAAATACACTAAGCCGACACCTATTCAGACCAAAACAATTCCTTTAGTTTTACAAGGTAAAGATATTACAGCTGCTGCTCAAACAGGTACTGGTAAAACAGCCGGATTTTTGCTCCCACTATTTCAAATACTATCAGAGAGTAAGGGGAAAAAATCTAATCAGGCTAGATCTCTCATACTGGCACCTACGAGAGAATTAGCTATCCAAATTGGAGAGAATGCTCGCCAGTATAGTAAATTTACCTCACTAACAGTCGCTGTGGTCTACGGAGGAGTCAAAATAAATCCTCAGATGATGACTCTTCGTAAAGGTGTTGATATTTTGATAGGGACTCCTGGTAGACTCCTGGATCTATGTAGCAAAAATGCAATTAAGTTTCCTGAATTACAAGTACTAGTTCTAGACGAAGCAGACCGTATGCTAGACCTTGGTTTTATAGACGATGTTTACAAAATCTTCTCGCTATTACCAAAAGATCGGCAAACCTTAATGTACTCAGCTACATTTTCTAAAGATATTCTCAATCTTTCGGCTCGATTGCTTAAAAATCCTGTCGAAGTTACCGTTTCTCCTAGAAATATGACCGCTACAACAGTTGAACAATGGATTTTTTCAGTAGACAAAAAGCTCAAATCTGAACTATTATCAGCTATAATTTGTTTTGAAAAATGGACTCGAGTTCTTGTTTTTACCAATACTAAAAAAAGTGCTAATTCACTTGCCGCTTTTTTAAATACCAAAGAATTAGAGGCTACAGCTTTACATGGCGATAAAAATCAATTTGTAAGAGCTAAAATTTTGTCTGAATTTAAAGAAGGAACTATAAAGATACTTATCGCTACTGATATAGCGGCCCGAGGACTAGACGTAGATCAACTTCAGTACGTTGTTAATTTTGATTTACCGAAAGTTGCAGAAAATTATATTCATAGAATTGGTCGTACTGGAAGAGCAGGTTTATCTGGGCAAGCTATATCTCTAGTAAGCGCAGATGAATTTAAATATCTTCAACAAATCGAAGTGCTTATAAAAAAGATAATACCAAGAAAGATTTTTGATGGCTTTGCACCCATTCATAATATTCCCAAATCAAAGTTAACGAAAAAGGTTCAAAAATACAAAAAAAATACTAATAAAGGAGCACCATTGGACGCAAGAAAAATTATTAATCTGGATAGGACCCTTAATCTGCAACCTAGAAAAATCTAAAACTCTAATTGTTTTTTGATGCAGGTAGAGCTAATAAATCATTCAAATGACGATCTACTTGCTCAATATAAGAAGGGTCCATACCGAAAAGTCCCAAATGACCCCAGTCAGTCTCAATAATTCTTAGCTCACTATTAGCTACCATTTTTTGATTATCCTCACAGTCTTTTGGTGGAAAAAACATATCTGTATTGATGGGCATCACAATCATTTTAGCAGTTATTCGAGCTAGTGCTTTTTTGAGATCGCCATTTGTATTTTTACTTACATCACCTCTTTGCCATTTCCAAGCCAAACATAGTAAATTATTAGGGTCCATTGGTGCAAAGTAAGCCTGGGTAAATCCCTCACAAAATTCTTTTGAAGATGAAAATCCTATTTCTCGCCATAGCTCTTTCTTAAACATTTCAGTGCTATAACCCATTACAGACCATAAATCAGCATGACGCTTTAAACCTTCGGCTACGGCATTTGAGTTTTTATAGGCGCCATTTTTCCATGCTAAATCTGACGTAATTGCTTCGTTTAATGTTTTCGTAAACAAAAAATCATGTGGTGTATTTTTTGCAGTTCCAGCAATAGGTGCAGCACGTTTAACCATCTTAGGATAGCGAACGGCCCACTCCCATGTTTGTTGTGCACCCATAGATCCTCCTACGACAAGCGCTAAAGAGTCCAAACCAAAATATTGTGTAACCAGTGCATGCTGAGCACGAACATCGTCTCCTATTTGTACTTTTGGGAATGACGCTATACCGTTAAAAGGTAAAGTATTATGAGGCGACGAAGATAGCCCATTACCAATCTGGTTAACTATGATGACAAAATATTTATCTGGGTTTATAGCATGCTCTTTTCCCACATAAACTTGTTCCATGATTTTACTGGTCCCTGAATACCAGGTTGTCAAAAGTATAGCGTTATTTTTCTGGGAATTCAGCTCCCCAAAGGTAGCATAAGCAAGTTGGCATTTGTTAATTATATCCCCGCTTTCTAGTTCAAAATCACCAAGATTATAAAGAGAGAATGGGCCATGATTTTCTTGCGAATAATACTCATTTTTTTGCATTTAAACTAACCTCGTTTGATATATAAAAACTTACTGTATCAGTATCTGGTTATTTAATGAAACATGTGATGTAAAAAGAATTAGCTCACATATGCAATATTACTTTTTAACTTATTGTCTTAAAAATATGAAAATAAATTTTGAGACAAAAAAAAGACTCAAAAATGATTTTTGAGTCCATACTTATGGTTTGTAAGATAAGGTTTACAAACTAATTGGAGTAACTATTTCTTGACAGATCGACCAGCAAAACGCTTACTAAAACGATCGATTCTGCCACCAGTATCTGCAACTTTTTGCTTTCCTGTATAGAAAGGATGGCACGAGGAACAAACATCGAGATGAATAGCATCAGGCTTAGTTGAGCCTACTTCTATAACATTGCCGCAACGACATGTGGCTGACATACTGCCATATTTTGGATGGATATCTATTTTCATATTTTCATTGCCTCAATGTCTTGCATACCGCCACCTAATCATCATACTGTCAGGCACCATACGACTGTTTTAAACTATGTAGGCATACTACCAGAAAACGTCACGCATTCAAGGTTTTAAAGAATATACTAAATAATGATAATGATGAAAACTGACGATAAACAAACAATCTATCATATAGCTGTGCCGTCCCCATTGAGGAGGTTATTTGACTATTTACCCCCTTTAGACTCCCAAGAGCGTAATAAAAATCAGCCACTTCAGCCAGGTACTAGAGTTTTTATCCCATTTGGGAAAAGAGAATTGGTTGGAATTATCGTAGCCAGTAGTAAGAAAAGCTCTATTTCTTTATCCCGTCTTAAATCAATAATATCAGTTATTGATAGTGATTCATTAATACCTGAATACCTTTTTAAGTTATATGTTTGGGCAGCTAAATACTATCAATATCCTATTGGTGATGCCCTTTTTCATTCTATTCCAGGCCTACTTAGAAAAGGAAAAGATTTACCAACTAAAACAAATAGGCACTGGCGCCTAGTAGACCAAGGAGTAAAATTTTCTCTTGCTAAGCTATCAAGATCTCCCAGACAGCAAGAATTTATTTGTTGTTTGCAGCAAGAAAAAAGTATCAGTCAGGAAGAAGCCAAGCAACGAAATTTCTCAGCTTCTACATTAAAGCAGCTGGAGAAAAAGAAACTAATCATATTAATCGATACACCAATAAAAAAGACTCAGACGGATATCAAAGCGTACACTTTGGCAGAAAAGCCACAAACTCTTTATCCGGAACAAAAAAAAGCCGTAAATAACATTAAGCTAAACGGCTTTAACGCATACCTGTTATTCGGAGAAACTGGAAGTGGTAAAACTGAAGTCTATCTTCAGACAATTGAAAAAATAGTTTGTAGTGGGAAGCAGGCATTAATATTAATTCCTGAGATTAATCTTACCCCGCAGACGCTAGGTCGCTTTAAGCGCCGTTTTAATTGTCATATAGTTGTATTGAATTCTAAACTTACCGATAGAGAAAAAGCTTTTGCATGGAATTCAGCTCGTACAGGTCAAGCCTCTATTATTTTGGGTACAAGATCAGCAATATTTACACCCTTAAAGTCACCAGGACTATTAATTGTTGATGAAGAACATGATAGCTCTTATAAACAACAAGAAGGCTATCGATATTCAGCTCGGGATTTAGCTGTTATTCGCGCAAAAAAAGAATCAATTCCTATTATTTTAGGTTCTGCTACACCGTCACTAGAATCATTAAATAACTGTGAAGAAAATCGATACACCAAGTTGATATTGTCTAGCCGCGCTGGAGAAGCATCACGTCCGATATGGATTCCAGTAGACATCAAGAAAACTACCCTCATTGGTGGCTATTCCCAAAAACTGATTGATGCTATTAAAAAAACATTATCTGAGGGTGACCAAGTACTCATATTCCTAAATCGTCGTGGCTATTCGCCCACCTTGACCTGTTATGATTGCGGATGGATCTCTAACTGTCCCAACTGTGAGGCAAGGCTCACAGTTCACCGTAAACCAAACCGTTTAATTTGCCATCACTGCGAACATATGAAGAAATTTCCATCCAAATGCCCTTTTTGTGATAGCTCTAAACTCGAATGTATTGGACAGGGTACTGAGCGAAGTGAAGATACGCTTAAGACTTTATTTCCATACACTCAAATACTTAGGGTTGACAGAGACACTACCCGACACAAATCTGCTATGAACGACTTGTTATCCATAATAAATAAAGGTAATCCATGTATATTAATAGGTACACAGATGCTTGCTAAAGGGCATCATTTTCCTAAAGTCACTTTAGTCGCTATTTTAGACGCTGATGGTGGTCTTTTTAGTCCTGACTTTAGAGCTCCAGAAAAAATGGGGCAATTAATTACCCAGGTGGCAGGCCGCTCGGGTAGAGGTGAAAAACCTGGATCTGTTGTAATACAAAGTAATCATTGCGAACACCCTTTTATTGCGACACTTATGTCCAAAGGGTATCAAAGTTTCATCAAAATAATGTTCAAAGAACGAAAGCTATGTAATCTTCCACCATATAGATTTATGGCTATTATTAGGTCGGAATCCGTAAATAGTAGAGCAGCTATCAATTTTCTTAAGCATTGTAGGCAGTATTCAGAGTACTTGTTGCCCCCCAATAAAGAAATAAACTATTTGGGTCCACTGCCTGCGGCAATGGAAAAACGTAATGGCCGTTTTAGATATATATTAAGCATCTACTGCAAAGAGCGAAAAGAACTTCAATGGCTCATGGAAAAACTCTGCTTAAAAGCTGAGAATTCTAAACTTGCTAAGCGCGTTAGATGGTCAGTTGATGTTGATCCTCAGGATGTCAGCTAAGGGGCTATTTAATATTTTCAATGAATCTGAGCTAGCCTAAGCTATAACTTAACAATACAATACGATTAATTACGGAGCCTTTAAAAGAAAGATGACAAAAGACTATGCAAAAAAACCGACTAAAGTCAGGACACAAAAAAACAAGTCATCAAAAAAATCTAGCGCAGATCGATCGCCTTGGTTCTTTTTAATAATAGGCGTGCTTCTTGGTATTTTAATTTCTCCTCTATTAGAATTATCAGGTCTCACAGAGCAACTTAATGAAATCAGTACGGACGGGGAAATAAAGCAGGCAACTGATGCCGACAAAACCCCGGAATTTGAATTCTATACCCTCTTAAAAGAGGCTGAAGTAATCGTTCTAGGAAATGAAGCACAGGAGCTGAGTGTTAATAAAAAAAACAAATCAAATAATATTTTTTTGCTTCAAACAGGGTCCTTCAAAACTAACGCCGAAGCAGACAAATTAAGGGCAAAACTTATACTCCTAAACCTGAATACATCAGTTGAAAAAGTTACTACGAAAAAAAATGAAACATGGAGACGTGTAATTGTGGGGCCGTTCAGTAATACGTCAGCATTAGCTGAGGCTCAGAAAATTCTCAATGATAATAAAATCGATTCATTGCTTTTAAAAAGAAAAAATGAAGTCAAAAATTTGTAATCTTAAAAAAACTCTCATTGAGAGGACGGACTTATTTTACTGAGTAACACGTATGTAGCTCCTGTGCCGCCATTACGGCTCTGGGCACTGTGAAAGCCAATAACCGAGCTAATATTTTTTAACCAATAGTTAGTCCAACTTTTGAGTAAAGCGGGCTTTTCTCTGCCCTCTCCTCGGCCATGTATGACAAGCAAAACAGTAAAGCCATCTAATACACAGTCATCTATACAACTTATAAGTTCGGTTTTTGCCTGCAAAACAGTCATATGGTGTAAATCTACTACTGCCTGATGGCTAAGTTTACCCTGACATAGTTTTTTAAACACTCCATTGTCGGAGTCTTTATGTTGGTATTTTAGTATATCTCTTGGCTCTACTTGATCAAAGACGTCTTCTGTTACTGAATCATCAACTAACATAGTAATTCTTTGTTGAGCAGCCTTTCTTCTAGCCTCCATGCCCAGAGTCACAACTTTTTTTTGATGCAAGTTAACCCTGTTTACCTCTAGTGGCATCACATCAGACATCTGATTCTTAAAGGACTCCAAATCATCTTTACTCATCTAAAAAGCTCTTATATTAATTGTATATTTAAAAAAAGTTATATTATAAAACGTAGTTAAGTCCGATAAGCAGCCAAGTAAAGACACATATAACGATTGATAATAAGACTGCTGCAGAGGCTTGATCTTTCGATCTTTTCGACAACTGATGCTTCTCAGTGCTGACCCTATCGACGATATTTTCTATGGCAGAATTAAATAATTCAGCTATGAGCACAAGAAACAAGGTTGCTACCAAAATAATTAATTCTAGTTTGGTGTTTGCTATAAACCAAGCACAAGGAAGCAAAAGCAGTACAATATAAATTTCTACTCGAAAAGCTTCTTCGTTCTTGAAGCAGGCCCTAAGACCATTCAAAGAATACCTAGCTGACAATAATAATCTACGCCTTAGAAACCCAAAAAAAACTGACCACATTTTATAGCTTTCCTTATGTGATAAATTTTACCTATGAATTTTTAGGGCACATTTAAAAATTATTCTTAACACTAACATTAATCGCCTGATTCATCTCTCTTGATGGTTCATCTTCATCTGGATGCCCAACTATTTTTGATGGAACCCCTGCGACAGTAGTATGGGGTGGAACTGAATCAAGCACGAGACTACCTGCTCCAATTTTTGCACCCACGCCGATTTCTATATTACCTAGTATTTTTACACCTGCAGCGATCATTACTCCAGAACGAATCTTAGGGTGCCTGTCACCAGTCCCTAAGCCTGTTCCACCTAAAGTGACAGAATGCAATAGAGAAACATTATTATCTATGGTCGTTGTCTCTCCAACAACCAATCCTGTAGCATGATCTATCATAATCCCCCCTCCAATTTTAGCAGCTGGATGGATGTCTACAGAGAATATTTCTGAAGCTCTGTTTTGTAAATATAGCGCTAAATCTTTCTTGTTTTTTTTCCACAACGAATGACTCACTCGATAAATTTGTAAGGCATGAAACCCCTTAAAATAAAGTAAAGGAATGTAATATTTTTCGCAAGCAGGATCTCTTTCAATATAAGCATTAAGATCCATTCTAATTTGCTTTCTTATCACATCATTTTCTAAAAGAATTTCATTGATCAAGGGCTGGATGATATGCTCATTCATTACATCACTCTTGAGCTGCTGTGCCAAAATCCAAGAAAGCGAGCTCTCTAGCGAATTTTGACTCAAGATTGCATTTTGTAAAAAATTTCTAAGTAATTTCTCCTCTTGAATGCATGCCTTACATTCTGAAAGAATATTGATCCATAATGGATCTTCAGTCTTTAATTTTGATCTATCGACCTGAATAGGTATGGGATTACTCTGATATTCTTTCATATTTAAATTTTTTCACTTTTTTATTTAAGACAAACCTGAAAAATATTTCATCAAGATGATCTAAAACGGTATTACCAAGTAATAGTCTATTAAGGTCTAATACTGAGCGAACATATTTCGTATCTAACGCGTCTTCAAATTTTTTTGCTACAGGGGCATAACTTAAATGCCATGGCTCTCTTGCCACTCCCCCAGTATCAGTAGAATATGGAATACTAAAATGAAAATCTGACGAGATACTCTTCAGCCATTTCGATAGCTCATAAAATGGACCCCCTAATTCATACTCCGAGACGATCAGTTCAGGACGATAATCTTTTGGAACAGCAGCAGCGTCCCATATATCTATATCAGTGCCCCAATGATGTCGAGAACATCCAGGTAATGCAGACCAGCGCAAGATTGCAAAAACTCTTTCTATTTCGGACAAACTAGTCTGATCTAAAGGTTGACTGAAGATATCCAGTAATGCTCTTTTTCCTGAAACTTTTTCATTCCAAATTAATAATTGACGCTCATATGAACGAAAGCCGCTAGCTATTCTAAGATCAAAACCCTTTGCTGCAGCAGCATCTTGTAGCACAAAAAAAGGCTTTAAAGCCTCAGCATGTATCAGGCATGTGCTGTCCAAACTAGCTAGATGAGCTCTTGTTTTCCCGCTCATAATGTCTTTTATGACTTGCATCCCCTTGCTCCTAGCCTAAATATTTTACTAAGAATCAAATATAAAGCGAGCCTTGATAATTATTGAATAAGCTAAAATTTATACTTATCAGCTAAATTTATTTTTCCAGATTTCACTGAAGTAGCAGGCAGCTTCCACCATACAGAGCTTACCTTAGTGACTAGGTTGTATTTAATAATACCATTCTCATTTTTAATGGCCGACTCTAAAACCCTAAAAGCTGAAAAAATATTCACAGCTACCTTGAATTCAACCTGTGTTTTTCCTTTTGAAGGTATAGGACTTAAGCCATAAACTACGCCGGTAATTTCTTCAATATTCTCCAATGAAAGGCTATAAGAGAACTTTGATATATACAATTCTTTTTTAGTAGGATTTACTATATTAAATCGAACTGCAATTATTTGCTCAGAACCTTTACGTTCTAGTGACTGAAGACGCACTAATTCTATTTCTGGCTTTTCGTAGGTACTAGTCACTAATGTGCATGAAATCAAAAATGCACTGAGTACTAAAAATAGAAATAATTTTATTTTTTTCATACGTACTTCTTAATACAATATAGGTTGATGGAGATTATCAATCAACAGTTATGTTACCTACAATACCAAATACATTAATAGTTTCTAGCTAAATAATTACACTGATCCTTATTGTCTTGTGATAATACACAAAATAAATTTATTGTTTAAACTTCTTTCATGCCATTGAATTTTTATACATCAGCCCCCACTTATTAGAGTACATTAAAAATATATTTATAACTTATAGCCAAAAAAATAAATTTCTATAAGGAGAAGCCCTTGGAGCAATATCGCGGTACTACAATCCTTTCAGTGCGACGTAATGGTAAAGTAGTGATAGGTGGAGACGGCCAAGTTACATTGGGAACCACAGTAATGAAAGGCAACGCACGTAAAGTCAGACGACTTTATAACGATAAAATAATTGCTGGTTTTGCGGGTGGAACTGCTGATGCTTTTACACTTTTTGAGCGTTTCGAAGTCAAACTCGAGCAACATGAGGGAAATTTAACTAGAGCAGCTGTTGAATTGGCAAAAGACTGGAGATCAGACCGTATTTTAAGAAAACTAGAAGCTTTACTAGCTGTCGCTAATAAAGATGCATCATTAATTATCACAGGTAATGGTGATGTGATTCAACCCGAAGACGACTTAATAGCTATTGGATCTGGCGGCCCATTTGCCCAAGCAGGGGCAAGAGCATTACTAGATAATACAGATTTTGAAGCAAAAGATATCGTAGAAAAAGGTCTAGAGATCGCGGGCAATATTTGTATTTATACTAACCATAATCATACGATAGAAGTACTAGATTACAATAAAAAATAACTATTGGTTACAACCTAACAACTAACTATTTATGAGGCTTATCAATATGTCCAATATGACCCCTCGTGAGATTGTTCACGAATTAGATGCGCACATTATAGGTCAAAACTCAGCTAAACGGTCCGTGGCAATAGCATTGCGAAACCGCTGGCGACGTATGAATCTTGAGCCAGAACTACGAAGTGAAGTTACTCCAAAAAATATATTGATGATTGGTCCAACTGGCGTAGGAAAAACTGAAATAGCTCGAAGATTAGCTAAACTAGCTAATGCGCCTTTTGTTAAAGTAGAAGCCACTAAATTTACCGAAGTCGGCTATGTTGGCAAGGATGTTGAATCAATCATTCGTGATTTAGTAGAAGTTTCAATCAAGAAATTACGTGAGCAGGAGCTTCAAAAAACCCAGCAGAGAGCTGCAGATAATGCTGAAGAACGTGTTTTAGACGCTTTATTACCTCCTATGCAGGACTCTAAAAATCATAAAGAAGAGCCAACAAGTCGCCAACTTCTTCGCAAAAAACTCCGTGAAAATCTGCTAGATGAGAAAGAAATTGAAGTTGATGTTAGTCATGCAACTTCAGGTATTGAAATAATGTCTCCTCCCGGTATGGAGGAGATGACTAGCCAATTACAAAATATGTTCTCATCTATGGGGAAAAATAAAACAAATAAATTAAGAATGACGGTTTCTCAGGCTATGGTGAGACTTACAGAAGAAGAAGCTTCTAAGCTTATCAATGAGGAGGAGCTAAAGATACGTGCATTATCGTCTGCCGAAGAAAATGGAATTGTTTTTATTGATGAGATTGACAAGGTTGCAAAAAGTGGCGAAACTTCTGGTACAGATATCTCGCGAGAAGGAGTTCAGCGTGACTTGTTGCCCTTAATAGAGGGCTGCACAGTAACTACTAAGTATGGCATGATTAAAACAGATCATATTTTATTTATAGCTTCTGGCGCATTCCATTTGTCGAAACCGTCCGATTTAATACCTGAGATGCAAGGCAGATTACCTATTAGAGTGGAGCTTACCTCTCTTAGTAGTAAAGATTTTGAAAAAATTCTTACGGAACCAAGGGCCTCTCTTACAGAACAATACCATGAACTTTTAGCTACCGAAGGATTAAATATCAATTTTCATCGTAATGGAATTGAACGTATTGCTGAGATAGCGTACGAAATTAACGAGCGTACGGAAAATATTGGTGCCCGCCGACTACATACTATTATGGAAAGATTATTAGAAGAAGTATCTTTTGATGCTTCTGATCTTTCAGAAGAAGAAAAAAATATTGAAATCAATTTAACTTATGTCAATAAACATTTAAACCACATATCACAAGACGAAGATCTATCGAGGTTCATCTTATAATAAAAAAATATTGAAAATTTTATCCAAGATATACAACTATATAAATGGCCATATAAGTGACTCCAATAAAAATAAAAATCAATAAAAAAACAGGGAGCCTGTCTTTAGAGTATCAAGAAGATGAAAACTTTCTTTTAACTGGTGAGTATCTTCGTGTTCACTCACCAAGCGCAGAAGTTAAAGGCCACGGGAAAGGGCAAGAAATTCTTCAGGATGGGAAGAAATTTGTTAAAATTTGTTCCGTTGAATCTGTCGGAAACTATGCTTTAAAGTTAATTTTCAGTGACTCTCATGATAGTGGCATATATACATGGGGCTATTTATACGATCTCGCCATGCATCAAAAAAAATATTGGGATATTTATCTTAAAAAACTAAGTGATTCTGGAAAATATCGTGATCCCAGCTTACAAGCATTGCGAATCACCTAAGCAAATATATCTGATCTAGAACACTATAAACTTATTTTTTAGTAGCCTGCAATATATCCATTGCCACAGCCTCAGCAACTTTTATACCGTCTATACCTGCAGACAATATACCTCCAGCATAACCAGCACCCTCTCCGGCAGGATATAATCCAGCTGTATTTATATTCTGATAATCTTTTCCACGTGTTATACAAATAGGTGAAGAAGTTCTTGTTTCTACGCCAGTTAGAACTGCATCTGGCATAGAGAACCCTTTTATTTTTTTCTCAAATGCTGGGATTGCCTCACGAATAGCTTCGATGGCAAAGCTAGGCAAGGCCTGACTAAGATCTCCTAAAGCTATGCCTGGAGTATATGATGGTAAAACTGATCCGAGCTTTGTAGATGGCTTGTTACTAAGGAAATCTCCGACAAGCTGAGCTGGTGCATTGTAGTTAGATCCTCCTAATTTATAGGCTAGAGTTTCAAGTTGACGCTGAAGATCTATTCCAGACAACGGATGATCTGGATAGTCCTTGGCTGGATTTATGCCAACTACAATTGCAGAGTTAGCATTATGTTCTTTGCGAGAGTATTGAGACATCCCGTTTGTAACAAGAGCCCCCTCTTCTGAGGCAGCAGCTACAACAGTGCCACCAGGGCACATGCAAAAACTATAAACGCTACGACCATTTTGACAATGATGTACTAGTTTATAATCTGCGGCGCCTAGTATAGGATGCCCTATATTTTCTCCAAATCGAGCTTTATCTATGACTTTTTGGGGATGCTCGATACGAAATCCAATTGAAAAAGGTTTCGATTCGATATGTACACCTTGTTCAAATAGCATTTGAAAACTATCTCTTGCACTATGACCGATAGCTAAAATTATATGTCGGCTTTTTATAACTTCGCCAGAATCTAAAATAACACCTGTTATTTGACCTAGCCCATTATGTGCTTCTCCATTTTTTCTTTCTGATTTAAGATTGTGACGGATGATTGACTTAACTTTAGTATCAAAACGCACCTCACCACCAAGATCAATAATTTGTTCACGGATATTTTTTACCATTGCAACTAATTTAAAAGTACCGATATGAGGCTTACTAACGTACATAATTTCTTCAGGAGCACCCGCTTTTACAAATTCAGTTAAAACCTTACGTCCGAGATGTCGCTTATCTTTAACCTGACTCCAGAGTTTTCCATCAGAAAAAGTTCCTGCACCGCCTTCTCCATATTGAACATTTGACTCAGTGTTAAGCTTGCTGTTTCGCCAGAAACCCCAAGTATCTCGAGTCCGAGATTTAACATCTTTTCCTCTTTCTAGCACTACTGGCTTAAAACCCATTTGCGCAAGAATAAGTGCGGCTAAAATACCGCAGGGACCAAAGCCTATAATAACTGGGCGATACTCATCTGCTTGAGGAAAATTTTTCCTAGCCTGTGCAGCGAAAGAATAACTACTATCTGGTGTTAAAGTTAAAAAAAACTGTTCCTTGTACTTTTTTAAGACCCTGGATTCAGCTGAAGCAGTTAATAGTAAGTCCAGTTGATATATAAGAAAAATATTTGTTTTTTTGCGGGCATCATAGCTACGTTTAAATATGCTAATACCAAGCAACTCTTCGCTTCTAAGGTTGAGTTTGTTAGTGATCGCTATATTTAATTCTGAATCAGTATGATTAAGGTGTAACTTCAGGTCGCTAAGTCGTAACATATTATTCTTATCTATAGCTTGAAATATAATTAATTTGTAGCAGTGCTTTATTCCGTAATATAAAAGTACTCATTTTAACATAACAATCTCTCAACATAATGACTATCTAAAAAACTATAATTTTCGTTTAATCGTTATTTTTCGTCAGCTATAATAACAAGTACGATTTCCTAACTAGGTAACTTCAACACAATAAAAAGGTTTCAATATGATTGGTGTAATTCGTTGGATTTTGGGTTCTTTAATATTACTCTTAAATTGGATTTTTTCACCGAAATCAATAATAAGAGATCCTGTCTTGCAAGAAAAAACAGATCAAAAATTTTCTGGCTTAACTTTATTTCATTACCCTGCATGCCCCTTTTGTGTAAAAGTTCGTAGAGTAATAAAAAAACATAACCTATCGATTAAACTGGTAGACCCAAGAGGTTGTGATGATAGAATGCAAGAGTTAATACAAGGTGGAGGAAAGCTAAAAGTTCCTTGCCTTAAAATTCAGAATGATGATGTGGATATCAGCTGGATGTACGAGTCGTCCAGCATCATAAGTTTTCTAGAATCTCGGGTACCTGAACAAGCAAGAGTCTGATAATGAAAAATAGAATGTCTAATGGTTCATGCCTGTGTGGTAAAGTGTCTTATGAAGTTTCTGGAAATTTAGGAATTTTTCAGTACTGCCACTGTAGTAGGTGTAGAAAGTTTACCGGAAGTGCTTTTGCTTCCAATCTTTTGGTTTTAAAAGAACATTTTAAATGGATAACTGGCAAAGATTTAGTGCAATGTTTTGAGCCAAAAGAGACAAAGCATTTTGCTACATCTTTCTGTAGAAACTGTGGCTCTTCGCTTCCATGGCTAGGTAAAACTAAAAAAGCTATCGTAATCCCAGCAGGAACTCTGAACACAGAGCCACCGATAAAGCCGACGCAAAATATTTTTTGGAAATCTAAAGCTCCATGGTTTAAGGATTCAAGTGAGCTCATAAAATATGATGAGCTTCCAATAAAATAAGCACGAAAAAAACAGATAATTTGCTAACTATCATCCTTCTCAGAAGGACTTGATCCGTAAAAAGTAATTTCCTCAACTAGCTTTTTAGTCGATTTTTCTAGGAGGTCTCCAATAATTTTCTCATATTTAACTGGATCAATACGAAGCTCATAATAACGAAGGTCGTCCTTTTTTTCTGAGAGGGCTGAAATCCACTTAATAGCTTTTTCACTTAGATCAGCAGCCTGAGACTTAAGATCCGAATCACTCGTGGTTATTTGTTTTTTAACTTCTTTTTTGTTGGATTTCTTATTTTTTACTGAAAGATCCCCAACTTTTGCCAAGCTACTAATAGATTTTCCAAGCTTGGCATTCACGACTGGGCTAGAGCAATAACCCTCACATTGTGACGCCTTCAAACCAAAGAATTGCATTCTAGACCCTCTAATGACAGAGATTTTTTGTTCAACATCGATACTATACGGTGAGTTTGATCTAGGATCGACTCTTCTGTTCATATGAGTAATATACAAAGTAATATTCATCACGGAAGCGTTCATCTCATCCATAATTTTGCTTATTTGTTTTCCTCTACTTTCTTCAGAGTCAGATGTGTTCATTCCTGACGGGGATACAGAAGTTCCACCTGGACCAAATATTGTTTTTTTAATTTTCTTCAATCCATCTTTTGAAAAACTAGTATATGTAGGAGAACTGCTTAATGATGAGATTGGGAGGATCTCAAGACCCTTATTCTTCATTTGGCTAATGAAATTATTATAAGCCTTGTCAACAATACGTCGTTTTAGTTTATTAGACGAACCCACTAATTTAGAACTTATGATTTCTTTTTCTTCGCCCACTTTTGTAAGAACGGGACTATCTTCATCATAAAAAATAATCTCAAAATAGGGTACCACAGCACGATTTTCCGATTTAATTATGTTTTTATCGCCAGATAATTCAATAGCTTTTTTTTCTGGCAAAACTGTTAATGGCTTCTCTTTGATAAAGGGAGCCAAGTAATCTGATTGCTTCAAGCTTGAGCATGCAGATATAGTAGAGACAAATAAAAATATGAGTATTAGACGCATTTTTCTCTCGTGTACCCTTAACACTTGCTGAATAGCATATTCTTGTATATATGCAGTAACATAGCATTTTAGTAGGCATTATACGATACTAAGTTTGCAAAAAATTAATATCAAAAAATTAAAAAAAACGATGGTTAATTATTTAAACATTCTTTCATAAATAAATATTATAAAAGTACGAACACTGCATTCAATCACAAGGACACCGAACAAACACCGGTGTATAATAATTTTCCTAAAAAATATAATTTTACAAATGACAGATAACAAAACAACACATTTTGGTTTCAAAAAGGTGCCTGTTGAAGACAAAGCTGCCAAAGTAGCCGATGTGTTTGACTCTGTAGCCAGTAAGTATGACCTGATGAATGACCTGATGTCTCTAGGTATTCATAGGTTATGGAAGCGTTATGCTATAGATTTATCAGGTGTTAGAGCTGGACAATTGGTTCTAGACGTTGCTGGCGGGACAGGTGACCTTACTGCTAAATTCTCAAAGTTAGTAGGGGAAGAGGGAAAAGTAGTCTTAGTTGATATCAACGAATCGATGCTGAAGATTGGACGCAATAAACTAATTAATGCGGGGTGTTCAAATCAGATTCTTTGTACACTTGGTGATGCCCAATACTTACCATTCCCAGAAAATACATTTGATTGTATTACCATTGCTTTTGGTTTGCGAAATGTTACTGATAAAGATATGGCGTTAAGGTCTATGTATCGTATTCTTAAGCCTGGTGGAAGATTATTGATATTAGAGTTTTCAAAGCCATCTAACCCTCTTCTGAAAAAAGCGTATGATTTCTATTCATTCAGTCTTCTTCCTAAAATTGGTGGGCTTGTAGCTAACGATAGTCAGAGCTACCAATATTTAGCGGAATCAATACGCATGCATCCTGATCAATCTACCTTGAAGGCTATGTTAAAAAAAGCTAACTTTGTAGATGTAGAATACTACAATATGACGGGAGGTATTGTAGCTTTACATCGAGGTTTCAAGCCTTGATTAAATCCTAAGAAAAATAAAATTTATGAATAAGCAATCAGCCTTCAAGGCTTTAGAGTCACTTATCAATAAGGCTATGGATTATGATCCATCCAGCCAAACTCGCGTTACTCATTTGGCTGGAAAAAGTCTTAAAATAGAATGCACGTTACCTCAGGTGTGTCTCTATATTTTATTCAGAAAAGAATCTGTTAGCCTTAAAGATCAATATGAAAATACTCCAGATATTACTCTCAAAGGAACCGCGTTATCGTTTGGATCTTTATCGATCAATATGGATAAACGCGTATCTTTTTTTAATTCTGGTATTCATATTTCTGGTGATCAAGAGCTACTCAGCAGACTGCAAGATCTTTTCAAAAATCTAGATATCGACTGGGAGGCCTCTCTTTCAGATATAATCGGAGATATTCCTGCTAATTTAATCGGAAAATCGTTAAGATCATCTCTCGATTGGAAAAGAAATATGCTCAAGCGAACTACTACGGCGGCTATCGAATTCAGTCAAGAAGAAGTGCGTTTGATTCCAAGTACCAACGAGGTTGATGGCTTCAATAAGGAAGTCAAACAGATTCAAAATGAAACTGAGCGTCTAGCAGCGAAAACCAAAAAATTAAAAAGTAAAATAGATGATTCAGCAAATAATATAAATAAACACCCAGCTCAGGAAGGGGTGACTAAAAAATTATGAAAATAAACCGTTTAGCTACAATTTTGGGTGTATGTGTTCGCTATCGACTAGATTTATTTATAAAAAAAGATAAATTGCCCCTTAAGCTAAGACTTTTACTTTCAGTAACAAAAATTTTCCCTAACACTAAGAAGCTAAGAGGAGAAAGACTTAGGCTGGCCCTTGAAAGCCTTGGTCCTATATTTGTCAAACTTGGGCAACTTCTTTCCACACGACCCGATTTGATACCCCCGGATATTTGTTCTGAACTAAGCCGCCTACAAGACGATGTTGCTCCATTTGATAATAAAGAATTTGTAGCTATTGTCGAAAAAGCACTTGATAAAAATATAGGTGATCTATTTTTAAGTTTTAACTATAAACCTCTGGCATCTGCCTCTGTAGCTCAGGTTCACTCTGCAGTTTTACCTGATGGAAAGAAAGTAGTCGTAAAAGTAATTCGTCCCGGTATAGAAGATATAATCGAGCAAGATATTAAATTAATGTTTTTTATAGCTAAATGGTTAGAAAATAACACTATAGACGGCCGAAGAATGAAGCTTATAGAAATAGTAGGCGATTATAAAATCACAATTTTTGATGAGTTAAATTTACAACGTGAGGCCGCTAATGCTTCTATACTGCGTCGTAATTTTAAAAATTCAAAAATGCTATATGTTCCAGATATATACTGGGAATATACCAATCAAAAAGTTATGGTTATGGAGCAAATTTATGCTGCTCCTGTTACAGACATAACTACACTTAAAGACCACGATGTAGATTTTAAAATTTTAGCAGAGAGAGGGGTAGAGATTTTTTTTACGCAAGTTTTTGAGCATAACTTTTTTCATGCTGATATGCATCCTGGAAATATTTTTGTGGACTACAGCGACCCAAAAGAGCCAAAATATCTAGCGATAGATTGTGCAATAATAGGAACTCTTACAGATGCTGACCAATACTATTTAGCAAGAAATCTGCTGGCAATTTTTCGACGAGACTACCGTCAAGTTGCAGAACTACATATTTTATCTGGATGGGTCCCTGAAGATACAAACGTCGGTGATTTTACCTCTGCTATCAGATCAGTTTGTGAACCTATTTTTGGTCTACCTCTAAAAGAAATTTCGTTTGGTTATCTTTTAGTTAACCTATTTCAAACTGCCAGACGCTTTGATATGGAAGTACAGCCTTCACTTGTACTACTCCAAAAAACATTACTAAATATAGAAGGCTTAGGCCGACAACTTTATCCTGACTTAGATTTATGGGAAACAGCCCATCCTTTTCTTGAAAAATGGCTTAAAAATAGATTTAGGCCACAAGCCCTTTTAGAAAAATTAAAGCGTTATGGTCCAGAGTGGTTGGAGCAATTCCCAAAGATCCCGCAATTAATTTTTCAAGGACTAGAAAGTATTCAAGCTGAAAATAAAACGCCAAAAATTCTAGCTACAAACGCATCAAAATCTAAAAAATTTAGTTTATTTAGCTGGGTAGGCCCAATGCTTATTGGAGGGGGGGTTGGCCTAGGTTTTTCAAGCTGGATTGAAGCGGCTAACAGTATCCCTCAGAGTAGCTTGATGCTTGTTGGGGCTGGGGTTTTAGTACTACTTTTAAAATAATGCTTGAAATGACAACATAGAGTTTTCAGTACCTAAAAAATTTAATAGCAAATCAACATTGCTGATAAAACAACAGGTGTCATAATACTAACTATGAATAAAATTTTTGATCAAGTCGTTTGGAATGAAAACGGGCTACTTCCTGTTATAGTTCAGGATGTTAATTCTTCTAGGGTGCTTATGTTTGCTTGGATGAATCATGAGGCGCTAGAGTTAACAATTAAAGAAAAGCGAGCTGTATTCTGGTCTAGATCTCGTAAAAAAATATGGCGTAAAGGAGAGGAATCTGGACATGTACAACAAATAAGAGAGATACGTCTTGATTGTGACGGTGATGTATTAGTTTTACGTGTTGAGCAGATTGGTGGGCTATCTTGTCATACTGGTAGAGTTTCATGTTTTTATAGAGTTCTGCGAGACGAAAAATGGGTAACGATAGATCCTGTTATTAAAAATCCAAAAGAGATTTACAAATGAGTGTTGACGTATTGAGTAAACTAAGCGAGATTCTTGAAGACCGAAAAAAATCGGATCCTCAGGACTCCTATGTGGCACAACTTCACCAACAAGGATTAAATAAAATTTTAGAAAAGCTTGGTGAAGAGAGTGTTGAAACCCTTTTGGCTGCTCGTGACGCAGAACAAACTGGTAATACTGAGGACCTCGTCTATGAAACAGCAGACCTATGGTTTCATTCATTAGTTATGCTTTCTTATTTAGGTGAAGATGCATCTTCTGTGCTGAAAGAACTAGAACGACGATTTAACCTATCTGGTCTTGAAGAAAAAAGACAACGTGATAAAAAATGAAAATTTAGTTAGGATGATTTGAACCAAAAAAAGAGAAACTATTATGATACCTGGATGGCAAGAATTACTAATTATCTTAGTCATTATTGCAATAATTTTTGGAACAAAAAAATTACGTAATATAGGCTCTGATTTAGGGGGCGCTGTAAAAGGATTTAAAGACTCTGTGTCTAATGACGCATCAAATAAAGAAAGCACCTCTCTAAACACTAAAGATAAAGATTCTAAAAAAGAAACTGTAGAATAATTACGCTAATAATTATTCTTAATATTAAATTATGTTTAGGGGAAAAATGGGCTTAAATTATGTTTGATATTGGCTTCATGGAGATACTCTTAATTGCAGCAGTATCTCTTGTCGTTATGGGGCCAAAAAGACTTCCGCATGCAGTTCGTCAGGTGAGTCTTTGGATCGGAAGAATTAAGCAAGCTTTCTCCACAGCCCGCCAGCAACTCGAAAATGAGGTAGGTATGGATGATATTAAACGGCAACTTCATAATGAAAAAATTATGCAAGACCTCAGTACACCAGAAGCAGAAAAACAGAATGTAGAAAATAATGGTCCTGAAAATCTCTCAAAATGAACGATAACCAGTCACCAGTAAAGCCGATGGTTGTACATCTTTTAGAGATGAGGAACCGATTACTACAATGCATGCTGGTTGTATTGGTTATTTTTTTAGGATTATTCGCTTACAGCAATGAATTATATTTATATATATCCGAGCCACTGGTTGCACATCTTCCAGAAAATTCCTCAATGATTGCTACCGATGTTACCTCGCCATTTTTAACGCCATTCAAGCTAACGCTAGTGCTGTCTGTGTTTGCAGCGATGCCCTTTATTCTCTATCAAGTTTGGGCTTTTGTTGCTCCTGGTCTATACAAGCGGGAAAAAATTATAGTAGTTCCATTATTTCTTTCCAGTGTATTTTTATTTTATGCAGGGATGGCTTTTGCTTACTACCTTGTTTTTCCACTAGTGTTTACATTCTTCACGAGCGCAAGTCCAGATGGTGTACTTGTAATGACGGATATCCGCAGTTATTTAGATTTTGTCCTTAAGCTTTTTTTTGCTTTTGGATTAAGTTTTGAAATTCCTGTAGCGATTGTGATTTTATCCTGGGTAGGTTTAGTAGACCCCAGTCGTCTTGGAAAAAAACGTCCCTATATATTCGTATTATGTTTTAGCCTTGGTATGCTATTAACACCGCCAGACGTGATTTCACAAATTCTGTTAGCAATACCGATGTGGTTACTATTTGAACTAGGTTTAATTTTAAGTAAGGCTATATCAAAAAACTAGAGATGCAGAAATAAAAGCTCTAAATTAACTACGTAAAATACCCCATAGTCTGTCGATGCCTTGTTGTAAAAAAAATAACTCTTCGGTGAACTCACTCTGATAATCAAGACCATACAGTCTGACTAAATCTATATCCGGATGACCAAATGCAGAATATTCCCAGTCTATAAGAAATATTCGACCATCTTTTTCTATTAGGTTTCCTGGCACAATATCTTGATGGTTGATTACTGATGGCCAAACCTTGCCATCAATAGCTGAAGCTGCAGCTATCAATTCATCATAAAACTTATTTTTTTTTGGGCTATCAGTAGTCGCCAATTGTTTTATATAGTTTTGACAATACTTAGAATATTTTTGTCTTTCCAGAAAAAAGGGAACATTAACATTTTTTATCTTATCTATAACCGAGGAGACTTTCTCTTTATTTGAAGGAATAGAAAAATCTCTATTTGTCCACTGATATCCTTCAATGAAACGACTAGCTAATACATTATTATCAGCAAAATATGTTTTAGGTGAAATATTTAAGCTTTCGATTAGCGCGAGGATCTTGATCTCTCTTTGGCGATCGATACCTAAATTTTCGCTATATGGGTTATTCACTCTAATAACAATCTTATTTAAGCCGGATACAGCCAGAAAGGATCGATTAGTACATCCACCCAGTAACTCACGTTCAACCTCGGGCTTTTCTGATAATGAAATATTCCAGTTTTTCCAGCCAGCTATTGCTTGTTCTAATAAGTACACTTGCTTACTCAGAGTCTATTGCATGAAAGATAGCGCTTACGCCACTCATAATAACCCATTATGGATAAAATCATGTATAAAACAAAAAGTATGGCTGTCTGGTAGAGGTCTTGACTTAAATATAAATATATCGAAACTGCATCTATAGCAATCCAATACAACCAATTTTCAAGTATTTTCCTTGCCACCATTACTGTTGTAACTGCAGATGATAATGCGGCGAAAGAATCTAGATATGGTAGTTTTGAGTCAGTATATGACTCTAAAAAATAACCTATAATTAACGATAAACCAATCACTGAAATAACTATAAATATATGATGAGATAAGCTAAGGCATTTAATAGGTAGACCTAACTTTCTATCGCCACCTTTGCGCCATTGATATAAACCATATATAGACATAAGAGCATAGTAGGCATTTATCAATGACGCCATATAAAGGCCAGAATTGATAAAAATCCAAATATAAATAGCGGCGCTTAAAAAAACAAAATACCAGCATAAGCTATTCTCCTTTATAGCTAAAAATAGGTAAATAATCGCTAGGATGACCGCTAACGTTTCAATAC
>CAZSMR010000009.1:0-34753 GCA_964608185.1 uncultured Porticoccus sp. | reverse complement strand
TAAGGTATATTGGCTGCGAAAAATCCAAACCGTTATCATCGGTACTTTCCCAGCTTGGAAATAAAAGACCACTTGTTCTTCTATCATCGATTGAAAAGCGCACCCAAGGCACGTAAAGGACAGGGATATCTTTAATTTCTAGTCGAACATGTTTGCCTATAGCGATACCCGTTCCAGGATTAACTTTAAGTTTTGAACTTACAAGACGCCATGCGTTACTACTAGGCTCACAAGTCGTATAACCGCCATTGTCAATGTAAAAAATACTCCCACCAGGCCGTTGAAGTTTTTCTGCTGTTCCTCGCGCCCCAGATTCGTGTAACAGATACGTAGCGTTGTTAATTTCGACATCTAATGAATCCATATTCATATGAGCTGTATCGCCACGAAGCAAAATTCCTGGTTCCCTAAGCTCTACGCTACCCTCCATATCTACCGTTCTTTCTGCTTGGTTTACTGTTGCGGCATCACTACGTGATTGACGATACCCTTGGGTTATATGCACATTCCCTTTTAAATGAGCAACATTATCTTGAATCAACTCTGTTGATTTAGATGCAACTCTTAATGGTGCATCTTCAGGCTTTAGATTTGAGTCTGGATAGTCACGTTCAGGCTCGATATAAGCTCCACAGCAACCTGAAGTCCTTTTCTTTAATTGTTTTTCAGTAAGATCTTCTTCTTCAATCCAGTCAAGATTTTTAGCTATCTTTACTCGCGGTACTAGTGCAGTCTCAGCTTTTTCTTCTTGAACAAGATCAAAGGTTTCAATTTTGTTAGGTCTTGGATATTCTCTACCTAGGACTGATTTCTGTCCACAAATCCATTTTTCATTTTCCCCTGCAGCACACTCCCATTGAAGATATGTATTGGCTGTTTCTGCCTGTGATACACTAATAGAAAGAATAGTGAAAAATAATATTAATATGTATGGACACAATAAACGTAAGGCAACATAGGGCTTTCCACATGTGTGACTGGCACTTCTTTGCATTATGTTTATCCGTTTTTTTATGGAAATATCAATAGTAAGTTAATCCATGTTACATTTTACTCATTCTGAAGCATCATGCGAGGGTTTGGGGTAGAATCTGTAGTCTTTTTTTTATCTAATGAGAAATATGAGAGATTTAATTCTTTTACAAGAGTGGGTTAAAGGCAATTTGCCTGATTGTGTCAATTTGAATGCGCCCATATTGCTTGATCAAATTAATAGTGACGCAGGTTTTAGGCAATATTTTAGGATTAATTCTAAGCCTTCTTTAATAGCTGTTTTTTCACCTCCTGCGACTGAAAATAATACTTCTTTTGTGAATATATCGTTATGCTTTAAAAAAAATCATATACGCTCGCCATTCGTTTATGCAGTTGATTATGAACTAGGATTTTTATTGTTAGAAGATTTTGGCGATGATTTATTAGCACCTTTTCTAGCTGGGAGGAGAGCAGAAAAATTCTATGCTTGCGCCGAAAAAGAGTTAATTAAAATCCAGAAAATTTCTCAAAGTGAGATTATTCTTCCAGAATATAATCAACAACTATTACTTGAGGAAATAGGTTTATTCAAGGAGTGGTTTCTAAAAAAATTACTAAAAATTCAATTAAACAAGAGTGATGAAGACTTACTCGATAATGCTTTCTCTATAATAATAAAAAGTGCACTTCAGCAAAGCCAGGTTGTTGTACACCGAGATTTTCACTCACGCAACTTAATGAAGCTATCAGATCGCTCTATCGGTGTAATTGATTTTCAAGATGCAGTGATAGGACCTTTAACCTACGATGTCGTCTCTTTATTTAGGGACTGCTATATACGGTTGCCCAAGGATTTTGTGCTAAAGAAAACACTTAGATTTTATAAAAGAGCTGTAGATCTTGGTATTACAACCGAAGCTTCTGATCACAAAGTGATCGGTTGGCTCGATATGATGGGCCTTCAAAGGCATCTCAAGGTGCTTGGCGTTTTCTCTAGACTTTATTTGAGGGATAGTAAGCATAAATACTTAAATGATTTACCCCTCGTTATTCGTTATGTTATGGAAGAATTAGAGCCATACTCTAACTTAAAAGATTTTTCTCGATGGTTTGAGTGCAAGGTTCTCTCAGAACTACCAAGACAATCCTGGTATAGGTCATGGGAAACGGCCGGAGAGGTTCGAGAAAAACTTAATTAAGAGTATTAAAAATGAAAGCAATGATTTTAGCGGCAGGTCGTGGGAAAAGATTAGATCCTCTTACTGCAACTACTCCTAAGCCGCTGATAAAAGTCGGAAATAAGCCTTTAATTCAATATCATATTGAAAATCTAGCATCAGCTGGGATTAAAGAAATAGTAATAAATACTTGTTGGCTAGGCGAGCAAATAGAATCATATTTTGGTGACGGATCTTCTTTTGGATTGACCATAAAGTGGTCAAAAGAGTCTGAACTGCTTGAGACAGGAGGGGGTGTCAGTAATGCCTTACATTTACTGGGAAGCGAACCTTTTTTGCTTATTAATGCTGATATTTGGTCAAATTTTCTGTTCAGTAGCCTAGTAGAAAAAAAATTACCACCTAATATTGATGCTAATTTGATTCTGATTCCTAACCCAGCTCACAACAAAGGAGGAGACTTTACGCTAAAGTCTGGAAGTATAGTAGGAATGCCCACTTCTAAAAAAATTACATATACTTTCAGTGGTATATCCATACTTAGGCCAGAAATTTTTACTAAATATGTCACCCTCACAAAAAGTTTTCCCTTGCTTGACTTGTTAAGTAAACATATTTCTCTTGAGAGTGTTATGGGTTCAATCTATAGAGGAATTTGGTGGGATTCTGGCACATTAGAAAATCTTAAGGCATTAGATTCTTTCTTAACAAAAAATTAACGAGCCATGATTTACATAAATTTTGTTAACTTATTGAAGTAATAGTCGTAAATTTTTCGCGTTAATTGATCTAACGCTACAAAGCATAAGTGTTAGCGTAGTGAGTTCATCCCATGGAGATCCTAGTCTTACCCCTTTGATCGCTCGATCTATACCTCCTGATAGTTTAAGCATTTGTTGTAGTTGTTTAATAGAAATTCGTTCAATAGTTTTTTTGATCAGCGGTTTGCGTTTTTCCCAAACACCTAACTTTTGGAGTGCGGAATCAATATTTTTTCTTGCAGAAATTGTTTCACTACCTTTCATTAAAATTCTCAAATCGCGAGTAATAGCCCAAAGAACAATAGTTATATCTGTACCTTCACCGCGAAGACCTCGAAGAATACGGCAGGCTTTTTGGGCATTTCCTTCCATAATAGTATCCAATAATATAAATACATTAAATTTTGCGTTATCAGTAATAATATCTGACATGGTCTCACCGGTTACTTCTTCTGTTGGTGCCAGCAGCTTTAACTTCTCTATTTCTTGTGTGGCAGCAAGAAGATTTCCCTCCACCTTATCGGTTAGAATCCCCAAAGCTTCTCGACTTACTTTAATGCCAGACCCATTAAGCCTTCTATTAAGCCATTGCGGTAAATGTGATGAAGAAATAGGCCATATTTGCAAAGCAACACCTTTAGATGATATCGCAGTAAACCATTTACTTTTAGTTGAGGAGTATTCTAATTTTGGTGTAATAATTAGCGTTAAGGTTTCCACAGCTATTTTTTCTAGATATTCTTGAAGTGCTTTTGATCCTTTGTCGCCTGGCTTTCCTGATATTATCCGGATTTCTATGAATTTTTTTTCCGAAAAAAGCGACATACTATCAGCTTCAGCTAGTATAGCGTTCCAATCAAATTTATTATCTACATGAAATATTTTTCTTTCGGTATAGCCACTTAAGATAGCTTTTTTCCTAATAGCGTCTGCGGACTCTTGAACCAAAAGTAACTCATCTCCACTTATAATATACGTAGATGACAAGCCTTGTGAACTCAAATGCGTTCTAAGTTGTTCAGCTTTGAGGTTCATTTTTATTTATCATCTTGAGGGTAGCATTTAGACGGCGAACTATATTTTTAGCTAAACCTCTCGTCATCTCTCGCTTAAGCATTTTATTTTCTTCATCATTCGTTGAAACGTTATTTTCATTATAAGTAAAAAACTTTTCTTTACTGAGAGTTGTTTTTGGTAGCAATATTTTCCCATTACCTGTGGAAATTATAATATCAACTAGCTCTGTTATCTCTAATTCTGATACTCTTGCTGAAGAACTTACGGTCGCAGTGCGACTTTTGGATCTTTGATTAATCAGTGTTATAACGATATCAGCTGATTTAGAATTTTCCGCGATGTTTACGTTACTGTGTTCCAAAGATTTTATGACAGAGCGATACAGCAAACTTTTTTGGTCTCCATCCACATAAAGTTTTCCTACCTCACCTAATATTTGAGCAGTTCCATCACCTAATATTTGAGCAGTTCCACTATTTCTGAGGTGCCATCCACAGCCGTTTAATAACAAAGATATAAGGAAGCCTGAGATGATAAGAGTGATTAATTTTTTCATTATGATTCCTTCTAACTTTTTACACGCAGTTTGTATTTTTAATCTCACTATAGCTAACTAGCAACAATATTAACTAATTTATTAGGCACTATTATTATTTTCTGGATGGTTAGTCCGTCAGTGAAGCGCTTAACATTTTCGTGTTCTTGAGACATCTCTTTTATTAGTTCTTCAGTTATGTCAGGCGACACATCAATTTGAGCTCGTAGCTTACCGTTTACCTGCACAACAATGTGTAAAATATTTTTTGTTAACGTTGTTTCGTCTACAATCGGCCATTTTTGATCTATCAGCATATCTGTGTTGCCAAGCATATTCCAGAGTCGATGACATATATGAGGAGCGATTGGCGATAAAAGTAATATAATAGTTTCTAATGCCTCTCTTTCAACAGCATGACCAGCGTCACATTTTTTATTAGAAAATTTCCCCGTATCGTTCAGTAACTCCATTATTGCTGCGATGGCAGTATTAAATGTTTGTCGATTACCGAAGTCATTGCTGACTTTGGCGATAGTAGTATGTGTTTTGCGCCTAAGATCTTGTTGCTCTATACTTAAATCAGCAGGAATGAGTAATTTTTCATTTTTTGATGAAAGATGCAAATTAACAGCCTTCCAAAGCTTGCGAAGAAAACGATATGCACCTTCAACTGCACTATCATTCCATTCTAGAGATTGCTCAGGTGGTGCAGCAAACATTGTAAACAGTCTTACTGTATCTGCACCATATTGATCTATTAGTTTTTGAGGGTCTACTGTATTGCCTTTTGATTTAGACATTTTCGCACCATCTTTTAATACCATGCCTTGGCAAAGAAGCTTAACAAATGGTTCATTCGAAGATATTAGCCCTTCATCTCGCATCAGTTTGTGAAAAAAACGTGCGTAAAGCAGGTGTAATATAGCGTGTTCTATTCCTCCTATATATTGATCAACTGGCAACCAATAGTTTGCAGCAACACTATCGATCATACCCTCTGTGTAATTAGGGCATGTGTATCTGGCATAGTACCAACTGGACTGCATAAAAGTATCGAAGGTGTCAGTTTCATGTTCTACCTGCTGACCATTAAATGAGGCCTTTTTCCAATCTAAATTTGATTTAATTGGGGATGTTATTCCATCCATGGTCACGTCTTCCGGAAGCAATACTGGAAGCCGATCAATGGGTACAGGAATTTCTCCGCCGTCAGGTAAGTTAAATATAGGAATAGGAGATCCCCAGTATCTTTGACGAGAAACCCCCCAATCACGAAGCCTGTATTGAATTTTTGTTTCTCCAAGTCCAAGATCTTTTAATTTTTTTACCACAGCGTTAAACGCCTGCTCGGGACCTAAATTATTAAATTCTCCAGAATTTATAGAACACACTTCGTTGGATGTCTTTGATTCGTACCAATTTTTCCACTGATCTTTATTAAAAGAGGAAGAGGTATCTTTACCAACTGAATGCAGATCCTTTTTTTGCAGTTTTTTTATAAGTGAGCTAGTACATTCAAAAACCTGTTTAATAGGTAGTTGGTATTTATTGGCAAATTCAAAATCACGCTCGTCATGAGCAGGTACTGACATTATTGCTCCGGTTCCATACCCTGAAATCACATAGTTTGCTACCCATATAGGCACGGATTCTCCAGTAAGAGGATGAATAGCGCTTACTCCTAAAGACATCCCCTTTTTTATCATTGTTGCCAAACCTGCTTCAGATACTGGCTGATCTTTGCATTCTTTAATGAAGCTTAATAACCTCGGATTATTTTTTGATAGAATTTCAGTAACAGGATGTTCAGCTGCAATACAGACATAGGTTGCCCCCATCAGTGTATCTGGCCGAGTCGTATAAACTGATAAATGATCAAAATCACCAATAGCATACTTTAAGTTAAAGGTTACTTGAGCGCCGCGACTTTTTCCGATCCAATTTTTTTGCATTGTTCGAACCTGTTGCGGCCAACCCTTAAGATCATCCAGGCCATCTAGCAGTTCATCTGCATATGTAGTGATTTTGATAAACCATTGAGGTACATCTTTTCTTTCCACTATAGCGTCACAACGCCAGCAGCAACCGTTAATCACCTGCTCGTTAGCTAGAACAGTTTCATCATTTGGGCACCAATTTACAGTAGCAGTTTTTTTGTAAACTAATCCTTTTTCATGAAGTTTTGTAAAAAACCATTGTTCCCACTTGTAGTAACTTGGGTCACAGGTAGTTATTTCTCGAGACCAGTCATAGGCGAAACCAAGTTTTTTGAGCTGGCTTTTCATATATTGGATATTTTGATAAGTCCATTTCGCTGGCGCCGTATTATTCTTAATAGCGGCATTTTCTGCAGGTAAACCAAAAGAATCCCACCCCATAGGCTGCAAAACATTTTTACCCATCATTCTTTGGTAGCGAGAAATAACATCAGCAATAGTGTAATTTCTAACATGCCCCATATGGAGTTTTCCACTTGGATAAGGAAACATAGCAAGGCAATAGTATTTTTCTTTACTAGAATTTTCTTTCACTTCGAAAGCTCTAGTCTCAGACCAGATTTTTTGAGTATCACTTTCGATTTCTTTAGGATGATATTTTTCTTGCATTGATTTTTTGCCAAGTTAAATCTTGCGGTTTATATTTTTTACATGACACTTTTTTAATTATAGGCTAAAGGCCTCTATAGACCCAGACAGATTTCTCTATAGGCAGTAATAATTTATATTTTTAAGGTCAACTAAAAAATCTTTAATCCGATGATTTTTTTGCAATGCATTTTTTGAGTAGTCCTATTAATATCAATAAAAAAGATAGAAAAATTATTGGGTAAGAGCCGAATTTTCCAAATGGAGTATTGCCGTTTCTTGGCTCTAGCTCGCCCTCGAGTGTGCCTCTATAAAATGCTGGGATAGTTTTAGATACTTTGCCATTAGCATCAATTAACGCACTAACTCCATTATTTGTTGCTCGAATAAGAGGCTTCCCATTTTCTATTGCGCGCATTCGCGCGATTTGAAAATGTTGCTTAGGGCCTATACTTTTACCAAACCACGCGTCATTACTTATTGTAAGAAGTAAGCTAGAATTTTTTGCAGACCTCCTAACTAATTCTGAATAGGCAATTTCATAACAAATCGACGTCCCGATATGTGTGCTATTTTTTATAATAATATTTTTTTGATTTTTCGGACCAGAACTGAATGCTGACATAGGTAAGTCAAAGAACTTAATAGTTCCTCGTAACCATTTTTCGAGAGGGACATATTCCCCAAAAGGAACTAATTGCTGTTTATGGTAAATACCAGATCCATGTCCTAATACTAGAGCTGAATTATAGTACTGCTGCTTATTTTTTTTATTTGAACTAGAATCAGTTTTCAATTTAGTAGGAAGGCCCACAATCAAAGAAGTATTAGTCTCTTTTGCTTCTTTTTCGATAGAACCTAAGTAATCTGCTACCTCATTTTGAAATCTAGGTATCGCAGCTTCTGGCCAAACCACTAAATCATTTACTAGTAGCTTTTTCGTATCTTTTCGATATTGGGAAAGAATATTGCTTAATTGGCTAGGATCCCATGATCTCCATAACGAGATAGCTGGTTGTATTAACCCTATAGAAATCGACTTATTGGTTGGTTGCGTCCATTCAATTTTTTGAAGATAAAGGCCTCCTAGCCAAAAAAAAATAGCTAAAATTAACGAACTTACAATAGGCATGAAGAATTTTTTATTATAAAACTTTATAGCTATAATCTGAGCTCTAAGTTGAAACAGTAGCCCCAATATTCCCGAACAAAAAGCCACTATCCAGCTCAGGCCTAATACACCACCAACCGGCCCCCAACCAGATAACCATGTGTCAGTATGAGCGTAGCCAAGATAGAGCCAAGGAAATCCAGAAAATATCCATCCGCGAAACCACTCGCCTAGCACCCAAAGGCTAGGAAATACTATTAGGCTCGTAAAGGCCAAAATATAAGGTGTATTAATAGCCACATTTTTTTTATTTGTATGGGCTACCTTTGTGTATAAAGCAAAGGGAAGGGAGAATAAAAAAGATAGAAATAAAATAAATAAAATTATAAGTAACAAAGATAATTCAACACTAGCTTGTCCATATCGATGAATGCTGACAAAAATCCAAGATGCTCCTACTGAATATAATCCAACTCCATAACTGAAGCTTCGAAAGAAAATTAATTTAAATGAAGAATTTTTGTTTAAGCCTCCTGAAATAAAAACATAGAAGACACCTACCGATAAAATTCCTGCTGGCCAGAAATGAAAAGGGGCCATAGAGAGAGGTAGTATTGAGCCAAATAAAACCAAAAGGAGTATATTTTTTATATCATATTTTCTTAAAAAATAGCTCACAAGTATTCAGTTCCCTCATGGATCAATTTTTGCTTACAGGCTTGGTTGATCATTAGATTTTTTAGATTCAGTTTGCTGAGGCATAATTTTCATTTCTAATGATATTACTTGGCGATTATTTCCTTCGGAGATCCTGAACACAAAAGTATCTATCGTCGTAGATTCTCCTACTTTCGGCATTCGACCGAAAGCATGAACGGTTATTCCGCCAACAGTGTCAAATTCTTCATTACTAATATTTGCAGAAAAATATTCATTGAAGTCTTCGATAGGAGTTAGAGCATGAATGAAATAACTTCCATCACTTCTAGCTATAATCATTTCTTTTTCAGCGTCGTCTGTTTCATCTTCAATTTCACCGACAATTTCTTCTAGTATATCTTCGATAGTAATCAGTCCTGCGATTCCTCCATATTCATCTACTACAATCGCCATGTGATAACGCTGCTCTCGAAATTCTTTTAAAAGAATATTGACACGCTTACTCTCCGGAACAATTGCTGCCGGACGAATTACTGCTTCCATGTTAAAATTTTCTTTACCTTCCAATAAGAGTGGTAACAATTCTTTTGCTAGAAGAATACCTACTATATCGTCGGCCGTTTCATCAAGAACAGGATAGCGTGAATGCCTATTTTCTGTAAAAAGCTTAAGTATGTCACTTAAATTATGGTGTTTATGTATTATGACCATTTGTGATCTTGGTATCATGATTTCCCTTACCTGTTTGTCACAAACATTTAGGGCGCCCTGAATCATCTCTAACGCATCGTTATCAATAACGTCATTTTTATGAGCCAATGCCAATAAATTCGTAAAGTCTTCTTTAGACTTTGGCGTTGATGAGAATAAGCTGGCTAATTTAACAAGCCAGTTTTTTCTTTGTGAATTAATCGATTCGTCGTCTGACATAAGCTATTGATATCTCCCAATATTTATTCGTATGGCGATGGAAAATAAAATTCACTAAGAATCTTCGTTTCCATTTTTTCCATTTTCTTAGCATCTGCATCATCTTCATGATCAAAGCCGATAAGATGAAGGCTCCCGTGTATAACAATATGTGCCCAATGAGCGTCTAGGTCTTTATTTTGCTCATCGGCTTCACGTGCGACAACTTGGGCGCAAATTGCAAGGTCGCCAAGTAGAGGGAAATTAAGGGATTCTGGTAGATCTGCTGGAAACGATAACACATTAGTCGCGACATTTTTTTTTCTGAACCGATTGTTAAGTGCAGCGCTTTCATCCTCGTTGATCACTCGAATAACCACCTCTAGCCGCTTCTGTTGACTGGACAGGGAAGCTGAAACCCATCGACGAAAGAAAATTTCATCTGGGATATTCTTGCAGCTAGAAAAATTTTCTATGTCCACGTTAATTTTCATGATGGCAGTTGGTCAACCAAGTTATAATAGTAGTCTGATTTGCTATAAGCTCTCTTTTTTATGTGCTTCATATGCATCAACAATTTTAGTTACCAAAGGATGTCGAATTGTATCCTTGGATACAAATGTAGAGAAGCTTATACCTTCGATATCTTTTAGTACATCACAAACATGGAGAAGTCCTGATTGATTTCCTTTTGGTAAATCAATTTGAGAGGTGTCCCCAGTTATAACTGCTGTGGCATTGAAGCCTATTCGAGTCAAAAACATTTTCATTTGTTCGCGGGTGGTGTTTTGACTTTCGTCCAAAATAATATATGAATTCTTAAGAGTTCGCCCTCGCATGAATGCAAGCGGCGCAATTTCAATAATATTTCGCTCTATCATTTTTTCAACCACTTCCACTCCAAGCATTTCATATAGTGCGTCATATAGAGGGCGTAAATAAGGATCCACTTTTTGGCTTATATCTCCAGGCAGAAAACCTAGTTTTTCTCCTGCTTCCACTGCCGGTCTTACTAGCAATATTCTTTCTACTTCGTCTTTGAGTAGTGCTTCAACCGCACATGCTACAGCAAGGTAAGTTTTTCCAGTTCCAGCAGGCCCCATACCAAAATTTATAGCATGTGTTTTTATTGCCTCAACATATTTCTGCTGATTACTTCCACGAGGCCTTATTTCTCCAGTTTTTGTACGTATTACTAGAAAATTTAATTCTCTCTCAACACTTCTGGATAAAGTATTATCAGCTATCATTGGTCTGCCAATAGAAGAGTCATCGTTCATATGTCCAATAGTTAGGTGAATTTGGTCTGCAGTTAATGCGTGCTCATTAGATGCAGAATCTTGATAAAGCACTGTTAAAATTTTCGCTGCCTTGAGGATTTTTTCACTGTCCCCACGAATTTCGAAGAAATTTCCACGACTGTGGATTCTAATACTTAATCTCTCCTCGATTTGCTTCAAATGCTCGTCATACTTACCGCAAAGAGAAGCTAGTCTCTTTGTATCGTTTGGCTCAAGAACTAGAGAATGAAATACTGAATCAGTTTTAACATTTTCCAACAGACTTGCCCCTTGATTTTTCTAAAGTCAGCATTTGATTTTTTTGTATGGCCACAAATTTTTCAGTGAGCTTATTCTTACATTAAAGATCGTCTAAAACTATTTTTCCAATCAGCGAGTTGCGCAGCGCCTTAGTTATTATTACTGGCATGAACTCTCCAATTAGACTGTGATCGCTAGATGTAAAATTAACTACACGATTGTTTTCTGTTCGACCCTGTAGCTGGCCAGGATCTTTTTTTGAGACGCCAGAGATTAAAATAGTCTCAGTCTCGCCAATCATACCTTCACTTATAGACATAGCATTTTGGTTAATGCGATCTTGTAGGATCTTCAGTCGTAATTTTTTAGTGTCTTCTGCAGTGCTATCATCCAGATCTGCAGCAGGAGTACCGGGTCTTCTGCTGTATATAAAACTAAAACTTTGATCAAAACCTATCTCATGGATGAGATCCATAGTTTTTTCAAAATCGAAGTCACTTTCTCCTGGAAAACCCACAATAAAATCAGATGAAATACTAATATTAGGACGTATTTTTCGAAGCTTCCTTATTTTTGACTTGTACTCGATTGCAGTATGGCCTCGCTTCATAGCAGAAAGTATTCGGTCTGAACCACTTTGAACTGGAAGATGCAGATGACTAACTAGTTCAGGAACTTCAGCATAAACTGCTATTAAATTGTCAGAAAATTCTACTGGGTGAGAAGTTGTATAACGGATACGATCAATTCCTTCAATACTTGCAACATAGGTAATAAGTTCAGCAAGATCACATATATTACCATTAGGCATCTCACCTCTAAAGGCGTTTACATTTTGCCCTAGCAAATTAACTTCCCTAACTTTTTGGGCAGCCAAGTGAGTTATCTCTGCAAGTACATCAGCTACAGGTCGACTTATTTCTTCTCCTCTAGTGTAAGGTACCACACAGAATGTACAATATTTCGAGCAACCTTCCATTATTGAAACGAATGCAGATACACCATCAGCATCTGGCTGAGGCAGGTGATCAAATTTTTCAATCTCTGGAAAACTTACATCAACAATAGTTGGGTTGGCATAGTTTTTTCGTTTACCCATCATTTCTGGTAAACGATGCAGCGTTTGGGGGCCAAAAATTAAATCTACAAAAGGTGCTCGCTTAGCAATGGCCTCACCTTCCTGGCTTGCAACACAGCCCCCAACACCAATTATTAAGTTAGGATTTTTTTCTTTTAACTTTCTCCAGCGACCTAGTTGATGGTATACCTTATCTTCAGCCTTTTCTCGAATAGAGCATGTGTTAAGTAGCAGCACATCAGCTTCGTTAGGATTTTCAGTTGTAACCATTTGGTGGCTATCTCCCAGAAGATCTCTCATTCTGGATGAATCATATTCATTCATTTGACACCCGTGGGTGACAATATGGAGCTTTTTATTATTATTTGACATATTAAGGCTAGATTTTGAATTATTTGGTTTGGTCTTCAGCATTATAGTCTCACTGATGCCGAAAGCCCATCTTCTATAAGACCAAGTTTATAAATAGATATTATTCTATGGTAGAATAACGAACGGTTTTTTATTCAATATTAACTTAATTTCAGGACACAAGTATGTCTTCAGATGCGATTTATAAAATAATTTTTTTAAATCAGGGCGAGGTATACGAAATGTATGCAAAACAAGTTTATCAAAGTGATCTTTGGGGATTTCTAGAAGTTGAAGAATTTATTTTTGGTGAACGCAGTCAAATGATTGTTGATCCAGCTGAGGAAAAACTCAAAAGTGAATTTTGCTCAATAAAAAGAAGCTTCATCCCAGTTCATTCGGTTGTTCGTATTGATGAAGTTGAGAAAGAGGGAGTTTGCAAAATAACTGATGTTAAAATGGGGGGAAATATTGCAAAATTTCCTTATCCTGGGGCTGCACCAAAGCCAAAATCTTAGTACTGCCGCTACGCCTTTTTATTTATTTCTTGTTTCACCGAGGCTAACTTGACCGAGTTACAAAAAACTTCCATCGCTTGATCTATCTCGCCCAGCGATGGAAACGACGGCGCTATTCTGATATTTTTGTTTTCTGGATCTATACCGTAAGGAAATGTAGAGCCAGCAGCAGTTAATTTTACACCTGCTTCTGCAGAAAGTTTTACTACTTCTTGAGCAAGACCGCTACGAGTATCTAATGAAATAAAATAACCCCCTTTTGGTGATGTCCATGTTGCTATGTCAGAATTACCAAAATTTATTTTCAAATGTTTTAAGACACAGGAAAATTTTGGTTTCAGTAATTCGGCATGTTTTTTCATATGTTTTTTAAGATTATGATGATCTTTTAAGATGTTTAGATGCCTTAATTGATTAACTTTATCTGGGCCAATACAAAAAATAGCTAAATGCTGTTGAATAGCCTTAATATTTTCTGAAGATGCTGCTAGAAAAGAAATACCTGATCCGGAAAAAGTTATTTTCGACGTAGAAGTAAATTGCAAGACACTATTTTCGGTATGCTGCTTTTTGCAACAATCCATTATATTTAGTAATTCTGCTGAATTTTGATGAAAATCATGGACTGCATATGCGTTATCATAAAATATCCTGAATCCAGGTGAGCTTATTTTGCCAAGTTTCGCGAGCCTTTCAATAGTATTGTCGCTATAAACACAACCTGTAGGATTTGAATACTTAGGCACACACCACATACCCTGTATACTTCGATCATTTTTTATTAAACGCTCTACTTGGTCCATATCAGGACCATTTTCATTCATAGGTACAGTTAGCATTTCTATGCCAAACTCTTCACAAATAGAAAAATGTCGATCGTACCCTGGAACTGGACAAAGAAATTTCACATCACCTTTATTTTTCCACGCGGAGTCTTTACCACTTAAACCGAATTGCCATGCAAATAGCAATGTGAGGTACATTAAGCTTAAGCTGCTATTTCCCCCGACGATGACTTCATCTTTTTTTACACCGAGCAGTTCTGCACCGAAAGAACGCATTCCTGGAAGACCCTCTATATTTCCATAGTTTCGTGTGTCTATGCCTTCGCTTGAAGTATAATTACCATTTACAGCTCCATCTAAAATATTAGACAAATTTAGTTGCTCTGAAGATGGTTTTCCTCGAGTCAGATCTAGGCTTAATGCATTCAATTTAAAGTTTTCATGCTTCGTGTTGAGAGCATCATGGCATTCATCCAGCTCCTGACGATTCATTTGATTGATGAGCACATTAATACCCCTGTTTACCGTGTGATTTTTTGATGAACCAATTTACTGTTTCCTCAAGGCCCTCTTTAATATTATGGCTAGGATTAAAATGAAGAAGTTTTTTAGCCTTACCAATATCTGCTAAAGAATGAAGAATATCCCCATTACGGAAATTCTGATAATTTGGTTTTTTTTCTACAAAGTCAGAATTATTTTTAGTAATAATTCTGACGAGATGATTAAATAATTCATTAAGTGTAGTACTGTCACCATATGCTATATTATAAACCTCATTGACAGCATCTAAATTTTTAGAAGTTGCAGCAAGTATATTTGCTTGAACTACATTGTCGATATAACAAAAATCCCTTGATGTAGAACCATCTCCGTTGATATGGCAGACTTCTCCTGAAAGTATAGCATTTACCCATTTGGGTATGACAGCAGCATAGGCACCACCAGGTGATTGTCTAGGGCCAAAAACGTTGAAATATCTTAAACCGATAGTTTCTATTCCGTAGGTTTTTCCAAATACTTCAGCATAAAGCTCATTCACATATTTGGTAATAGCATAAGGTGAAAGAGGTTTTCCTATACGCTCTTCAACTTTAGGAAGACCAGGATGATCGCCATAAGTAGACGATGAAGCAGCGTAAACGAAACGTTTTATGTTGCTGTCTTTCGATGCAACAAGCATGTTTAAGAAACCATTTATATTTGAATCATTAGTACAAATAGGATCTGCAATAGATCTTGGAATGCTGCCTAATGCAGCTTGATGCAAAACATAATCTACATTTTTGCATCCCTCTAGGCAATCGTCTATATTTCTAATATCAGCCTCATAAAAAGTAAAATTTGACCAATATTCCTTTGTAACCGCTTGAACTGCCAATAAATTTTCATCATTGCTATTAGAGAAATTATCAATCCCTATAATGGTTTGATTAAGCTTCAATAAGTTTTCTAATAAATTAGAGCCAATGAATCCAGCAACACCAGTTATCAGCCATACCTTAGGATTTTTCTTGAGGTTTTCTTTTATTTGATCGTATGGGGACAAAACTCTTTTTCCTTTATTGAAGACTGGCCAGCAGATGCCATTAGGTATCATGACTGCATAATTAATGACCTAAAAGAACCTGTATGATACGCCATAACAAGACCGCATAAAACTAAAACCTATCTTCCAACAACTTAAAAATGTATAAATTATTCTAAAGAAGTTAAGTGCTACAACCACCATGAGCTAGATTTTTTTTGGGAAAAACTACTAAAGAATGGTTTAATTACAAAAGAAAGAACTATAAAAAAGTATCGAATAGTCAAAGACAGCTTTAGTGAAAGGGAAAGCAAATTTTTTTATCATTTGATAAATACAATATTATTGGTAGCTACGGGTGGACTTGAACCACCGACCCCAGCATTATGAATGCTGTGCTCTAACCAGCTGAGCTACGTAGCCATGTAATCATAGTACTTTTGACACTTTGGCTTAGGCCAAATGGGCAGGAATTTTGTCGATTTCACCTAGTCTTGTCAAGATATTTTCTAGTTCCCGGTTATCTAGAAAAAATATTAAAAAATAATTTTAAGTTCAATAAAAACAAACATTATACCCCTATACATTGAACCTGAAGTGCACAATATCTCCGTCTTTTATAATATAATCTTTGCCTTCAAGGCGCCATTTTCCAGCTTCTTTAGCTCCTTGCTCGCCTTTGCCGGCAATAAAGTCGTCATATGAAACTATTTCTGCACGTATGAATCCTTTCTCAAAATCAGTATGTATTTTTCCAGCAGATTGAGGTGCTGTAGCTCCTACTGGGATAGTCCATGCTCTTACTTCTTTTGGCCCTGCCGTGAAAAAGGTATGTAATCTTAACAGACGATATCCAGCCAGAATTACTCGATTGAGACCAGGCTCCTTCATCCCCATTTCTTGCAGAAATTCTAATTTTTCACCTTCCTCAGCTAACTCAGCTATTTCGGACTCAAGTTTGTTGCATATTATGACTATAGAGGCACTCTCTGAGGCAGCAATATTTTTTACAGCATCAAGATAAGGATTATCTTCAAAACCATTCTCATCTACATTAGCAATATACATTGTTGGTTTTAACGTAAGAAGGCACAAGGGTTTGATTACTTCTCTTTCTATTGCATTCAGACTGAGTGAACGTAGTGGTTTAGCTTGATTAAGGTGAGGATGTATTTTCTCTAATATTATTTTGAGTGCTGCCGCTTCTTTATCTTGACCACCCTTAACAGCTCGTACCGTTCTTTGTAATGACTTTTCAACAGTATCTAAATCAGCAAGTGCTAACTCTGTATTAATAACTTCTATATCAGCACCAGGGTCAATTTTTCCTTCAACATGAACTATATTTTCATCATCGAAGCATCTAACTACATGAGCGATAGCGTCTGTTTCTCGTATATTAGCAAGAAACTTGTTACCCAAACCCTCACCTTTTGACGCTCCTGCAACAAGCCCTGCTATATCAACAAATTCCATGGTAGCAGGGAGAACTTTTTCTGGACAAACAATAGACGCTAAATTTTCTTGACGAATATCAGGAATAGGAACAATACCAGTATTTGGCTCAATAGTGCAGAATGGAAAATTTTCTGCATCTATACCAGCTTTTGTCAATGCATTAAAAAGTGTAGATTTTCCAACGTTTGGTAAGCCTACGATGCCACAGTTAAAACCCATTAAGTAATCTCTCAAATATAAGTGATTTTTTCCAATCAGAAAATTAATTATTTTGTATGAAGATCCTTCATTGCCTGATCCCAGTTTCCTGATATAGCTAATGGAATTACACCAATAGAGCTAATGATGCTTTCATCAATTAGTTTTTGTTCTTTTTTAGGAGCTTTTTTTAAAACAAAGTCGACAACCTCACTAGCTTGACCTGGATGCCCTACACCTATTCTAAGGCGGGCAAAGTTATTATTGTCACCCAGAGACCTGATCGTATCTTTTAGACCGTTGTGCCCTCCATGGCCACCACCTATCTTAAATTTTAATATTCCCGGATCGAGGTCAATATCATCGTGGGCAACTAGTATATTATCTGGACTTATGTCATAAAACCCAGCCATAGCAGCTATGGATTTACCGCTTAGATTCATAAAAGTATTAGGTATCAAAAGTCGTAAATCTTGGTTTCTTATTTTAATTCGAGCAGTAGATCCATAAAATTTACCTTCAACTTTTAGGTCAACTGGATAATATTTTAAAAGAGCATGAATAAAATTAGCCCCTGCATTATGACGGGTTTGTTCATATTGTAGGCCAGGGTTTCCCAGACCTACAAGAAGTTGAACATGTTTGTCCAATACTGAAGCCTCTTAGTTTGAATCAGAATTAAAACAAATCTTAATCGCTTTTATCGTCACCTTCGGCCTCTTCATTGTTTTCGTCTTCAGTTTGACCTTCGCTATCTTCGCCATCTTGATCAGCTGTTATTTCTTCAATTTCTTCTTCCTTAGGTTTGTTGACAGTGAAGATCGGCGAGTCTCGGTCATCCCCAAGATTTAGAGCGACACTTTCAACTCCTTCGGGGAGCTTGATATCAGATATATGTAGAATTTGACCAATTTCTACTTCTTGGACATCTACTTCAACGAACTCAGGAAGATCTGCAGGAAGACAAAGAATCTCAACCTCGGTCATGCTGCGAGTGATATTACCACCACCCATTTTCACACCTACACAGATATCCTCATTCATAAAGTGAATAGGAACTTTTGTAGTAAATTTCTGTGTTTTACTCATACGTAAAAAATCAGCATGTAGTATTACTGGTTTAGCTGGATGTCGCTGAAGATCCTTGAGTATAACCTCTTCACTTTTCCCTTCTATATTCAAGGTAATAATATGCGAGTAAAAAGCTTCATTTTGCAATGCGCGATCTAATTCTTTATGAGGCAAAGATATTTTTTGCGGCGGGTTTTTCCCCCCATACACTATTGCTGGGACTTCATGAGCTAAACGACGTAGGCGGCGGCTCGCACCTTTCCCTATATCATTTCGCATTGTTACATCTAACTGAAAATCATTGGACATTATTTTGTCTCCTAGTATTACACCAATACAATCCGCGACCAGAACCGATGAGGTGTATTTTCTTAGCCCGTAATTAGGCAGCTTCAAAATTAATAGTTTGATTAAAAAATTATTTTTTAATCAAACATAGCACTTATGGATTCTTCATTACTAACACGACGCATTGCTTCTGCAAGCATTTTACCTATAGTTAAAACTCTTATACGCTTACTTTTTAGCGCATCGTCACTAGTTGGAATAGTATTTGTGACAACCATCGTATCTAATTTTGAGTTTTCAATATTTTTGATAGCCTCTCCAGACAAAACCGGATGCGTACAATACGCCACAACTTTTTTTGCTCCACGCTCTTTAAGGGCGTCAGCTGCTTTGCAAAGAGTTCCAGCCGTATCGACTATATCATCGATTAATATACAGGTCCGGCCTTTCACTTCACCTATAATATTCATAACTTCGATTTGATTTGCTTCTGGCCGACGTTTATCAATTATGGCTAGATCAGTATTTAGTATTTTTGCCATTGCTCTTGCTCGAACAACACCCCCAATATCCGGCGAAACAACTGTTGGTTTTTGGTAGTTCTGTTTTTGTACGTCATCTGTCATTAGCGGCAAACCATAAACATTTTCTACTGCGCAGTCGAAAAATCCCTGTATTTGCTCTGCGTGTAAGTCAACCGTCATAACACGATCAACCCCAGCGTTAGCTATCATATCTGCAACAACTTTTGCACTTATTGGCACTCGTATAGAGCGTACACGTCGATCTTGACGTGCATATCCAAAGTACGGGATTACAGCAGTAATTCGCGCAGCAGACGACCGACGGAGCGCGTCCACCATCAGTATAAGCTCCATCAAGTTTTTATGGGTAGGCGGACACGTTGGCTGCACAATGAAAACATCTTGACCACGAACATTTTCGCAAATTTCTATATTGATCTCGCCATCAGAAAATTGAGAAACAATAGAATTACTTAGGCTAATACCTAAAAATTGGCTTATTTCTTTTGCTAACTCTGGATTTGCGTTCCCAGAAAAAACCATTAAATTTGCCACAAGAATCTTCCTAGTCGTTACATCTTATTATAATAACATACTGCAACTTTATACAGATATGGCTGGGGTGGGTGGATTCGAACCACCGAGTGGCGGCATCAAAAGCCGCTGCCTTAACCGCTTGGCCACACCCCAATAGCTTTTACTTAGGAGGTAATATTTCTAATATAGGAGACTTATTCACTCCCTTAGCAATAAAACCTTGCCATGGCACTGGAATTTTTTTTTGTACAAATTGCGCTTCAGCTTCTGTAGAAAAAGAGGAGAATAGACATCCACCAGTTCCGGTCAATTTAGCAAAAGAAAATTTTTCTAGCCATTGACGAGCTCTCTTTATTTCAGGGTAGAGAGACTCAACTATCGGTTGACAGTCGTTTTTCCAACCCTTTTCATCAAAGGCGCGTATTTTGATCGGATGAGTGTTTCTTGTCAAACCCTGATGAGCAAATATTTCTGCTGTACTAACATGTATATTTGTTATTAAAACTAAAAACCATTGACTTGGTCTTTCAACGATTGTGAGTTTTTCACCAATACCCTCAGCCCAAGAGGTATGACCAAGAACAAAGACTGGGACATCAGCTCCAATTTTTGATCCTATACTCAAGAGTTCTTTATTAGATAAATTAAGTTTCCAGGCGGCATTTAAACCAAGTAGTGTTGTGGCAGCATTACTACTTCCTCCACCTAAACCGCCACCTATTGGTAGACACTTATTCAGGGATATATTTGCGCCCAAACTGCATGCGGTATATTCCTGTATTGCTTTAGCAGCAAGAAGCACAAGGTTCTCTCTCTCATAAATATTGTTCTTGGCGTCTGATAATTCAATTTTACCAGTATTATTGGTCTTAATCTCAAGCTGATCACCATAATCAAGTAGCTGAAATAACGTTTGCAAGTCATGATAACCATCATTTCGACGACCAGTTATATGAAGAAAAAGGTTTAATTTTGCTGGAGAAGGGAGCGATAATTTCATTGTAAACCTTAGTTAATTAACCATTTTTTTATTTTTAAGGTGAACTTATAGACATCTTTTTGACCCTTAATTTTATTTGGCAGTCTAAATTCTTCTATATTCTGATAATCCAAAAACTCCAATGCCCAGCCTGACTGCTCTAATCTATTCAAGGTCCCATCATTATTATAATTATATATAATTTCGTCAGTAGTTAGGGAGGGTAGCCCCTTGATCCAAAATCTAAGATGCTCAATTGGGAAGTCCGATTGATATGATTTTTTGACGTAGACCGAAGATTCATTTGCAGTAAATAGCTGATACTTTTCATCTTTTAATTTTATAGTATCTTGATTTCCCTTTATTGTGGTCGATCTGGTGCCAAATGGACCACTGAGATTAATTTCAAAATTATTTCCTTGTTGATGCCAAATTATCCAGGCACTTCCACCTTTTTTTGAGTCTCTATAGCCTATTTTACCCTCAAGCTGCCAATGATTCAGATTTTGTAATTGGCTAAGACGATATGCTCGATCGACCTGATTTAAAGACGGAAGGTTCTCATTAATAGCACATGAGTTAACCAGTATCATAAGAAACAATAAAATAGTACCTTGCATAAGCTTACTTTACCTTAAGTCGCTTCAAAGTTTCTTGGATGATGGCATTTTTTGAATCATTTTGCAGAATCTTATTCCATGCTGACTTAGCCTTAATTTTTTTACCTGTAATCCAGAGTACTTCTCCAAGATGAGCAGAAATTTCAGGTTCCGGTTTTGTTGCAATAGATAGAGCTTGGGTTAGATATTTTATGGCTTGAATATTATTTCCTAATTTGTAATATGCCCATCCCAAGCTATCTAAAGTTTCATAAACTTCAGGGGCTAACTGTAAAGATCTAAGTATCAAATCGCGTGCTTTTTCATAGTTACCCCCATTAATTATCATGGAATACCCTAAAGAATTAAGAACTATGGAATTATCAGGACTAATCTTAAGTATTGCTTTAAGGTCCTCTTCGTATTCTGTGTTATTTTTTAGAAGACTACTAAAGCTAGATCTCATATATAAAAATTCTACTTCTTCCGGATATTTAATTATAGCCTCACTCAAAAGACTATATCCCTCATCTAGATAATTTTGTTCAAGTAGCATCCCCCCTTCGAATATATAGCTTATCTTAGATAGCTTTGGAGCATTTACTCGGAGATTTAGTAAAATTTTTCTAAGTTTATTGATTTTATTATCTGCAACCATCAATTTTTTTATACTCTCTAACGTAGTTGTTATTCTAAGAATATCTGATGCAGAATTCGGATCTAATAGCCCTGTATATCGATTTTCAATAAATTTTTGATGGTGCAAAATAGATTGCTTAGGAATTTTTTCTGAATAAAGTCTCCCTAATTCTAAGTGAGACATATAAATCCACCAATTATTTTTTTCTGGATCCCGTGTTATTTTTTTTAATAGTTTAATAGCGTTATCGTCAAGGCCCTGCATTTTTTTTGTCGCAGCAAGCAAAAATCTAATTTCATCGTCATCGGGATATTGATTAAGTAGTGCGGTTAATCTTTGATCTACATTTAGGGGATCTTTCTTTAATAATACTCTTGCAAACTTAAGGTCTAGCTTACGTTTTATCTGTTTATTTAGTGACGAGTCGTCTAAAAATTTATAGGCAACTTTTTCTTTGTTCTGCAGGAAAAGAATTTCGGCTTTAAGCTCTAATACTTTTTTACTGACTGATATGTCTGCGTCAATTATAATTTTATTTATTATTTTAAGTGATTCCTCAAAAAGACCTCTTTGAAAAAAAAGTTCTGCCTTCGCAAAACCTACAAATCCATTATTTGGTAACTCAACCTCTATCTGCCGAAGCAAAGAAAGTAATTTATTATGATCTTTTTGAGCTGCTAAAGATCTAATTAGCTCAACTAAAGGTTCTGTATGATTACGTTTAATTGAAAGAACTATATAAGGAATTGCTTCGTCGAATCGCTGATTTCTTATCAGACTGGCGACATAAATGCTTCGGCTTGTATCCATGTCTGGCTCTATTTTCAATAATAGCTGAGCCATTTCTAGCATTTTATCCGAGCTATTATAGTAGTCAGCCATACTAGCTGCTCTTGCAATAACCTGAGGATCAAGCGTTTTTCTTGCCTGCGCGATGTATATTTTTTTAGATATTTCCCCTTTACCTCTAAGCCCAGCTAACTCTGCCGCTATTAAACTGAACAGACTGCCTTTAGGGAATGCAATAACTTCAAAGTCGTTTTCTCGTAAAATTTCCTCTTGTTCAGAACTTTTTTCACCATTTTTAGGTTCTAATGGGGACAGCTCGGTATGAGTTAATTTTACAGATTTTGGGTTCACATCTTTATCTATAAAATTACCATTACAGCCAAAAAGCATACAGCTGAGTATTATTATAAGAATGAAAGGAATTGAGTTGCTCATATGTTAAATTTTTATCATTGGTAGTTGAGCTAGCATTGAGTACTCTAACAATAAAAAAAGCACATGTGCTAGTTAATTATTGATTGAATACTGCTTGTCTTTAGTGCGATAGAACTAGACAATTGCAGGCTAGTTTCGTAAGTAATGAATTAATGACTATCTACTCGCTTGGAATTAACTATCGTTCTGCATCTCTTGATATTCGAGAGAAGGTTGTCTTTGCTCCTGAAAATATGACCAAGGCCTTGCAAAGCTTAATCAAGGCGATCGACGTTACTGAAGCTTCTATCCTGTCGACATGTAATCGAACAGAAATATATCTTGTTACTCCTAATGATCTAGATAATAGTATAGAAAAGGTTCTAGACTGGCTAGCTAGCTATCATAAGGTGTTGCCGGAAATTCTTTTGAACTCCTTTTATACCTACAAAGATGAGAATGCCGTTAGGCATTTAATGAGAGTTGCTAGCGGTTTGGATTCGATGATTTTGGGTGAGCCACAGATTTTGGGGCAGCTGAAATCATCATATGCTGTTGCTCAGGAGGCTGGAACAGTTGCAACTAAACTTAATCAGTTATATCAGCAAGCATTTTTTGTCGCTAAGCGAGTTAGGACTGAAACAGCTATTGGGCAAAACCCAGTCTCTGTTGCATACGCTGGCGTTAAGCTTTCGCAGCAAATTTTTTCGAATTTCAAAGATGTTCATGTTTTATTGATTGGGGCTGGCGAAACTATTGAATTAGTAGCAAAACACTTGTTGGAGAAAAAAGTAGGAAGTATTACTGTTTCTAACAGAACACTTCGAAGGGCTGAAGAATTGGCTGAAGAATTTGGCGCACATGCGATACTATTCTCCGATATTCCTGAATTTCTTGAAAAAGCAGATATTTTGATTTCATCTACAGGTAGTCAATTACCTATACTTGGAAAGGGAGCAGTAGAATCTGCAATTAAAAAACGTAAGCATAAGCCTATGTTTATGTTGGATTTAGCGGTACCTCGAGATATTGAACCGGAAGTAGCAAATTTAGACGATGTCTACCTTTTCACCATAGATGACCTTCAAGAGGTTATTCTTGAGAATATGCGTTCTCGAGAAGATGCAGCAGATAAAGCTAAGAAAATTATAGAAGATGGGGTGAATGAGTGGAAAAAGCAGATTAAAGGTCTAGATGCAGTAGCTGTGATTCGAGCATTTCGTAAAAATATAGAAAAGACTCGTGATATCGAGACTGAAAAAGCTTTAATATCTTTAAAATCAGGCCAAGATCCAGAGGGAGTTCTAAAAAATTTAGCAAGAAGCTTGACGAATAAATTAATGCACTCACCGTCAAGAAAGCTAAAAGAAGCCGGAGAGCAGGGTCGAACTGATGATATTCGCCTTACTAACAATTTATTTGAGTTTAAAGAACCAAATAAAGATGATTTTCAAGATTAAGCATCACTCTTGTAATGACGATTTATGTAATTAAATAATTGATAAAGTATATTAATGAAAAAATCTATTTTAGAAAAACTACAATTTATCACAGATCGACGCGAAGAGGTCGGTGCACTTTTGGGTGAATCTGAAGTGATAAGTGATCAAAACTATTTTCGAGAGCTATCAAAAGAATATGCTGAACATGAGCAGATAGTCGAAGTTTATGAAAATTATATGCTAACTGAAGAAAAAATATATGAAGCAAAATCACTAATAGCTGACCCTGACATCGATATTAGAAATATGGCCGAAGAAGAGGTGAATGAGGGAGAAGAAACACTCGCCCGAATTTTAATTAAAATACAGAAACTCTTATTGCCAAAAGATTCTAATGATGAAAAGAATATATTCTTAGAAATTCGTGCAGGGACCGGAGGTGATGAGGCAGCAATTTTTTCTGGCGATCTATTTCGTATGTATTCCAGATATGCCGAAAGTCATAAATGGAAAGTTGAAATTATTAGTCAGAATGTCGGAGATCATGGCGGCTACAAGGAAATTATTGCCTTAATTATAGGGCAAGGAGTTTACTCTAAACTGAAATTTGAGTCTGGCGCTCATCGTGTACAACGAGTTCCTAATACAGAATCGCAAGGACGTGTCCATACATCTGCCTGTACTGTAGCAGTGATGCCGGAAGTAGAATCTTTAGATGATATAGACATCAAGAAAGGAGATTTACGCATCGATACTTTTCGTGCTTCGGGTGCGGGAGGCCAGCATGTTAATAAGACAGATTCAGCTATTCGTATAACTCATCTTCCAACTGGTGTAGTGGTTGAATGCCAGGATGATCGCTCTCAACATAAAAATAAGGCAAGAGCGATGGGACTTTTATCGGCTCGCTTAAAAAATGCTCAAGAAACTGTTGCTGCAGAAAACTTGGCAGAAGAGCGACGATCTTTAGTTGGAAGCGGTGATCGTTCTGAGCGTATTAGGACTTATAATTACTCACAAGGCAGAATCACAGATCACCGAATAAATCTCACTTTGTATAAGCTGACTGAGGTCATGGAGGGAAATTTAGACGGTATAATACAGCCATTAATAAATGAGAATCAGGCTAATTTACTGGCTTTAATTTCCTCTTAAGAGGTGCAATTAAGACTGCAATATAAGGTTTTTTTATCACAAAGTTCTATAGCGTTAAAATTAAATTATGCTCACTAAAAATTCTGGTAAAAATATAACTATTTCTAATATATTAAAACGTAGTATTGAGTTGGCTGATGTAAGCGATAGCCCAAGATTAGATATAGAATTAATTCTTGGTTATGTTCTTGGCAAGAATCGAACTTATTTATATACATATCCTGATAAATTTTTGAATGATTCCCAGTATATTAGTTTTAATAGACTACTTGAACATCGCCTTAATGGAAAACCTATTGCATATATCATAGAATCCCGAGAATTTTGGTCTCTACCTTTGAAGGTATCGCCTGCTACAATTATCCCTAGACCAGAGACAGAGCTGCTTGTTGAAACTGTACTTTCTTTACTTTTGGGTGAAAAAATATCAGTTTTAGATTTAGGAACAGGGACTGGAGCTATTGCCTTAGCCCTAGCAAGTGAAAAACCACTTTGGAATATCACAGCTGTTGATTCAGAATTAGGTGCTCTTGAGCTCGCTCAAGAGAATAGAAAAAATTTTGGTTTTAGCAATGTTAGTATTTATCAAAGTAACTGGTTTGCTAGCTTAAAAGAATATTCTTTTGACCTTATTGTAAGCAACCCACCGTATGTAAGTCTTGATGACGAAAATCTCCAGCGGGGTGACGTTAGGTTTGAGCCATTATCTGCCCTTGTAGCTGAAAATTCTGGACTATCTGATATACATACAATTACTTTTGGCGCCTATAGTCACCTTAATTGGGGAGGTTGGTTGATGTTGGAGCATGGTTGCGACCAAGGAGAATCAGTTCGTAAATTTATGTTAAAAGCTGGTTATTGTCAGATAAAAACTTTTTCTGATTTATCTGGGCTTGATAGAGTTAGTATTTGTAGAAAACTAAACTAATAATTTTTTATTTTAATGTTTGATATTGTCCGCCATGATAAATTAATGGCATCTTGTTATTATTAGTAATCTCTAGCACTCGGCCCACTAATATCGTGTGATCACCACCAGGATAACGGTGTTCTGTGGCACATATTAATTGGCAGGCGCAGTTTTTCAATACTGGGAGACCATGTGAACCATGATCCCAAAGGCCCTCTAAAAACCTATTTTTCTGGGAGCTAGCAAATACCTCAGAAATAGATCTTTGGTCGCTACTGAGTATATTAACCGCAAAGTACTCTACCTGCTCAAACAGATTAAATAATGCTGATTCACGACCTATACACCAAGAAATAAGAGGAGGCTCTAATGACACCGTTGAAAAACTGTTAGCAGTCATTCCATTGAGTTTCTTATCTTTATCTAAGGCAGTTATCACCGTAATACCCGTTGCAAAATTTCCAAAGGCTGTACGTAAATCTCGAGTCTTTATATCCGTCATATTTTCAGCTCTAAAGTAATTTTTCGGTTTTTAGCCGTGCTAGGGTAACTCAATAAGTGATTAATTAAAAAGTACTTGAGAGAGAATTTCATCATATCTCTGTAAATACTTTTAAGAAACACTAGAAAAGGACTTAGTATAGAGATCTCGTGCTACAATCCCAATAGTTTCATTCCTTCAAAGTGCCTTTGTTTTAAAAATACAAGGGAAGCTAAATTTAACCAGAACGGCAATATAGTGAATTTATCGATGACTTGTTTCCCGTAATATGCAGGCAGCTAATTGATGTTCATCGTTTTTACTTATAATACTCGCAGAATACAAATATAAGGGAGCATGTTTTTTTGACGAATTGGGGTTTATCTGAGTTTAAAGTTGATCATGCAGATGGAAAAACACGTTTTCATGATCTTGACCTGCCTATAATTTTGATGCACGCAATAGCAGATCTAGGCTTTAAATATTGTTCTCCTATTCAAGCACGGACTTTGCCATATACACTTCGAGGCCATGATATTGTAGGAAAAGCACAAACTGGTACTGGAAAAACTGCCGCTTTCCTGACCACAATTATTACCGAGCTTCTTATCAATCCGGTGGAAGATGATCACTTTGCAGGAGAAGCTAGATCGCTGATTATCGCACCAACTAGAGAACTGGTGATGCAAATAGCACAAGATGCTAAAGACTTGTGCAAATATACTAATTTGAAGGTACATAGTTTGGTGGGTGGTATGGATTATGACAAGCAAAAGCGAAATCTCCATGAAAGTTTGTGCGATATACTAGTAGCTACACCGGGACGTTTACTTGATTTTGCAGGCAGTAAAGATGTTTATTTAGATAGAACTGAAATTCTAGTCCTTGATGAAGCAGATAGAATGCTTGATATGGGCTTCATTCCTCAGGTTAGAAGAATTGTTCGTTTAACTCCTCACCCTGAAAATAGACAAACTATGTTTTTTTCTGCGACTTTTACTCCTGAGGTTATGGATCTTGCTAAACAATGGACAGTTAATCCAACGACTATAGAAATTGAGCCTGATAGTATTGCTACAGATACGGTAACTCAAAAGGTATATATAACCTCCACAGACGAAAAATTCGAACTATTGAATAATATTATCCGACAAGAAGAAGTTGAGAGTACTATTGTTTTTGCTAATAGGCGTGATCAGTGTCGACGACTTCAGGAGAAATTAAAAAATAAGGGATTTAGCGTAGGACTTCTATCTGGTGAAGTCGCTCAGGGCAAGCGAGTCAAAACACTGGAAGACTTTAAGTCTGGTAAATTGACAATTTTGGTCGCTACAGATGTAGCAGGTCGTGGCATTCATATTGATGGTATCAGTCATGTAGTTAATTATACATTACCCGAAGAGCCAGAGGATTACGTTCATCGTATAGGCCGAACTGGAAGAGCAGGGAAAAATGGTACTTCAATCAGCTTTGCTTGTGAGGACGATGCATTTTTATTGGAGCCTATTGAGAAGTTGCTTGGAGCAAAGCTTCCAGCACAACTTCCAGAAAAAAAACTTATGCCAATTATGTCAGTATAGAATAGTTTTTTATTTTCAAATATCAGAATTTGTCTGTAGAGATAGACTCATTGAGCTCTAATTGCTATAATTGTGTGACTAAATATCTTTTGATTGATACCTTATTTTCTTAAGAAGTGATCTCGGTAAGCCTTTAAATATATCTAGACACCTTTAAATTATATATCAGCACTAAACTGTTCCTTTAATGACAGCGAAGGAACGCTGATATTGGAGTTTTATTCCCTATGTTATTTTCTAACCTCGGCTTATCAGCCGATATACTCCGTGCTGTTTCTGAACAAGGGTACACTCAACCTACCCCTATACAAGCCAAAGCAATCCCTATAATACTCGAAGGTCTTGATGTTTTAGCCGGCGCTCAAACAGGCACTGGAAAAACAGCCGGATTTACTTTGCCTATGCTTCAAATCTTAAGCAAGCACACATTAGAAGAAGGGCGTAGACCTATCAGAGCTCTAGTAGTCACGCCTACCAGAGAGCTAGCTGCACAAGTATCAGAAAGTATTAATACTTATAGTAAATATCTTAGAATCAGATCTACCGTAGTTTTCGGAGGGGTAAAAATAAATCCACAGATAGCTAAATTACGTTCAGGTGTTGATATTTTAATAGCTACACCAGGCCGTCTGCTTGATCATGCAAAACAAAAAACAATAGATCTTTCTAAAATAGAAATATTAATATTAGACGAAGCAGACCGAATGCTAGATATGGGTTTTCTTCCGGATATTAAGAGACTTTTAGCTTTGCTACCGAAGCAACGTCAAAATCTACTTTTTTCAGCAACCTTTTCAGATGAAATAAAAAAACTTGCCGATAAATTATTAAATACACCTAAATTGATAGAAGTAGCTCAAAGAAATAAAACTGCTGAAAGAATTGAACAGGTTATTCATTTTGTTGACAAGAATAAAAAGCGCGAATTGCTTTCTTTTTTGATTGGCTCGGAAAATTGGAAGCAAGTATTAGTTTTCACTCGTACAAAACACGGTGCGAATAGATTAGCTAAACAACTTGAAGCAGACGGATTAAGAGCTGCCGCTATCCATGGGAACAAGAGTCAAGGTGCTAGAACTAAGGCATTAGCTGATTTCAAACAAGGGAAAGTGCGCGTACTAGTAGCCACAGACATTGCTGCTCGCGGACTTGATATTGACCAATTACCACACGTTGTTAATTTTGAACTACCAAATATTCCTGAGGACTATGTCCATCGTATCGGTCGTACTGGCCGAGCAGGTAATGAAGGTGAGGCGTCATCACTAGTATGTATAGACGAACATAAATTATTGCGAGATATAGAGCGTCTTTTAAAGCTGAGCATTCCTAAAAAAATAATTGATGGCTTTTTGCCAGACCCCACAATTAAAGCTGTGCCAATAGATAGAGGTCAGCAAAATAGAGGCAAGACAAAAAAAAGATCAGATGGAAATAGGCATAGTGCAAATAAAAATGTTTGGGCTGGAGTCTCTAGCAAGCATTCTGGAGATAAAAGTAACCAAGGTCGCCGTAGATGAGGTTAAAAAAAAGGTATGAATTTATTCACACCTTTTTTTCTAAATAGTTAGATATAAAATCTTAACTAATTACAGTTATATTCTCAGCTTGAGGACCCTTTTGGCCTTCTGTGACTGTGAATTCTACTTTCTGTCCTTCCATTAAAGTTTTAAACCCTTCTGCAGCAATAGCGCTGAAGTGAGCAAATACGTCTGGACCAGACTCTTGCTCAATGAACCCAAAACCTTTTGCTTCATTGAACCACTTAACAGTACCAGTAGTAGTAGACATAATTTTATCCTTTTTAAATCAATAGTAATTTTTAGTCTTAAAAAAAGACCGTTGTTTGCTGAAATGTTTTGCTATTACTTATGAAGAACCGGATGAGCTACTAAAGGTGAGACATCGTGATGGCGTGCATAAATATAGGAGGTATTTTCAAGCTAATTTAATTATATACCAGTTTTTCTTCGAGTCAACGAATTAACACAAACGCCAAATAGTTTTATATAGATACCAATGACTTGCAATTTTTTATCCTTCCGGAAAAATTACAAGGAGCACACAGCCAGATTTTGATTGAGGTATATGAGCTGATCCCTTTGGGTGATGTAAAAAAGTACCTGTTTTATGGTTATTTCTGCCATCGTTAAAAATTCCAGATAGAACAAACACTTGTTCAGGGCCAGCCTCATGCACATCAAGCGCTCCATAAACAGCACCAGGTGAAAATTCGTATATATCTATACGCTTATTATTTTCTCCTCGCCAAAGATTTCTTACTGTTATTCCTGGTGCCCCTTCTACGGCTTCAATATCTTTCCAGTTACAAGTTATTAGACCTTCCAGATTAATTTCACTAATCATACGAGTTCTCCAAGCCATCAAAAAAATTTAAATCCCACACTAATTTTATTATATTATAAATGTTACTTATGTTTATATATTTATTATAGTTAAAAATGATAATGATAATGATTTTCATTAAAATAAATTAAAAATATGAATTATTCAACTTTACGGAGAAATTTTAGAAAATTGAGATAGAATATAAATGTTTGTTCTATATTTGATATGAATTTTTAATCTTACAACGAACTAGTTTTTTTTGAGCGATTCACCACCATCTACCCTCCGGCTTTTTTTATTAAAATCATCATCTTATTTTTATTTTCGCTCTTATATAAAATTAGTGGTTATTTTAGATACCACCATATTTTTTTAGAACATTAGAATACGGCTTTCCATGACGGTGCTCTTTAATTATTGCTGAGAAACTCTTACCTTCAGGATTTTTTGAGTTTATATCATAACCCTTGCCAAGAAAAAAACTAATGAAAGTATCGAAATTATCCACATTCATTCCCCGATAGGCTTTCTCTAAGAGATGGAAGTCTGGATTTATATTTTTAGGCGGCGTGAAATCTAAAAAGGTCTTGATCCTTTCTTCATCAAAAACCTCACCTAGTACTTTCTGTTTATCTTTTAAAAGCGCCATAATATTTAATTATTTTTATTTAAGTTTAATTTTTTTGGACAAGTTCATTAAGTTTTTGCAGTAAAATAGCGTTGACTTGTTTTGGGTTTGCTTGACCTTTTGATTCTTTCATCACCTGCCCAACAAAATACCCCAGCATTTTTGAACGCTTAACTTTTTCGGCTTTTAGAAAATCATCAACCTGCATAGAATTTTCTTCTAGTACAGTTATGGCCATCAACTCAATTAGGTTATCATCTGAAACCTGCTTTAGGCCCCTCGACTCAATTATAGTATCTGTATTACCATCACCGTTCCACATTCCATCAAAGACCTGTTTGGCCATTTTACTTGAAATAGTATTATCTTGAATGCGGCAAATCATTCCTGCAATTTGATCAGCTGATACAGGACAGTGAGCAAAAGTTAAGTTTGTGGCATTAAGTCGAGCCAAAAGTTCTCCTAATATCCAATTCGCAGCCATCTTAGCATCACCACTTTTTTCGGCTACGATCTCAAAGTACTTGCCCATCATAGGGTCACTGCATAGTATATTTGCGTCATAACTAGATAGAGAGTAACTCTCCATAAAGCGCTCATACATAGCTTCTGGAAGCTCAGGTAGAGTATTACGGATTTCTTCAATATACTCATCTGTTATCACAACAGGTAAAAGGTCAGGACAAGGAAAGTACCTATAATCATTAGCTTCTTCTTTGCTACGCAAAGACTTTGATTCTTTAGTATTTCCATTGAACAATCTTGTTTCTTGAGCAACTTTTCCTCCATCTTCTATTAGATAGATTTGACGCTCAACTTCCATACTGATGGCATCCTCCATAAATTTGAAGGAATTTAGGTTCTTAGTTTCTGTTCTAGTTCCAAGAGGTTTGCCAGGTTTCCTGACTGAGATATTCACATCGAACCGCATTGAACCCTGAGACATTTCTCCATCACAAATTCCTAGAGAAGTAACAATGCTATGCAGTTTTTTTGCAAAAGTAATTGCTTCTTCTGCATTGCTTAAATCTGGTTCTGATACAATTTCTATTAATGGAGTTCCCGCTCGGTTTAAATCTACTCCAGTCATATTTTGAAGATTCTCATGTATTGACTTACCAGCATCTTCCTCTAAATGGGCATGGTGAATTCTAATAGATTTTTTATTACCATTTGATAATTCAATTTCTATTTTTCCGGGCCCTACTATAGGTTTTTCGAGTTGCGTAGTTTGGTATCCTTTAGGTAGATCCGGGTAGAAATAATTTTTACGCTCAAATACTGAATTTTTTGTGATTACTGCACCTATAGCTAACCCAAACATAACTGCTTGACGAAATGCTTCTACGTTAGGAGTAGGCAGCGTTCCTGGCATCCCTAGGTCTAAAGCGGACGCTTGTGTGTTGGGTTCTGCACCAAAAGAAGTACTTGATCCTGAAAAAATCTTCGATTTAGTGGCGAGCTGAACATGAACTTCTAGGCCAATAACAGTCTCCCATTCCATTATTGAGACCTCTTCTTATCTTTATTTTGAACTTTTATGTCTTCTGGATCTTTTTGATGCCAATCGGAAGCACGCTGAAACTGATGGGCCACATTAAGCATCCGCGTTTCTTCAAAATAGTTACCTATGATCTGTATTCCAACGGGTTTCTTGTCTACAAACCCACAAGGAATAGACATGCCAGGTAGTCCAGCTAAGTTTGTCGCAATGGTGAATATATCCTCTAGATACATTTCTATAGGATTTTTACTTTTTGATCCAAACTCAAAAGCTGGATTAGGGGATGTTGGACCCATAATCACATCAACAGTCTTAAATGCAGAAACAAAATCTTGCTTGATAAGACGCCTAACTTGCTGCGCTTTTCGATAGTAAGCATCATAATAACCAGCCGAAAGACAATAAGTTCCTACTAGGATTCGACGTTTCACTTCATCACCAAATCCTTCAGCACGACTTCGTGTATACATATCATATAAATCTGTTGGATTTTCGCATCTATACCCATAACGAACTCCATCAAATCTTGATAGGTTTGCCGATGCCTCGGCGGGCGCAATAACGTAATAAGCGGGGACTGCAAGATGGGTATGCGGAAGATTTATACTAATTAATGAAGCACCCTTTTTTTCTAGCAGATTTAAGGCTTCTAAAACGTATTTTTCAGTCTCAGGATTTAGGCCATTCTGGAAATACTCTTTCGGAATTCCTATTCTTAAGCCGTCTAATGGAGCAGAAAGATGTGATGTATAATTTGGAGTAGGAGTATTTGTTGATGTTGAGTCTTTAGCGTCATAGCCAGCCATAACTTCAAGCATCAATGCGCAGTCTTCTGCAGTTTTTGCCATAGGCCCTGCTTGATCAAGACTCGACGCAAAAGCAATCATTCCCCAACGAGAAACTCGTCCATAAGTTGGTTTGAGTCCAGTAATTCCGCAAAGAGCTGCAGGCTGTCGAATAGATCCACCTGTATCTGTTCCTGTAGCCCCTGGCGCAAGCTGCGCAGCAACTGCTGCAGCAGAACCACCAGAAGAACCACCGGGAACTGTAGTAATATTCCAAGGGTTTTTGACTGGACCGTAAAAGCTGGTTTCATTCGATGAGCCCATTGCAAACTCATCCATATTAGTTTTTCCTAAAACTATAGCTCCGGCATCGTAAAATCTTTCTACCACTGTTGCATTATAGGGAGGTACAAAGTTATCTAGCATTTTAGATCCGCAGCTTGTAAGTATATCTTTCGTGCAGAAAATATCTTTATGTGCGATTGGGACCCCGCAAAATTCAGGAAAGGTTCCTGTAGCACGTTTTTTGTCAGCGCTTTTTGCTTGGGTTATAGCCGACTCTTCACAAACAGTGATGTAGCAGTTGTAAGCACTGTTAAGTTTATGTATTCGGTTCAAATAATGTTGGGTAATTTCTACGCTAGAAAATTTTCCTGTATTTAAGCCAGAAATAATACCAGCAATAGTTTGTGTTTGTATGTTGTGATCACTCATAAACTGCCTTAATTCCTTAATTCCTTAATTCCTTAATTTTTTAATCAATCACTTTGGGGACAAGATACAATCCATTTTCTACGGAGGGAGCAATTTCTTGAAAAACTTTCCGTTGATCATATTCAGTTATTTCATCGGCACGTAAACTCTGGACTGCGTCTGTTGGGTTAGCC
>CAZSMR010000008.1:0-35672 GCA_964608185.1 uncultured Porticoccus sp. | reverse complement strand
GAGTTCCACCTCGAACTAAAATCCCATTCTCGTAGGACAAGCTCGCTGCAACGCCATCTAACTTAGGCTCACATACGTAAGATATTTCTCCTTTAGATTTTATGCGCTCAAGGACTCTCTGATGAAAATATTTAAGCTCATCATCGTTAAAGGCATTATCCAAAGAAAGCATAGGTGACGTGTGTGCAACGGCCTTGAACTCTTTAAGTGCTTCACCTCCAACGCGTTGCGTAGGTGAATCTGCCACTTTTAATGCAGGATATATTATTTCTAAAGTGTTTAATCTTTTAAGCAGTCGATCATATTCAATATCAGGAATAGAGGGGTCATCTCGAACATAGTAAAGATAATTATGATGATTTAGTTCTTCTCTTAAAAGAGCGGCTTCAGTAGCCGCTTCATCAACTTTTATCATATTAGATTCCAGAGATTTTAGCTCGGCTATAATCCACAACTCTTTGACGGTAATGCTCTTCAGTTTGCCTGGTGAAAGCACTGCGACTGTCATCTTTCAGATCGCCGTTTAGCTCTATAGCAATTTTCTTTGCAGTATCAAGCAAACTATTCAGTCCATCCATAGGATTTTTATGATCTTCCATTGCAAAAAAAAGACTGATGCTAGGCGTTGTCAATTGAGGCATTTGATCTAAATCAAAAGTTCCGGGATTAATAGAATTTGCAATACTGAAAATGATAGAGCCAGATCCGGCAGCCCCATCATAATAATGAAAAATTTTCTTTGCGCCATAACGTAAACCATGTTCAAGAAAAATATTCATTAGTTTTTCTCCTTCAAAAACTGAGTTTTCCTTTGAGACAACATGTAATACGACGATACTTGTAGTTAAATATTTTTTACTAACGTTAATATTTTTTGGTAGACTTTTCTCGTTTTTTTTTATTTCCGATGAACGTAGGTCGAGATTAGGCTGATAGGATCGATTTAGCTTTGCTTCTAACTTTAAATGATCAGAGTCAATCTCATTGGTTTCATCTAAAGTGCCACTATTTCGACTAACAATACGTGCCCTACCGCTGGAAAACTCAGATTGAGCGTCATCTTCCGATTCTAGATCTCCTCTTTCTTCTTCTTGTTCCGAGTCTGGAGTTGTAGTTTTTTTGTTAGGCATCTGGATACTTTGATAACGAGAATTACGAAGACCACGAAAAATCTGTAGCAGCGTAGCTAGGGTAACTAAAGCACCTAGAGCTATTATCATTTCTCGTGGGCCAATTTCAAACATTTTAAAATCCTTAATCTATTTGTCGTTAATAAAAAAATTAGACTGTCATTAAAGTGAAGAGTTCCTTAAGTATAAGTTGAAAAAAAATAATATTGTATTTCTAACAAGTTTTTATCTAAATTTAATATAATTATTCAACACTAGCTAGCCCAATTGCTTGATTAACATCAACGCTCACAAGTCTAGAAACTCCAGCCTCATGCATAGTAACACCCACTAACTGATTGGCCATTTTCATGGCGTTTTTATTGTGTGATATATATACAATTTGAACTTTAGACGACATTTCTTCTACTATTTTTGCATAACGATAAACATTTGAGTCATCAAGAGGTGCATCGACTTCATCTAGCATACAAAAAGGTGCGGGATTGAGCTGAAAAATTGAAAAGACGAGAGCGATTGCAGTCATCGCTTTCTCTCCTCCAGAAAGTAAGTGAACTGTTGTATTCTTTTTTCCTGGTGGTCTAGCCATTATGGCGACGCCAGCCTCTAGGAGATCGTCGCTTGTAAGCTCAAGATAAGAGTGCCCTCCACCAAAGAGCTTAGGAAACAATTCCTGGAAAGAAACATTTACAAGATCAAATGTTTCTTTGAACCTTGAGCGGGTTTCTCGATCTATTTTACGGATAGCACTTTCTAATGTTGTGAGCGCTTCTTCTAAATCATCATTTTGCTTATCAAGGTACTGTTTTCTTTCAGACTCAACACTATATTCATCGATTGCTGCCAGATTAATTGGTCCTAATCGCTGAATACTGCTAGAAATTTTTTCTATGATCTGTTCTAGATCAGCTAACTTCAATTCATCTGGCAGCAAAACTAGCAGTTCTTCTAAAATGAATCCATATTCAGTTATTTGCTCAGATATAGTCTGGCTTCGCGTTGCAAGATCTTGAGCTAACAACCGTTGTTGTTCGAGTAACTGTCTTTCTTTTTGAGTCTCAACCTCTAAAATATTTCTTTTTTGTTCTATATCTCGCATGAGATGTTCAAGATTTTCTACTTTTTTCCTAGAGTCAACTAACTCTTTTTCTATCTGTAGTCTTAAATTTAGTTGAGTAGCTAGCTCCTTTTTAAGGTCTTCGTTTGGGCTATCATCTTGACAAAAAGAATCCTGCAACTGCTGCCTTCTTTCGTTGAGTCGAGCTGTCTGACTCTTTAGGCGAGTTATACCCTCGAGGGTTGACTGTAGTTTCGTAGTTGCTGCTCTCTCCCTCATTGCAATCTCGTGCGCATGATCTTTGTGTTCATCAGATAACTTCCTAGCATCTTCAAGATTAGTCATTTTTTTATTACGATCGGCCAATAATTCTTCTCTTTCTTTAGAATTTTTCTCAATACCAAATGTAGCAGATTCTAATTGTCTGCGAGCATCGAGTAATTTTTCTTGTTCTATTTTTTTCTGATCGCATGTTTCTTTCAGCTCATCATTAATTCTTTTTTGACGAGCAGTTAGATGCTCCATTTGTATTTGGATAGTATTAGCTTGTGAACGCAACTCTGCATATTGATTTTGTTTTAGAGTCAAAGAACTCCTATCTTTTTCTCTCTGGGCTTCTAACTCGCGAAGCTTTTTTTCACTTGAATTTTTTTGTTGCTCTATCTTACTAGTATGATTGCGACAACTCGTAAGTTCTATTTCTAGAAATTCAAGTTCTTTTTTTCTTCGCAAGACGCCCTTAGTAAGGTCTTTATTACTATTTATGCGTAACCAATTTTTTCCTAACCAAAATCCATCTTTGGTAACTATCGACTGTCCAATTTTTAATTTATCTCTTATCTGAAATGCAGAACTTAAACTGTCTATAGCACAGACACTCTGAAGTATAGATGACAGATAGCCGTTAAGATTCTCGCCTTTAATTTTATTTAAAAGAGGCTGGGCGTTATCAGGTAATAAACAGTCTTCATTATAAGTAATAGATGCTTCTATTAAGACTACTTCACCATCAATCGAAGTATGTGAAATATTATTCAAATTTTTAATACTTTCCACACAAACTGCCTGAAGACAGTCTCCAAGTACAACTTCTATTGCAGTCTCCCAACCTGAATCAACTTCAATTTTTTCGGCTAGACGTAGATTTTTTTCAATTTTATTAACTTTAAACCAAGCTTTTTTGTTGTCATCGACATCAAGTAATGAGCGCTCTAGGGATTCTAGTGATGATTTCTTACCCAGCAAAGCTTGCAAATCAGTACGCGACTTATTTAATCCAGAATCTAAGAGAGAATAATTTTGGCGAATCTTTTCAATTTGGTTTGTTATTTTTTCGAGGCTAGAGACTTTTTGACTAACTACTAGTTCTGCTTTGGCTATTTTTTCATTAAAATTATCTAGATCACTTTCAAATGTACAGCCGATTAAACTTTTATTTTCGATATCAATTTTTTCTATCTTTTGGTCCAGACGACCTATCAGTTGTTCTAGATAACCTATTCTAGATTCTTGTACTTCTGCTTGCTGAACCGGCTCTGATGAGCTTTGTACAAAGCTATCCCATTTAGACTGTTCAGCTTTTATTGCTTCCTCTGCATTGTGGAGTAATGATTTAGACGAATTTTCTATTGTAAGAATTTTCTCAAGAATTGGATTTATGTTTTTAAGTTCCAGCTCTAAAGAGTTCCTTTCTTCTTGATCTAGAATTAAATTTTCATTGGTCTCAACCAAATTTTGATCGATTTCCTCTAGATCTTTCTCGGCCTTACTTGCTCGATCGCGGGCGTACTGAATTGTTTGCTCAATTCTAGTCACTTCAGAACCGACCGAATAAGAGAGACCCTGAACTATGTTCAATACGTCACCCAGTTCAGTATAATCAATACGGTGCTTTTCAAGAATACCGTCGAACTCGCTTCGTTTAGCAGAAATTTTTTCTATTTTTAATTCATAGCCCGCAATAGTCTTTGAGAGATCTATAGTACTATTATTAATGTCACGCCATTTAAGAGCCAAGAGCTTTGCTCTTGAGTGTCTTTCCTCTTTTTTGAGTTCTGTATATTTTTTAGCAAATTTAGCTTGACGCTCAAGACGATTAATTTGACTTCCAAGCTCTTCTCGAATATCAGTTAGTCTCTCTAAGTTTTCTTTAGTTCTTTTTATGCGGTTTTCAGTGTCTTTACGACGTTCTTTGTATTTGGAAATTCCTGCTGCTTCTTCAATATAAACACGCAATTCTTCTGGTTTAGCGTCGATAAGTGAGGATATCATGCCTTGTTCAATAATTGCATAACTTCGAGGGCCCAAACCAGTGCCTAAAAAAATGTCAGTAATATCTCTTCTTCGACATTTATCACTATTTAAATAATAGTTTGACTGACCATCACGTGTGACCTTTCGTTTGATGGAAATCTCTCCCCAACCAGCGTATTCTCCACCAAGCTTTCCTTCTGAGTTATCAAAAACTAACTCGACAGAAGCTTGTCCAACTGGCTTTCGGCTCCCTGAGCCATTAAAAATAACGTCTGTTATTGATTCACCTCGTAACTGTTTTGCAGAGCTCTCACCCATGACCCAGCGAACTGCGTCGATTATGTTTGATTTGCCGCAACCATTTGGTCCGACTATAGCGGATAAATTACTTGGCAATACTACTGTTGTAGTGTCCACAAAGGATTTGAAACCAGACATTTTAATGCATTTTAAACGCATATAATCTCTTCTTAAAATAAATTAGTAACATGCTAAACGAGCTTATCTGGCTCTACAAGTAAATGAACAGCTTATAATTTACTATTAATCTGTATTTGTATCTTATTCTGTGTTTCTGCTCTAAGCTTTCCAGTTGTTCCTTGATAATCTCCTGGCATAGGTGTCACTGAGCCAGACATAGAGACTCTAGCTATGATTTCTAGGAAATCGACTGAGGATAAAGTTTTTCCACCCATAATACTCACGGTATCGTTCAAACTAACAACCTTAGGCAGCTCAGAAACATTAAGCCTAACTGCGGCTATAGGTTTTGGGCTGCCTTTCCACTCTCGTGCATAAATATAGACTATTTTATCTGCTTTTATTTTGTATTCTGGAGATATAGAGACCTCTATAGATAAATTATATTTATCTTCCTGGATTAAATTTTTAGCATATGAAATGCTAGAATTCAGTGCACTAGCCTCTGCAGTACCTTGAGTTGTTGCTGTTAATGCATTTTTCCAGCTTTTAATAGCTAACCTATACTGACCTGACTCAAAGTAACGAATACCCTGAAGACCTAGAGCTGTTGTGTTATTTGAATTCAAAAATAAAGCTCTATCTAAAGCAGAGTTGACTTCTTTTGTAAATTTTTTATCTTCTGAAAAATATATTGCTTGAGCAAACTCAGACAATAGATTGGAATCGTTTGGTCTAGCGTCTAGGGCCTCAGAATATAATAATCTTGCTCCGATAAAATTACCGTCTTCCATCTTTAGTTGAGCTAGAGCAACTAAGTAATAAGGATGTTCAGGATCATCTAATAGCCTGTCAGACATTTTTTTCTGGATTATATTATTTAAATCAATCCGATCTTCATTGCTCATAAAAACAGAAGCACGTTTTTTTAATAAATTTGTAATATCTAAATCTTTACTAGCTCCTAAGATATGGTAAACACTAAAAGCGAACACCGGCATCAACATTAAGCTGAGAAGGATTAGCCAAGCCCCTCGATTTATATATTTTTTTTCTATTAGTTTCGACTTTTTTGTTGTATCCATGGAAAGGATATATTTCTGTTCTGATAAGAGCTCTAAATATTCAGTATGACTAATAATGCCTGCTTCAACTTGTAATAATAACTCTGCTTTTCTGCTTTTAAACACTAAGATATTTTCTTTCAGTGCTCTATCAGATTCTAAAGATACATTCTTCACATAGTTTTCCTTTTTAAACAAAGGAAAAATGATAAAAATAGCAGCTACTATTACTAGTAAAGCAAAAATCAGCCACATCATTTTTTTACCTCACTAGAACTATTATTTTTATTGTTAGAGCTTTTCATTAGCAAATCATCTAAATATTTTTCTTCGTCTGGCTTTAAATCGATAGCGTAATTTTTATCGGTTAATTGAGAACGGTATATGAAAAAAATAATGATCACTCCCAATAAAAATAAAGCACCTGGAGCAAACCATAATATCAACGTTACGGAATTTAGTGGAGGATCATATCTCACAAAATCGCCATATCGAGCCACCAAGAAACTCACAATGGCTTCATTGGACTTACCCTCTTCAATCATAAGATAGATCTCATTTCTAAGGTCAACTGCTATGAGCGAATTGGAATCAGCTAAATTTTGGTTTTGGCATTTTGGGCAACGAAGCTCGTTGATTAAACTATAGTAACGAACTCGAAACTGTTCTTCAGTAAAAGATCTAGGCTCTAAAGCTAAAACTGTTGGGATAGATTCGGCCATCAAAAATAAAATTACCATTATTAAATATAACTTTCTGATCACCTATTTATTTCCTCAGATTTTTATACATCAGAACCTATGAATCGTTTGTTATTATTCGATATCGTCGAATACATGCTCTGCAGCTCTAAATGCTTCTTGTACAGCAGGAGCACCTATGTATGGAGCCGTATGAAGTAGTATTTCTTGTATCTCCTCCTTTGTGCAACCGTTGTTAATTGCACCACGGATATGCCCTTTTAGCTCTGTTGGAGCCTTTAATGCCGCTAATGTAGCTATGGTAATGATGCTACGTGTTTTTAGAGATAATGTTTTTCTGGTCCAGGTAGATCCCCAGCAATTCTCATTAATATAATCCTGTAAAGGGTTACTGAAATCTGAATCTTTATTCATTGCTTTATTAACAAATTTATCACCCATAACCTTACGGCGGATACTTTCACCTTTCTGGTAATTCTCTTGAGCCATATCTTGCCTCTCTTTTATAATATATGAATTATTTAAGCGTTTTAATTAATTTTTTCTTTCAATGAAATACGTTTTTTACTTAAGGCTTTTCCATATAGGGAGTAAGCTATCATGCCATATTCGATCGTCTATAATACCAACATGTTTATATCGTATTATTCCTTTACTATCTATCAAATAAGTTTCTGGAGCACCAAAAACGCCAAGATCCATTGAAAATTTACCTTTATTGTCGATCACACTTAAAGCATATGGATCTTTCATTTCAAATAGCCAATTCCTAGCCTTCACTATATTATCTTTATAATTTAAACCTATGATACGAACTCCCTGGGAAGAAAGCTCATATAGATATGGATGCTCTAGTCTGCATGGAAAGCACCAGGTTGCCCACACATTCAATAATGACGGTTCCCCGATAAAGACATTTTTATCTACGTATTTTTTTTCATCACTCAAAATACGTAAAGAAAATTCTGGAACAGGACGATCAAGTAATGCGGAAGGCATGAAGTTAGGATCGCGATCTAGCGCAACTACAAGAAATATAACAATCCCAATAAAAATTATCAGGGGTATGAAGAGTCTTAATCTATTCACTACTTTCACTATATTAGCCCTATCATTTCGTATTGTAATTACAAAAAAAATTATCAGCACTTAAATAGAATGTATTGTGTGTTTATATAACATGCTTCTAACTCATGAGGCGTGCCTTCTATAACGCTTATCCAATGTGGCCATAAGTGCTCCAATGGCAATAAACAAACCACCAAGCCAAATCCAAGAGACAAAAGGTTTAACATATACACGGATGCCCCATGCGTTTCCTTTAAGGGGCTCACCTAGCGCGACATAAAGATCACGAAATATACTGCTACTTATTGATGCCTCTGTCATAGTTTGACCGCTAGCTAGATATCTACGTTTTTGAGGGTAAAGTGTCGTAACTACTGATTTATTTTTGGTTATAACTATTGTAGCTTGATCGGCAATGTAGTTTGGCCCCTCATAAGGGCTTACTGATATAAATTTAAATTGGTAGCCAGCTACTTCGACACTATCACCAGGCTCCATACGAACATCCTTCTGAACACTATATGTGCTAGTGAAGCCAACCCCAATAATACATATAGCCACACCAATATGTGCAAAAACCATACCCCAATAACTTGCATTTAATCGCACTAGTCCATTAAGTATTGAACCAGGACATATAGATTTTTGCCATATATCTCTGAGTGTAATAGATATTATCCATGTGGCTATCATCACAGTTACCATAGAGACTGGCTCATAAGACCCATAATAAAGTGGTAATGATCCACCCAGAACAACTGATAAAACCAAAGGAACATTAAAATATCGTCGAAGGTTTATAGATCCAGTCTTTTTCCACCTTAATACAGAGCCAACTGGCATTAAGAAACCGAGGAGCAAAGTCAAAGGTACAAAAAATAAATTAAAATAAGGAGGCCCTACAGAAATTTTTCCCCACCCTAAAACATCTGCAAACAATGGGTACAAGGTTCCGAGAAGAATAACCGCTGTTATAATTATTAAGATGAGATTATTAGTCAGTATAAACATTTCCTTTGAAAGCTTAAAAAATCCAGATGTAGTTTTTTTTGTTGGCCCTCTAACGGCAAAAAGTAGTAATGATCCACCAATTATAATGATAAGAAAAGTAAGAATGAAAACTCCCCTAGTAGGATCTGAAGCAAAAGCATGAACAGATGTAAGAACTCCAGATCGCACTAAAAAAGTTCCCAATAAGCTCAAAGAGAAAGCAATAATAGCGAGAAGCAATGTCCAGCTGCTGAATGCCCCTCGTTTTTCAGTCACAGAAAGACTATGGATTAAAGCTGTACACACCAACCAAGGCATGAATGATGCATTTTCCACAGGATCCCAAAACCACCAACCACCCCATCCAAGCTCGTAATATGCCCACCAACTCCCTAAAGAGATGCCTAGAGTTAGAAACATCCATGCAACTAGAGTCCAAGGCTTGACCCATTTAGCCCATGCTGAATCTATATTACCAGCAAGCAATGCGGCAATAGAAAAAGAAAAAGCGACAGATAAGCCAACATAACCCATATAAAGCATTGGAGGATGAAGTATTAACCCTATATCTTGCAACAATGGGTTTAAATCTGAACCCTCAAGAGGAAAAAATGGAAGACTTCTATCAAAAGGGTTTGAGGTAAGCAATACGAAGAGATAAAAACCTACACTAATGAATCCCATTACTGCTAAAACTCTAGAAACTAAACCAATTGGTAGCCTAGCGGTAAACATAGAAACGGCTAAACTCCATAAGGCAAGTATCAGAACCCATAGTAGTAATGAGCCCTCATGAGCTCCCCAAACTGCACTTATCTTATAACGATCAGGTAAAAGAGTATTGGAATTTTCGGCAACATATCTGACTGAAAAATCATCATTAAGAAATAGGATAACTAAACATAAAAAACTAAAAGATATAAATAAAGATTGAGCCAACACAAGAGGTCTAGCTGTAGACATCCAAAGTTGATTTTCTGTGTATGCACCAACTTGAGGTATTACTGTTTGCATGAGCGATAAAAAAAACGCTATTATCAAAGCAAAATGACCATATTCTGCTACCATAAATTTACTTCCATAGTGTGTTGATCCAACGCAGGACTTACCCAGTTTTTAGTTGCTAGTTTTAGCATCAACTTTTTTAGTCGTCTCATTTGCTTCATCTAATGCGTAGACTACTTCTGGAGGCATATAGTTTTCGTCATGCTTAGCTAAGACTGTGGATGCAAAAAATATAAAATTTTTATTAAGCTTTCCGGTAGCTACTGCCCCTCCCCCCTCAGAAAACATATCAGGAAGTATACCGTCATGACGGATCTCAACTTCAGATATTCCGTCTGTTACCCTAAAGGTACTTTGTAGTGAATCTCCCGATCTCACTAGGCTATTGACTACCACCATGCCTCCAACACGTATCGACTTATTTATAGGTGCCTCTCCTGAAGTTACGCTAGATGGAGTATAAAAAAGATTGATATTCTTCCGTAAAGCAAAAGTCATTAAACCAACCGCGATAGATGTGGTTACGACAATAAAAATTATCATAGTCAAGCGAAAGCGTCTTAAAGGGTGCATGATTTCCTCTTAGAGAAAAATCTAAATATTATCAACTTATAGCCTGATAAAAAAATAGTTAAGCGTAAGATTTATATTCATTTGATGGGATCACAATGATTTTGTTTATTTATTTTTTTTATTATATTTTTCTTACGCAATAAGGGTGAAAAAAATAACCAAGCCATTATACCAAGTGACGCAAAGTAAGCGATCCAAACATATTGACCATGGCCTCCCATGTGAATAAAATCACTGAAACTATCAAATTGAAACATTATTACCACCTGAAAATAAAATTTTATTAAAAACTAAAATTGCGTCCAAATACAAATGAGCTAAGAATCCCTATTTCTAGCATTAAAAGCTAACTGTTTTACCCAGCTAGTTCGACGTTCCCTATAAAGTATTTCAGCACGCATACTAATAATGAGAGCAGATATGTAGAAAAAGTAGAAGCCGATAATTATTACCAGTAACGGCTGAAACATATCAGGATGCATAGAAGGTGCTTCGGTAAATTTAATAGTAGCTGGCTGATGTAAGGTGTACCACCAATCTACTGATTTATAAATAATAGGTATGTTCACAGTACCGACTAAGGCTAACAAAGGAGCAGCCCTGTTGGATAAACCCTGCACTGCATACGCTTTTTGAAGAACTATTACTCCTAGATATAAAAAAAATAAAATTAGCATAGAGGTAATACGTGCGTCCCATATCCAATAAGTTCCCCAAGTGGGTTTTCCCCATACAGCTCCTGTAAAAAGAGCGATAAAAGTAAGCGATGCGCCTATTGGAGCCGCCGACTTCATCACTATATCTGCAATTTTTATTTTCCATATAATAGCAATTGCACCTGCTGTAGCCATTATATAGTAACCAACTAAAGCTAAAAAAGACGACGGAACATGGATATATATAATACGAAAACTATTTCCTTGCTTAGAATCTTGAGGAGCAAAACCGAGACCCCAAACTAGACCGATAGAAACGAAAATTAGTGTCAAAACACACAGCCAAGGTAACCATTTTCCACTAACGTGGTAGAACCAACGAGGGGATGCTAGTCGATGAAACCACTGGTATATATTTTTAATTAATTTCTTCATTTGATATTAAAAAACCTTATCCTTGGACACTTAGTCTTAATGCACATGCAGTGACATAAGGAGAAATGAGAAGCGATAAAGCTAAAAAAGATCCCATTATTGCAAGTGGACTCATGATGGAAAAACCATCTATTGCCAGCTCAACTGTGCTAGACCCAAAAATTAATACTGGCATATAAAAAGGCATAATAATAAGAGGTAACAACAGGCCCTCCCTATTAAGTGGTAATGTCAACGCGGCTCCTATAGAACCCAGTAAACTTAGAGTCGCAGTTCCTATTAGAAGACTAAATGTTAATGGTAGATAGCCGGACTCTGGAAGTGACAACATCATACCTAAAATAGGAGCTAATAGTGATAATGGTAAACCGGTAACCATCCAATGAACAATTATTTTTGCTAAAATCATAAAATATAGTGGCTGCGGTAAAATAATAATTTGCTCTAAAGTTCCATCATTAAAGTCATCCTTAAATAGCCCATCTAAGGACAGCAATGAGGCTAGTAACGCCATTATCCATAACATGCCTGAAGCAATTTCACTCAATTCTCTTGACTCTGGAGTCAAGCCAAGAGGAATTAGGGCTATAACTACAAAAAAGAAAATCAAAGGGTTAGCAAGATCCCCTCGATAACGAATTGCTAACAAGAGATCACGCCTCAGAATTGCTAAAAATCCTACATTGCTCATCAGCAAACCTTGTCAGGATAAGGCAATGAAATATATTTCATATTTTTAATTTCTAAGTTTTGGTGCGTCGATAAAAGTACTATGCCTCCATTATCTAAATGACTAATGAGCAAGGCTTTAAGTTCAATGGAAAATTGCTTATCAATAGAAGCGAATGGCTCATCAAGAACCCATAATTTTGCATTAGAAACATAAAGTCTTGCTAGCGCAGCACGTCTTAATTGGCCTGCTGACAAATAGCAGCAAGGTTCGTCCTTGTTACTATTTAAGCCAACATGCTTGAACGCAGCAGAATTAGTTATTGGATTAGTTTTATTTAAACTACGCCACCAAGTTAAATTTTCCTCAGCTGATAATAGCCCTTTTAGGCCTGGCTTGTGGCCAAGGAATAATAAATTTTCAAGATAGCTTTCACGAATATTTTTGACATTTTTTCCCTGCCAAAGGATTTTTCCCAACTCTAAGTTTAAGGCTGACACAATTAATCTAAGTAATGTAGTTTTACCAGATCCGTTGTGGCCCAGTATTTGAAGAATTTCTCCTGAGTTAAGAGACACATTTATATTTGAAAACAAAAAATTTTCATTACGCTGAAATGAAAGATCCTCCAAAATAAGAATCTTTGAAAAAGATGAATTATTCAAAAAATTTGCTGTGTTAGGCAAAGAATAATAGTCCGGCTAATAGTTAAGTGATTATTATGCCAAAAAAGCTCTCCTTGAAGAAGACAAAAGACTAAAAGGAGCTTCGATACTTGAAAAAAAACTAAATTAGATTCAAATTATGTATCATACTCCTTCGCAATAAACGACTTATAAAAAAATTTTTGCAATAGGTAGTGTGGATGGCTAAAAATAGTCATAATCTAGGGTTATATCACTTTTATACGAATTACATCCAAAATATGCCAAAAAAAATCTTGGGTCGCTGGCTTCCAGCTTCTAATAAAATAAAAAATAGTCGAGCCATCAAATTCATGGGGCCTGTATTTTCTAATCCAAACTTATTTCATATAAACAGAGCTTCTATTTCTAGTGCTTTTTTTGTAGGAATTTTTGTTGCGTTTCTGCCTATACCTGGACAAATGATTGTCGCCGCATTTCTTGCTTTTCTCTTTAGATCAAATTTACCTGTTGCTTTGGCGCTTGTCTGGATAAGCAATCCATTGACAATAGCACCATTATTTATTTTTACATATAGCATAGGTGTATTATTACTTGGGTTGGAATTCATTACTTTTACTATTGAGCCATCTTGGGATTGGGTTATATCTCAAGGAAATCTAATATGGCTTCCTCTTTTGATTGGCAGCCTTATAACTGGAATAATTTTCGGTAGCTTGAGTTATATAACTATAAGTCAGTTGTGGAAATGGAAGGTACTTAGAAACTGGGAGGAACGTCGGGAAAAACAGAAGACTATTGATATCAAAAAAAACTAATAACCAAAATAATCTACTTATTCGTATTTTAGCTCTTTAGCTGGATTAACTTTAGCTGCTTTTAAAGAAGGGTAAATAGTGACTACTAAATTTAAAACTATTGCCACCAAGACCACTAAGACTACATCACCCCAAAACAGCTGAGAGGGCAAATAATCTATAGGGTAAACCTTAGAATTAAGAAAGTTAAACTCAAAGAATGACTCTATTTTGTTTATCACAACTGGTGCGTTTAAAGAACTCAAAATGCCAATTATAGCGCCAATAAGTGAGCCTACAACTCCAATTAAGAACCCTTGTGTTAAAAAAATTAAAATAATGTCAGAATTTCTTGCACCTTGAGTTCTAAACACTGAAATGTCAGAGCGCTTGTCTATCACCACCATCATCAGCATAGAAACTACATTAAAGACAGCAATGATGATAATAAATAGGACAAGCAATATAATCATTTTTCGTGACATTTTTATAGCTTGATAAAGATTTCCATGTGTTTGGATCCAATCAGAAAAATAGTAACTTATTGGCAACTTACTAACTAGCCTGAAGCCTGTTTCTCTTGCACTAAAAATATCATTTAATTTAACTTGTATGCCCTGTGCATCGAATGATCCAACTATCTTATTAACTGATGGTAAGCTTCCAAGAACAAGCTTCTGATCAAGAGCAGTATGAGTTATGAAAATTCCTCCCACCTTAAAAGAGAAAATTTTTGGTGAAAATTCTGTATGATTGAAAGACTCGAACTGAGGAACTATTAGTGCGACTGTATCGCCACTCTGAACTGATAACTTTTCTGCAACTCCCTTAGCTAATAGAAAGTCTTTACCGTTTTTCTTGAGCGAGGAAAGAAGATCTTTAGTAAGAAAGTTTCCTACAAATTCATTGCTATTTATTAAGTCTATACCTAGCAATTCTATTGGTAGTGAAACGCCACTATTTAATAGCATGCCATCCGTTTTAGAAAATGACATGACCGCATGAACATTCTCATCAGCATTAACTAAATTAATTAATTTTGGAAGATCTTCGACCCCATTTTTTTTACCTATTTGTATATGAGGCACAGAACCAAGTATCTTGGTCTCCATCTCGCTCTCAAAACCATTCATAATTGACATAACTAAAATAAGTAATGCAACTCCTAATGCTAAACCTAGAATAGCCATAAAGGAGATAAAAGAGACGAGGTTACTAGAACTTCCTGACCTAAAATATCTGTACCCAACGAAAAAAGGAAATGAGTTAAGCATTGATGGGTGGCCGTATTATTTTTTCAGATAGATCATATGCTTTTAAATCTCCATGCTTTAACGATAAAATACGATCCATTTTTGAGGCTACGTTAGTATCATGCGTGACGAGAATAAAGCTGACATCAAACTCGATATTTAAGTATGAAATTGTATCGAGAACAGCTTCAGAAGAAAAATAATCAAGATTTCCTGTAGGTTCATCCATTAAAACACATGCTGGGTGAGAAACTAATGCCCTCGCTATTGCGACTCTCTGTCTTTCTCCTCCAGAAAGAGATGAGGGCCTGTGGTCACATCGGTCAATTAACCCTACTTGTGATAGAATTTCTTTAGACATTATTTTTGCCTGAGATATCGAGATCCCCTTAATCAATAGAGGCATAGCTACATTCTCTATAGAGGTAAATTCTCCTAGTAAATGGTGGAATTGATATACAAAACCTAGGTGCCTATTACGCCAAGAGGCTCTTTGATTTTCTGACATATCACTCCATTTTGAGCTAACCACTTCAACAAAGCCTGTGGATGGATTATCTATTCCTCCTAATAAATTAAGTAGTGTTGTCTTTCCGCTTCCAGAAGACCCAATAATGGCAATTTTTTCACCGACAGAAACTTCTAATGAAATACTATCTAATACTTGAATCTTGGCATCTCTTTCAATATAAAATTTAGATAAATTTTCACACCGCAAAACCATTTTAGGGTCATTTATCATAACGAAGCGCCTCAGCAGGAGAAATTTTAGATGCCTGATATGCTGGATAAATCGAAGCGATAATACTCAGTAAAAGGCTAAAAAAACATATTATGAGCACATCTTCTAATAATAATACAGACGGAATCTTAACAATAAAAAAAACACTTGGATCGAAAATATGTAGTCCAGACTTCAGTTCTATCCAGCTAATAATTTCTCCAATATTTAACGCAAGAAAACATCCTAGGATACTTCCCGTTATAATCCCTAAAACTCCCAACACAAAACCTTGGATCATAAATATGGTAGCAATCATGCTTGCTTTTGCCCCAAGTGTTCTCAATACAGCAATATCACGCCTTTTATTACTGACCATCAATACAAGACAAGCAATGATGTTAAATCCAGCTATAGCTATAATAACGGATAACATTAGGGCAACGATTCGTTTTTCCATTTTTATAGCATTAAACAGGCTAGTCATTTCAGAAGCCCACGTTTTTATATTGAACGATGGGCCAATACTTGACTTAATATATGGGACTAGGCTCTCAACTCCAAGTGGATCTTTTACTTTTAATTTAACCCCGCTAACACCCTTACCAAGTTGGAATAGTTTTTGGGCATCTTCGTAATGAATAAATGCTAAACCATTATCAACCTGTGCTCCAACTTGATAAATTCCCTTTATATAAAAACGTTTGTAACGCGGGAAGATGCCAATTGGCGTAATATTTAGCTCAGGCAATGATAAAATAACTGAATCTCCGAATGACACATCAAGGGAGTCTGCCAAGATACTTCCAACAAATATGCCAAATTCTCCAGATTTAAGATCACCAATATCGCCCTTAATCAAATGTTTGCTTATAGAGCTTACATTATCTTCATATAACGGAGAAATTCCTTGCAATAAAACTCCCTGACTTAGAGAAGATGAGGACAATAAACCATAGCCCTCAACTAATGGAGTATAACTCTCTATGCCATTAATTTTCAGGAGATTGTCCCCTATTAGCTTCCAGTCAGTTATCCCAACATCACTAACTATAGAGGCATGAGGTAATATATTGAGTATTCTTTTTTTTATTTCATGATCAAAGCCATTCATTACAGAAAGTACGACGATTAGAACCATAACTCCAAGAGACATAGCAACAAAAGAGACTAAAGAAACAAACGATATATAACGACTACTGCGTTTACTGCTGATGTAGCGACAACCGATGATAATAGAAAGCATGAGTCTCATAATAGACAGTTCGCAATAAAATACATTTTCTTGCCGAGGGTAATTTCTTTATTGCGAGATATACTAAACTAATATTAATCTGAAACAACGTCTGCTTCATCAAGTAATATTGCTATATAAGCCCCATAATCACGACTAGCGCTAGCTGTTGACCTCGAATATGATATTGATTGTTTCTCTGCAAGACGTAGAGTCTCATATTCACCGTATGCAACCTTAGTCAACACTAACAATACATAATCGCCATTTGGCATTATGATATGGTCAACGGAAGGCTTATCTTTCGACAACACCATGGAAAAAATAAACTGTTTTTTCGGATCAGTCTCTTCACCAGGGCTACTAATTTTGGTATTAAACTTAACCTGCCATGGAATATTTTCAGCTTTAGCAATAGACTCAATACTTTCGCCAGCATTGAAGCGTTTTTTAAGTTCGGCACCATAAGATAGAATTTGTTCAGATGCCAAATCGTGCTGAATAATTTTTTTAATTTTAGACTTTACGTCTTCAAATGGTTGGGTTTTAGAAGCAATCCTCTCTCGGACAGATAAAACTAAAACATGGTCGTCTGAAAGCTCAATAATATCACTTGCATAACCGTCTTTGATAACTGAAGCACTAAAAGCTGCTTCTATTACCTTCTTGTTTGAAGCTATACCGTCTCCACCTGATAATCCAAAAGAGCCAGAAGTTTTTAAATCCAAATCCATAAGATCTGAAACACTTTGCAACGATGTGGCGTTGTAAGCTAGTTCTTTTAGTTCTTCAATTTTTTCTGGCATTAAATCTTCAGCCAATTGCAACGCAAGCTGTTCGCGAATAATAGGTTCAGATATCTCTCTTGTCGGTATATCAGCTTTCTTCTCTTCAATTAGCTTTAAGATATGAATACCAGCTTTTGTCTCAACAATTTCAGAAACTTCTCCTACAGAAAGATCTTTAAGAGCTAGGTCAAGTTCTGATGGCATGTCACCCAGTCGAACATAACCAAGATCTCCACCTTTGTCTGATGTAGCGAAATCATCTGAGTATTCAGTCGCTAATAAAGAAAAATCCTCATTATTTTTAATTTTTTCTTGAATTGAAGCCATTTTGATGAAGTGACTTCCATCATCCTTTTTATCCAAAAGAATGTGTGCAGTATTATAGGTTGTGGCAGCTTTAGCAGTATTAACTATCTCTTGGTAACTTTCTTCTATGAGATCAGAATCAACATCTAGGTTCTTTACGAGGTCTGACGACCTTAACTCTAAATATTCTATTAAAACTTGCTCTTCTGTTACAAATTGAGAGGCGTTATTATCATAATAAATTTTAATATCTGCGGCGGAAGGCTGAATTACCTCCTTTTGTTTACTGATAGGTATGGTTAGATAGTAGTAATCTCGAGATTGATCTAAAATTTTAACTAATAATTCTTGTTCTTTTTGTGTCGAAAAACCAGTTGCGACAACACCTTGTAAAAATTGTTGAGCTAAAAAATCAGAATAAATCGCTTTATAATGCGAGGTCGGGGTATAGCCCATCTGATTTACCACAAAATCGTATAGCTCAGGATTAAATCTTCCGTCTTGCTTAAACTCAGGAACCTCGACTAGGAGAGCATCAATGGTTTTTTTAGGTATGGACATTCCTAGACTAGAGGCAGTCTGTTCTTCTAATTTTTGCCTGATTAGGCGCTTCAAAACAGCTGGTCTTAAAACCTCATCACTCAAAAGTGATAGATCAATATCTTTAACTTTACTTTTAATTTGTTGTTTTCTAACCAGTACAGCCTGTCTTAGGCTTAGTTCAGAGATAGAATCACCATTAACGTTGGCAACCTCTTTAGTAGTGGCTCTAGTTTCAAATAACGCATCAACACCAAAAAGCGCGAAGGGAATTATGATAATAAAAACTAAGACGCCTTTTGTTACACCACTAAGGTTGTCACGAAAATCTTGAAGCATAAATTTCTCTTGGTTTTAAATGCAAGATACTAGTCAAAAATAAATAAATTATAAAAAAAGACGCATCGCTGATGCGCCTTTAGATTAAAACACTTAATACCTGCTATAAAGCTTTCTTAAGAATTAACTGCTTCCTTAAGTGCTTTACCTGCTTTGAAGCTAGGTACGTAGGCTGCTTTAATCTGGATTTCTGCACCAGTCTGTGGATTACGACCCGCACGTGCTGCACGATGCTTCACAGCAAAAGTACCGAAACCTACAAGAGAAACTTGATCCTTTTTTGATAGCGCTGTCGAAACTGCAGATATTGCCGCATCAAGAGCGCGCCCAGCAGAAGCTTTAGATAGATCCGCTGCATCGGCAATTGCATCAACTAATTCAGATTTATTCACAATAATCCCCTTCTAATATGTTTTTATGGACTTACGTCTGTAGCACTAAAATCATTATATATATCAGTAAATCTGAACAAATAATCGTGCTACACCAACTTTATACCAACCCTCTGCTGGCCCTGTCAAGCGATTTAGTGAGTATTAACGGGGGGTTCAGGCATATTTTTTAAATTTACGCTTATTTTTGACAGCTTGCTATACTCTTCATTAGAGAGTGCAACCGGCTTTGTGAGCAAAGCGGCGTCAAAAACCTCATCTATCCTCTGAACAGAAATAATTTCAAGGGCATCTTTTATATTACTAGGAATCTCCTTAAGTTCATGTACATTTTCATGCGGTATAATAACTTTATGAATACCACCGCGATGAGCTGCAAGAAGTTTTTCTTTTAAGCCTCCAATTTTCAAAACCTGGCCCCTTAAAGTAATTTCTCCTGTCATTGCAACATCTGCTCTAATAGGTATTCCTGTAAGCACAGATGCAATTACTGTGCACATACTGATTCCAGCACTAGGTCCATCTTTAGGAGTAGCTCCTTCTGGAACGTGTATATGTAGATCTAGTTTTTGATGAAAATCTTGATGTATACCCAAAACTTGTGAGCGACTTCTTACGACTGTCATTGCTGCCTGTATCGACTCTTGCATAACATCACCTAAAGAGCCTGTCTTTATAACTTTACCGCTGCCAGCAACAACAGAAGACTCTATAGTAAGCAACTCGCCTCCCATCTGAGTCCAGGCAAGCCCTGTCACTTGACCAATTTGGCTTTTTTCATCGGCACGACCAAAATCATATTTTTTTACTCCAAGCAGTTCTTCTAGATGCTTAGAGTCAACTTTATAACTATCTTTTTTGTTACTACGAGTATTTTGAATAACAATTTTTCGACAAAGTCTTGCGAGTTGTTTTTCGAGCCCACGAACTCCAGCTTCTTTCGTGTAGTAACGAATAATATCTATAACAACCCCATCCTCAAGAAGTAATTCGTTTTCTGCTAAACCGTTAGCCTTAAGTTGTTTCGGTAAGAGATACTTGACTGCAATATTTATTTTTTCGTCCTCTGTATACCCTGAGATTCTGATTATCTCCATTCTATCCAGCAACGGGGCAGGAATATCCATCGTATTCGCGGTACATATAAACATTACTTCAGAAAGGTCATAGTCGACCTCAAGGTAATGATCGTTAAACCTACTATTTTGTTCTGGATCAAGAACCTCTAGCATTGCAGAGGATGGATCACCACGATGATCCGTACCCATTTTATCTATTTCGTCAAGTAAAAAGAGAGGGTTTTTTACCTGCACTTTAGCTAATTTTTGTATTAATTTTCCAGGCAGCGAACCTATATATGTTCGGCGATGCCCTCGTATTTCAGCTTCATCGCGTACACCTCCTAACGACATACGTGCATATTTTCTTCCTGTTGCTTTAGCGACTGACTCCCCGAGAGATGTTTTACCTACTCCTGGCGGCCCAACGAGACAAAGAACAGGGCCTTTAAGCGCTTTAACGCGCTGTTGCACAGCCAAAAATTCAAGGATACGCTCTTTTACGTCATTCAAACCATAATGATCTTCATTAAGAATACGTTCAGCCCTATTCAGATCATGCCGAACTCTTGATCGCTTTTTCCATGGCACACTAACGAGCCAATCAATATAACCCCTCAAGACGGATGCTTCTGCTGACATAGGAGACATGGCCTTAAGTTTTTTAAATTCTGTCCGGGCTTTACTGAGCGGGTTTTTTAAGTCGTCATCCTCGTCAGCATCGCCAAGTTCTTTTTGAATAGCCTTCATCTGCTCATTCAAAAAATATTCTTTTTGGCTCTTTTCCATTTGTTTTTTTACACGCGTGCGTATGTTTTGACCTATATCAAACAACTCTATCTCTGATTCCATAAGAACCAATAACAGCTCGAATCTATCAATCAAGGCCTCGAGCTCTAGCATATTTTGTTTTTGGTCTAACGATAAGGGTAGATGGTTAGCCAGACTGTCTGCTAGGCGCACCGCATCGGTGATAGTAGTAACAACATTAACAGTTTCAGGTGATATTTTTTTACTAAGATTGGCATACTGTTCAAACTTATCTGACGCTAACTGCATTATTGTTTCAATTTCTTGATCTGCAATTTTTTCTGTTAAAAATTCCTCATAATTAGCTAAAAAATAGCCTTGAGTGTCTTCTACTGAAGTGATTTTAATTCTTTTAGCTCCTTCAATAAGAACCTTAACGGTCCCATCTGGTAGCTTCAGCATTTGCGTTATAGTAGCGAGTGTGCCGAAACGGTAAAGGTCATCTATAGCTGGATCATCTTCTGAGGCCATTTTTTGAGTAACTACTAAGATTTTTTTATCTTTAAGCATAGATGCATCTAGAGCCGCTATCGACTTATCTCGGCCAACAAACAGCGGGACAGAAACATTGGGGTAAATAACTACATCACGCAAAGGTAGTAGAGGTAGTTTGTTAGAAATACTTAGCTCTGACATCAAAAAAACCCTCATAAAAAGTTAAAGAATCTAAACATATCTTAGGGTATTGGGGCGCTCTAGATTAAAACAAGGTTAGCCTTAATTATAAATCAAAAAAGGGCCGTAGGGCCCTTTCAGAGAGAAATAAAACTCTATTCTCTTACTGCTACTTTGGAGTCAGAATTCTCATAAACCATCAACGGTTCTGATTCACCACGGACTACGGACGAGTCAATGACAACTTTACTGATATTTTTTTCAGTAGGAGTTTTATACATAGTATCTAATAAAATATCTTCAATAATTGAACGAAGTCCTCTTGCGCCTGTCTTTCGCTCTAGCGCTCTCTTAGCTATCTCTTCTGATGCATCTTGTCGGATATCTAGCTCAACGCCTTCCATTTCAAACATTGCGCTATATTGCTTAATAAGAGAATTTTTTGGCTCCGTAAGTATATTTACTAGCGCATCTAAATCTAACTCCTCTAGAGTTGCTATCACTGGCAATCTGCCAACAAATTCTGGTATGAGGCCATAACTGACTAAATCTTCTGGCTCTAAATCAGCTAATGTCTGGCCAATGTTTTTATTGTCATCTTTAGCTTTGACAGTTGCACTAAAACCAATACCAGTGTTATCGGAACGATCTCTAATTACTTTTTCTAGACCTGAAAAAGCTCCCCCGCAAACAAACAAAATATTAGAGGTATCAACCTGAATAAATTCTTGCTGTGGATGCTTTCTTCCACCCTGTGGTGGTATCGAAGCGACAGTGCCTTCGATCAGTTTCAGCAAGGCCTGCTGAACACCCTCGCCTGAGACGTCTCGTGTGATTGATGGGTTGTCAGATTTGCGTGAAATTTTGTCGATTTCATCTAAGTAAATTATGCCGCGTTGTGCCTTATCTATATCATAATCACATTTCTGAAGAAGCTTTTGAATAATATTTTCGACGTCTTCACCGACATAACCTGCCTCGGTGAGTGTTGTTGCATCGGCAATGGCAAAGGGAACATCAAGCAATCTAGCTAATGTTTCGGCTAATAGAGTCTTTCCACTTCCCGTAGGGCCTACTAACAAAATGTTACTCTTACCAAGCTCAACATCATCAGCTTTGCTAGAATCGCTGCGCTGTAGACGTTTGTAATGGTTATAAACTGCAACTGCTAATACTTTTTTAGCTTGATCTTGTCCGATCACATATTGATTAAGTATTTCTTTTATTTCTATGGGTTTTGGTAAGCCGCTCGGGGAAGACGAGTCTGACTCAAGCTGTTGAACCTCTTCTAGTATAATATCGTTACAAAGCTCTACACACTCATCACAGATAAAAACTAGCGGCCCAGCTATAAGCTTTCGAACCTGATGCTGGCTTTTGTTACAAAAAGAACAGTAAAGCAATTTAGTGTCATCACCACCATTTTCTGTCGTTTCATCTGTCATAAATTTTCATCTCTTAGTCAGTACACAAAGATCAAAAGATCTAAAAAATTGATTATGGAGCTTTGGGTCTCTTATCCAAAACGTCATCAATCAGCCCGTAAGCTTTTGATTCCTCTGCACTCATAAAATTATCACGCTCTGTATCAAGTTCAATTTTGGATATTGGCTGTCCTGTATGTTTAGCAAGACACTTATTAAGCCTATCTCTTATTTTAAGAATTTCTTGAGCATGTATATGAATATCAGAAGCTTGGCCATTAGTTCCACCACTAGGCTGGTGAATCATATTGCGAGAATTAGGGAGGCAAAATCTTTTTCCAGGAGCGCCAGCTGCTAATAAAAAAGCGCCCATGCTGGAAGCCTGACCGATACACATTGTGCTTACATCTGGACTGATAAACTGCATAGTGTCATAGATTGACATTCCAGCAGTAACAGAGCCACCGGGAGAATTTATATACAAATGAATATCTTTCTCTGGATTTTCAGACTCTAAAAAAAGTAGCTGAGCAACGATAAGATTAGCCATATAATCTTCGACTGGGCCAACTAAAAAAATAACTCTCTCTTTTAACAAACGAGAGTAAATGTCATAAGAGCGCTCACCACGAGCACTTTGCTCAACAACAATAGGCACTAATCCGCCTGCATTGTTTACATCAAGCTTTGTCGAGGAATAATCAAATTTCATATTGGTTCACCTAAATCAACCTTGTTTAACTGTATTATAACCTATAAATTAATTATTAGCGGCAACCTGTTCGGGGTCAGGAGTTACTGCTTTCTGATAATCTAAAGGTTCATCTGAAACTTCTGCCTGCAACAAAATAAATTCTACGACTTGATCCTGCAGAACATTCGCTTCAATACTTTTCAATAGTTCAGGGCTATCGTAATGGTATTTAATAACTTCTTCTGGCTGGTCATAAGTTGCTGCTATACCTTGAATCCGACGTCTTACTTCCGCGCCATCTACGTCCATTTTTTCGGATTGCACTATTTCATTTACGACCAATCCAACTATAGCTCTACGCTTAGCTTGCTCCTCAAACATCTCATCGGGAAGCAATGAAGGGTCAAATTTATTCTCATCACTGTCACCAGCAAGTTTTTTTGACATTTGCTGTTTCAAGCCACTGATTTCAGTTGCAACTCTTGTAGTGGGTACTTCGATTTCACTATGAAGATTAAATAATTCACTCATTACACGACTTTTAGTTTTCCCCTCAAGAGCATTCTTCAGATCGCGCTGCATATTTTGTAAAACTGCGGAACGAAACGCTTCCTTCCCTCCAGCTTTTAGCCCAAAAAGAGCAAAAAATTCATCATTCATTTCTGGTAAAGATGGTTCTTTCAGTAAGTTTAATTTGATCTTAAATTCAACTGATGCGCCTTTTAGATCCTCCGATTGATAGTCTTTAGGAAAAGTTATAGGGAGACTTTTTTCATCACCTGGAGACATTCCAACTATTCCATCCTCAAATCCAACCACTGCAGTTCCGCCACCTATTTCAATAGGATAATTCTCAGCTGAACCACCATCAAATTCTTTGCCATCTTTAAATCCGGTATAGTCAATTGTTGCCTCATCACCAAAAGCTGCGGAGCGAGTTACTTCTGACCAAGTTGCATGTTGTTTGCGAAGGGCCTTTATCATTATGCTAATATCATCATCCTTCACTTCAGCAGATGGCTTAAGAATTTTAATGGTCTTAAAATCAGCTAGATCGAAATCTGGGAGAACTTCAAAGGTTGCAACGAATTCAAGATCTATACCTGGTTTATCAACTTTTGGTTCAATCGCTGGAGTGCTAGCAGGCGTCACTTTTTCTTGTGTTACAGCCTCATAAAAGCAAGCTCTAACTGTTTCACTGACTACCTCTTGTCGAATACTCTGACCATAACGCTGGTTAACAACATTTAAAGGAACTTTTCCAACACGAAAACCGTCTATGCGAGCAGTTTTTGCTGCTTTTGTGAGACGCTCTTTTACTTCATCTCCGATACGCTTAGCTGGAACGATAATTGTCATTTTTCGCTCAAGACTAGAAGTTGTTTCGATAGAAACTTGCATGGTACCCCTCAAATATAAGTTGTTTGAACAATGTTAAATGGTGCGGACGGAGAGACTCGAACTCTCACACCTTGCGGCACTGGAACCTAAATCCAGCGTGTCTACCAATTCCACCACGTCCGCTAAATATTAAACACTGATAGCTAAGGAAGTTGCCCCCCCATGTGAAGGGTGCAGATTTTGCCACAGAGGCCACATCCAATCAACAAAAAGAAGCATATTATAGGATAGAAAAGTTTGAGGTTTACTCGCAGATAGGTGAAGCTAAAAGCAATATCGATGGACAGCTTTCATAGTTCTGTATATTCACATCCTGTAAGTCTGCAGGTAAAAATAATCCGCACTCTTTCTCAGCAAGCACACCGCTGCAATCAACGTTGCCCTTAATCACCAACAACAATCTGTAATTATTCTCTATGGGTAATCTATGAGAAGACTGTGCCATTATTGTAATCCTTGAAACTCTAAAATCCTTAAATACTGCAACTTCTTCAACAATGTAGTCTGAATTCTCTTGGATCACAGTTAGAACCGGAGAAGGATCTAATACCTCAGTCATAACATTAAGAGCTTTATCCGTATCCCAATGATTCTGGGTTAATGTCTTCTGGTTAAATGAAATTATTAGGCGCTCATAAACTGGGGTTTGAAACTCAACAACTCTAACACCATGAAGAAGTCCATGTGGGGTCAGCAAGGGAATCTTAACAACATCTCCAACCTTAACAGGAAGAATAGATGTAAAATAATCCATCTTGGCGCGAAGTTCTTTCTCTTTAGATACCCAAGCCTCCGGAAGTAAAGCTATCCACTTACTAGTAATTTTAGTTGGCAAGGTTTCATCTAACAAAAATCCTTCTTTTTGACGATATACATCTAATTGATTATCAATGGTTTTTCTTATTGTCCGATAAGCCTCGACTGCTTTTTTATAGGCAAAGTAAAAGTCATCTTTAGAAGAAAAAGTGCGCCTAAGCTCATCATCAAACCCATATCTAACTCCACCTATACTATTTGGCCAAGAATCTTTGTTTATATCAACAACTACATAGGCTTCTTGTTTTTTTTCGTGCAATTCAAAATATAAGTCTCCACACATGGAGTCTGGAAGTGGGTCTAAAATTTTAAGTAGGTTTATTTGTTTTTCTCTGTCTGCAGCTAAGCGATTTGGAGCGGCAGATAACACCCAAGGAAGTGGCGTACTGTTTGTGCCATCTGTTACGCAAGAGACGCCTCTTTCCTCAATCCCCGTATACCATATCTCATGCCCCCAGGGTTTATCTATATATACTGTTTCAAGTGTAAGGGGAGCGCCTAATAAAAGAATGGGTAGGTCATTAATACAAATAAAATTTTCAATTGCATCCAAGCTGTAGGGCAGCTCAGAAAATCCTGCACGGAGGGATTCATTAGAGGCAGTGATCGTAAAATAAACTGTGTCATCATGTCTAAAATAAATAGCCAAGAGTGTAATGGGTGGGTTATTTGGCTTGTAATATTGGATATAACTGTATTCGACGGCTAGGCAGCGTGTATCACCCGAAACAAAATCACCGAAAGCAGACTTTGAGTCGCTAACTCTTTTTGACTGAAAGATATCATCACTTTCTTTGCACCATAAATCGAGTAATGATTCAGGATCGTCCGACTTATGTATAACTGCCAAGAAAACCTCCTGAACCCCTAAAATTAATCTTAGGAAAACTTGGTTTTTATTTAGAAATCAAAAATCACAATTACAAGCCAAAAGATTATTTCATTTAAGATACATTCTTTGAATATGACTGTATTGCCCAAACCTCTATAAATAAATTATAACTATTTTATCATCTCCAGCTTCACGAGCTATTTAAAATTTTATAGCTACCTCATTTATGAATTATGAATTATGAATTATGAATTATGAATTATAATATTTTACACTTTCTTTAGCCATTTCCCGCATTTTCAAGGTAGGCTTATATAAATTTCCCAGATATATAAATTCGTCAGCTAGCTTACAAAATGTATCAAGACCGATTTCATCCATCCATCTGAATGGTCCACCACGAAAAACTGGAAATCCTAAACCATATATAATAGCCATATCCGCTTCTGATGGGGAGCCTACAATTCCTTCCTCTAAGCAGAGCGCAATTTCAATACACATGGGAATCATAAATCTATAAAAAATAGATTCGTCGTTAAATTCAGTACTATTCGAGGAACGCTGATTAATATGGGGCTTTAAAAGCTTAAAAACTCTGTCATCCATCAGCTTTTTTGGTTTCCCTTTGGCATCACTTTCATACATATAATACCCTTTTTGATTTTTTTGACCAAACCGATTAGCTTCAAATAATAAACGGGTTGGCGAAACATCGTATACATCTTTCATTCTATCTGGATAGCCTGAAGCAACTGATGAAAAACAACTTATAGCAGTATCTAAGCCAACTATATCCATTAAATATGCTGGTCCCATAGGCCATCCCCAAGACTCAATAACTTTATCTATCTGCTGAAAATCTGCTCCATCAACAACCATCATGTCAAAAGCAAAAATGGCAGGAAATAAAACTCTATTAACTAAGAAACCAGGACAGTCATTAACAATTATAGGTTTTTTTCCTAACTTAACTGCATGAGAAGTTGCTAGCCCAATAGTTTCTTCAGAGGTCTTCTTCCCACGTATGATTTCAACTAAAGGCATAGCATGAACTGGGTTAAAAAAATGCATTCCACAAAATTTATCAGGCTGGTCTAAGTGACTTGCTAGGTAATCAATGGATATAGTGGAAGTATTTGAAACGAGTATTGCATCAATAGATAACTTTTTTTCAATATTAGCTAAAACTATAGATTTTATTTTTTTGTTTTCGATAACAGCCTCAATAACAATACTGGTCTTTTTCATGTCCTGATAATCCAGTGTGGGTGTTATGCGAGAAATTATATTTTTAGCTTCTTGGTTAGATGTACGTCCATTAAAGACCCTTTTGTCTAAAAGCTTATTTACTTCTTTCATGCCCATCACTAAAGAATCATCACTTATATCTGTCATCAAAACAGGGAAGCCCTTTAACGAATTTTGGTAAGCTATACCACCCCCCATAATACCTGCACCCAAAACTGTGACATGCTTAACTATTTTAGAGGAGTTAGTCCCAAATTTTTTTGCGATGGAACTTATATACTGATCACTAACGAATACACCTAATAGAGATCGACATTCAGATGTTTGTGCTAATTTACAAAAGGTTTCAAACTCTAGTTTTTGGGCGCTATCACGTGACATTTTTACAGTATTAGAAATCATATCTAAGGCGGCCAAAGGTGCAGGATAGTTGGCCCCTATTTTTGAAGAGATGAATGCTCTAGAAAACTCTATAGCTTCAATTTCCTCAGTTTTGTCAATTGTTAATGGCGCTTGTTTTTGTTTGCGACGCTCATGATAATTTAAATTTCCATTTGCAGACGATTTTAGGGCAGCTAAAGACTCTTCTTTTAATAATTTCGGTTTTACTACAGCGTCTACTGCCCCATCTGCAAGTGCCTGAGGGGGGCTCTTATGCTCACCAGATATTATCCAACTCAATGCATTGCCCAGTCCTATTAGTCGAGGTAGTCGAACTGTCCCTCCCCACCCTGGTATTATTCCAAGCTTAGTCTCTGGAAGTCCAACGGATGCTTCGCTTGACATAATACGAAAATCACAGGCGAGACATAACTCGAACCCACCTCCTAAAGCAAAGCCATTAATTGCTGCAACTGAAGGATAGGGAAGTGATTCAATTATGTTAAATGCCTTATTTGCTTTACCAAAAAATATCTCAAGCTCTTCATTATTTTTGAATTTATGGTTAAGCTCACCAATATCGGCTCCTGCTACAAATACGCTTTTAGTGCTTGCAAATATAAGACCTTTCGTATGGGATTGATTTTCAACGATTGACAGTGCGTGCAAAAGTTCATCAATCGTTTTCTGATTAAAAACATTAACTGAGCGCTTTTTTCCGCCAAAGCTTAGCTCTAAAAAGTTATCATCAATTAATATTAACTTTAAAAAGTTACCTTGGAAGATAATCTGATTCATTAATGGTTCTCCTGAGAAACCGAAACATAATTAAAAAAATACTGCATAGATTAATAACAAATAAATTGAATATTGCAGGATGTAATAAAGAGTTTTATTTAATTTTTTGATTTTTTTTCCGATCAACCTAACTTTAAAAATATGTGGAAATAAACGATTAATTCCACCAATTTTATCGCCATCCATATTTTTAGTGGTTGTTGCTGCCAAAACGATTCTTGAGAAAATTTCATTTATCCAGTCAACTATGAAAAACTTAGTGGGCCTTTTTATATCCAGAAATAATACAATTCTATTTGTATTTGTTTTGTTCTCAGCAAAATGAATAAAAGTTTCATCAAACATAACAGCCTCACCATCTTTCCAGTAATATTTTTTTCCATCTACAGAAATAAAGCATTTTTCAGAGTTTGGTGTTGTTAAGCCTAAATGATAACGAAAAGATCCTGCATAAGGATCTCTATGTTTTACTAATCTTGCTCCTGGCGGGAGCATAGCGAACATAGCTCCCTTAATAGATGAAATAGAATTAATCAGGTCTACAGTTTTTGGGCAAAGCTTGTTTGCTGAATGAAGCGAAGCTCCGTACCATTTTAGATAAAAGCGCTTCCATCCGGTTTTAAAGAACGAATTAAAACCTAAATCATCTTTTTCTTCTGAAGATTTTATATGAGTATCATTGTTGAGTGCGATTGCCTCATCTCTTATTACCTTCCAGTTATCTTCAAGGACTTTTAATTCAGGAAAATTATCAACATCAATGTAAACAGACTTTTTTATTGTGGAAAAACAATAAAACAAGCAGTTTATAGGTCCAAATAAATTCGAATGATCACTTATTTTACGAACTAATTTTTTGTGTTGAACAACACCTCTATTTTGTACATAAAATGCACACAAAATAAAAATTATTAGAACAGATAAACCCATAAAGACCCCAATTAGTGTTAAACATGAACTAAATTTTATACAAAGGCTCATGAAAATACCAATGGCAGTGTGTATAAACAGAGAAGGGTTAAAATCAAGCCTAGAGATATTAAGTTATACAGGAAATGGGGTGGCTGACGGGGCTCGAACCCGCGACCACCGGAATCACAATCCGGGGCTCTACCAACTGAGCTACAGCCACCACTAATTTGATTTTTCTTGCTGGATGGCGCGCCCTGCAGGATTCGAACCTGCGACCTACGGCTTAGAAGGCCGTTGCTCTATCCAGCTGAGCTAAGGGCGCTCAACAACTATCCAAAAAAGAATGGTCGGGGATGAGGGATTCGAACCCCCGACATCCTGCTCCCAAAGCAGGCGCGCTACCAGACTGCGCTAATCCCCGATATTATTTTTACCCTCAAATCGAGAGATGGGCATAATACTGACGACTGGTGATCTAGTCAATCAAAAGCCATTAATTGCAAGAGGTATTAGCTTCACAGAAGGTCCTCGAAATGAGAAGATAACCTTAATCTAATAATTTTGCTGATTCAGGAGCTCTTAATTTCATGAAGACCCAAATACTTGATGGAAAAGCTATCGCCCTGAAAACTGAAGCGGAACTTTATCAAAGGGTTGCTAAGGTAAAAGAGGCAAGCGGGGGGAAAACTCCAATGCTTGCCACTATTCTTGTAGGCGGAGATCCAGCCTCAGCAACTTATGTTCGCATGAAACAAAATGCATGCAAGCGTGTTGGAATGGACTCGATTGCAGTAGAAATGCCTGAAAATACTACTACAAAAATATTGCTTGAAAAAATACAATCATTAAATATCAACCCTGCTTGCCAAGGAATACTACTCCAACATCCAGTACCTCCACAAATTGACGAAAGAATTTGTTTTGATAGTATTGTCCTAAACAAAGATGTTGATGGCGTCACCTGTTCAGGTTTTGGGCGAATGTCTATGGGAGAAAGCGCCTATGGATCTGCAACACCACAAGGAATAATGCGACTACTGTCTGCTTACAAAATAGGCATTAAAAGTCGGCATGTAGCAATTGTTGGACGCAGCCCCATTTTAGGTAAACCAATGGCAATGATGATGCTCAACGCAAATGCCACCGTGACTATTTGTCATTCACGGACCAAGAATCTGCCAAAGATTATTGAAAATGCTGATATTGTTGTAGGCGCTGTCGGTAAGCCTGAATTCATAAGAGCAGCTTGGATCAAAGACGAAGCGGTAGTGATTGATGCTGGATATCACCCTGGTGGTATTGGCGATATTGAACTAAGCCCACTTCACGGTCGTGTTTCTGCAATAACACCTGTACCCGGAGGAGTTGGCCCCATGACAATTAATACACTAATTTTCCAAGCGGTAGACTCTGCAGAGAAAAGCATGCTGCAAAAAAATTAAACTACCTCTAAATTCTCCGCCAAGATGTACCATCACGAGAATCTTCTAATAGAATTCCTTGAGACAGTAAATCGGCTCTTATTTGATCAGCTCCTATAAAATCATTGTTATTTTTTGCAGCTACTCTCTCAGAAATCAATGTTTCTATTTTTTCAGTAGTTAGGATCTCCGGTTCATCATTCTCAATCCCATGCTGCATAAATTCCTCTGGGTCACAATCTAGAATTTTTAATATTCCCCCAAGAGCCTTTAGTTCGGATAGTAGCAATGTGGCCTTAGTTTTATCAGTCGAAATTAAAGTATTTATTTGACGGACTAAGTCATACATAACTGCTAAAGCTTCTCTAGTATTAAAATCGTCATCCATAGCTTTAATAAATAGCCCATAATACTTACTATTTTTTAAATTATTAATAGACGAAGATTTAGTATCAGGAAATTGCCTGAGGGTTATATAAAATCTCTCAAGACCACTTTTGGCCTCAATAAGATTTTCTTCAGAATAATTTATAGGACTACGGTAATGGCTAGAAAGTAAAAAATATCGAATAACTTCAGGATGATATTTTTTTAATACATCCTGAATTGTAAAAAAATTGCCAAGTGATTTAGACATCTTTAGGTCATCCACCCTAACAGCACCAGCATGCATCCAGTAATTGGCATATTTTTTTCCGGTCGCAGCTTCACTTTGGGCTATTTCATTCTCATGATGAGGAAACGGTAAATCAGGCCCACCCCCATGTATATCAAAGGTTGCGCCTAAGCAGCAAGTTGACATTGCAGAGCATTCAATATGCCATCCAGGCCTACCTGGACCCCAGGGTGAAGCCCAGCTTGCATCTCCTATAATGACTCTTTTCCATAAAGTGAAATCACGTTGGTCTTCTTTGTCTGAGTTTGCTTCAATACGCGCGGATACAGGTAAGTCCTGAGAATTACGTCCACTTAGTTTTCCATAATCAGAAAAACTACTTACGCGATAGTAAACGTCGCCTTTTTTTGAAATATATGCATGGCCCTTGGCGATCAAAGTCTCAATCATCGTGATAATTTCATTTATATATTCTGTGACTCGCGGTTCGCCATCTGGAGGTAAAACTCCCAATAACTTTTGGTCCTGATGCATCGCAGTTATCATTCGTTCAGTCAAAATAGAATAGGGCTCGCTGTTTTCATCGGCTCTGATTAAAATTTTGTCGTCAATATCTGTGATATTACGTACATATTTGAGTTTCCAGCCTTGCGATCTCAGGTACCTAGAAACTACATCAAACGAAACTAGTACTCTCGCATGTCCAATATGGCACAAATCATAAACAGTCATGCCGCAAACATACATACTTATGCTGCCTGCTTTAATCGGCTTAAAGAGTTCTTTTTTACGGGTCAAAGTGTTATATATTTGCAATGCCATAATTTAATTTATCTAGCCCATTTGGAAAATAATTTACAGAGCGTTTAAGCCTTAAGAAATAACTTCTGGCCAGCTCGATCTAAGCGCTATAGTTTGATTAAAAATAATTTTTTTAGAACTCTTATTCTGGTTATCTTTACAAAAATAACCCTCTCTTTCGAATTGATAAGTATCACCAATCTTTGTATCAGCAAGGCTAGATTCAGCTTTACAATTTGTAATAATTCTCAATGATTCCGACTCCGTCATCTCAAGAAAATTTCTACCTTCTCCATCTGGTACAGGTTCTTTAAACAAGCGATCGTACAAGTATATCTCGCAATCAACAAAATTATCAGCTGAGACCCAATGAACAACACCTTTCGGTTTAATACCATCGAAGGGATCTTCTCCTAGTGTTTCAGGCAGGAGTGATGCATTGACTTGAATAATTTCACCTTTTTCATTTTTAAGGTAATCATCAGCCTCTATTACATAGCTATGGCGCAATCTTACCCGCCTGCCTGGAAAGAGTTTTTTCTTAAATTTCTTACTGTATTCTTCTTTAAAGTCACTAATGTCAATATATATCTCTTTGGTAAACGGAAGCATACGATCTCCCAATTCCAGCTCATGATGACACGGCGCTTTGAGATTTTCCGAGTGGTTGTCCGAAAGATTAGTAATAACAACTTTTAGGGGGCGCAAAACAACCATTGCTCTTGGAGCGTTTTTATTAAGCTCATCACGAATAAAAAATTCGAGCTGAGAAAGATCTACTAGTCCATCTGTCTTTGCTACCGCCAAGCTATCACAAAAGTTACGAATAGCTATAGGCGGGACGCCTCGACGACGCAAGCCAGAAATTGTGGGCATACGAGGATCATTCCAACCATCGACATATCTAGAATCAACAAGCTGCTTAAGTTTTCTTTTACTAGTCACACTATAGTTCAGATTGAGCCGTCCAAATTCAAATTGTCGCGGCTTATAAGGGACTGGTAAATTGTTTATAAACCAATCATACAACGGTCTATTAGAAGTAAACTCTAATGTGCATATTGAATGGCTAACACCCTCTATAGCATCCTCTAGGCAATGAGCGAAATCATAAGTTGGATATATATTCCATTTATCGCCTAAACGATGATGAGGTATTTTTTTTATTCGATATATTACTGGATCACGAAGATTTATGTTTGGGGAAGCCATATCGATTTTAGCTCGTAAAGTCATAGAGCCTTCATCAAAATCACCATTTTTCATACCCTCAAGAAGATTTAAGCTTTCGTCTACAGGTCGTTTACGAAAAGGGCTGTTAACCCCAGAAGAGGTTAAAGTGCCACGATTTTTCCTCATTTCTTCGCCATTTAGTTCACAAACATAAGCCTTATCATCGGTTACTAAATTTTTAGCCCAGATATAAAATTGATCAAAATAGTTAGAGGCATAGCGAATATCTCCTTTCCACTGAAAACCAAGCCATTGAATATCCTCAATAATTGCTTGAACATATTCATCACTCTCTTTATCTGGATTTGTATCATCGAATCTCAAATGACAGTCGCCGCCAAATTTCTGCGCTAAACCAAAATTCAAACAAATAGATTTAGCGTGACCAATGTGAAGATACCCGTTTGGTTCTGGAGGAAATCTGGTGATAATTTTATCAACAACAGATTTCTTTAGATCACTACTCATTATCTGCTGAATAAAATTGAGCGGTTTATTATCGTCTGTCATACTGACGGCTCCAATTGATAATTCTCTATAATTAAGAAATGTAGTTTTTTTAAAGATACTAATTATAGCCTTCAGGATGTCCTGTATAAACCATTGAAGTAAGAGTTTCGCAAGTTTTTCTATAAGAACTCATTGAATTCGAGAAAGCAGGCTATGATTAAATCAAATGCACGAGCTATTATATACCTGCAGTTATGTCTTGTTTCTTTCTTGGTTGGAGACATTCTATTAAAAATACTATTTGATAGTATTCCGACAGGACAACTTGTATGGTTTAGAACAATAGCATCAATACTTTGTTTAATAATTTTTATAGTCAGTACAGGGCGCACTAGACTGCTTGCAACTAAAAATCCTGGCCAGCATGCGCTCAGAGGCCTTTTTTTTGCGGTGATCAGTATAGGTTACTACCTTTCAGTTAAGAATTTTCCCTTGAGCGCAGTTGCCGCTGCGCTAGCTGGAGCACCTGTTCTAATTTCTGCTATATCTCCATTTATTCTCGGAGAAAAGTCTAACGCAGCACAATGGATAGCAACTCTCTCTGGTTTTATTGGTGTATGCCTAGTGCTAAAATTAGAAGTCTCTGGTTTCAATTTTGCTTACTGGTCTCTGCTAAGTCTTCCTTTTTCTTATGCAGTTTTAATTTTATGGGGCCGGAAATTATCGAAAACTGATTCAGATTGGGCTATAAATTTTTATCAATTTATACCTTTATTGATTTTTTCTAGTTTTTGGGAGCAAGATAAATGGATCAGTATAAGCACAGCACAGTTCACTAATATGATGGTATCGGGAATCGCTGGAGCAGCAGGATTTATGTTTTTAATAGCTGCATTTAGGCTGGCTAAGCCAGTAGTGATAGCTCCTTTTGAATATAGTTATATTTTAATGGCTTTAGTGGTAGACATGATTTTTTGGCATCTTATACCTGATACATACATATGCGTTGGAGTAACACTAATTATATTATGTGGAATACTACAAGGATGGCAGGCAACTCTTGACGAGTAAGGCAATAAAATCTAGCAATAGTTAAATGTTTAGCATTTAGCTAATAGTTTTTATA
>CAZSMR010000007.1:7043-40567 GCA_964608185.1 uncultured Porticoccus sp. | reverse complement strand
AGACTCCATTTTTTTTGCCTTCAGATAAATTTCTGGGGCCCTATTAATGTCTATACCAAATTTATTATCACGCAATCCAGTGGAAATATATGGGTGAGTGTTAGCATCTACATCTGGATTTACTCGTAAAGAAACAGAAGCTATCTTTCCACATGCTCTTGCAACGTTATTCAGAACATCAAGCTCAGCATCAGATTCAACATTAAAACAATTTATTCCTAGCTCTAATGCTCTTTCCATTTCTTGAGGTTTTTTCCCAACCCCCGAAAAAATAATTTTCTTTGGATCGCCACCTGCTGTTATAACTCTCTCCAATTCTCCCCCAGAGACGATATCAAAACCTGCTCCTAGTTTTGCCAGTAAGCTGAGGACTGCAATATTAGAATTAGCTTTTACAGAATAGCAAACCATATGAGGCCTGCCATCTAGAGCTCTTTGATAGGATAGAAAATTATTCGTTAATGCTAGACGACTATAAACGTAGGTTGGAGTGCCGTAATGTTGAGCAATTGACTCCAAGGCTGTCTTTTCAGCGAACATCTCTCCATGTTTATAATGAAAATATGTCATAGTCTACTCGTCGCTTGTTCTTTCGGATTCTGATGTATCTGATGTTTCATCTTTATCAATCTCCTCTGAATCAGATATGATTACCTGAATCGGCTCCGCAGGAAGGTATAATAGCCCCTTATTGCCACAACCACTCAGACTTGTAGTTGAAAAGAATATGAATAATAGTAATAAAAAATAGCGCTGCATGAATAAACCTATGTTTTTTTGTTAAGTTGCTTCCGAGTATAACGGCTGATGCCTACTTCACTCAATCGCATATAGCACCTACAACTGATAAATGTTTTAAAAATGGCCTATAAATATGAATGAAAACGAATTTAATCAACATTGCGACACAATAATGAGGACTATTGAAGATACTATTGATAATAGTATCGAGGACATAGATTGTGAAACCTCATCTGGAATTTTAACCCTTACTTTTGAGGCTAACGGATCTAAAATCATTATCTCTAGACAGCCTTCCCAATCTCAAATTTGGTTAGCTGCAAAGTCAGGAGGCTACTATTTTGATTATATTGAAAATTCATGGCTTAGCACTATTAATGAAGAATCATTAGGGGTGTTATTACAAAAAACATGTCTTGATCAGGGCGGCGGCTCCATAGTATTTGATATTTAATGTCAAATACTATGTTTTTTTATGAACTTTTGACTGTAGACATTTTCTCTCTTGCTGCTTTTACAGCTAGCCTGACTTGACTTGGTGCTGTACCACCAACATGACTCCTAGCATTCACAGATCCCTCAAGCGAAAGGATGTTATACACGTCATCTTCTATTGCACCAGAAAAATTCTTTAGCTCCTCGAGGGACATTTCCGAGAGATCTTTATCTTTTACAAGGCAATATGCAACGGCTTTGCCAACGATTTCATGTGAATCTCTGAAAGTTATATTTTTTCTTACTAAATAGTCAGCTAAATCAGTGGCTGTGGAAAATCCTTTTCGTGCAGATTCAGCCATAGATAATTTGTTTGATTTGATTTCAGGCACCATATCAGCAAAAGCTCGCAAACAATCCTTGAGTGTTGCTGCGGTATCAAATAGCGGCTCTTTATCTTCTTGATTGTCCTTGTTGTAGGCAAGCGGTTGTGATTTCATAAGAGTCAATAAAGCAATTAAATGGCCGTTAATCCTTCCAGTTTTTCCCCTCACCAATTCTGGAACATCAGGATTTTTTTTCTGAGGCATGATAGATGACCCAGTACAAAAACGGTCTGGAAGACTAATAAAGTTAAATTGGGCAGAATTCCATAAAATTAGTTCTTCTGAGGCGCGAGAAAGATGTGTCATAAGTATGCTTGCAAACGCACAAAATTCAATTGCAAAGTCACGATCACTTACAGCGTCAAGCGAATTGTTCATCGGCTTATCAAAGCCAAGTTTTTTCGCTGTCATTGGACGATTAATAGGATATGTAGTGCCTGCTAAAGCTGCAGACCCTAGTGGAGACTGATTGACTCTTTTTCGGCAGTCTAAAAGACGATCATGATCTCTCTCTAGCATCTCAAACCACGCCATTAAATGATGCCCGAAGGTTATAGGTTGAGCAGTCTGAAGGTGAGTAAAACCAGGCATTATAGTTGCTGATTCTTTCTCAGCTAGATCTATCAGAGCATTTTTCAGACGACTTAGTTCGCTGCCTATTAAGCTTATTTCCTCTCTAAGCCAAAGTCTCATATCAGTAGCTACCTGATCATTTCTTGATCTGCCTGTATGAATTTTCTTTCCGGTATCACCAATTCTTTTAATTAGCGCGGCCTCAAGGTTCATATGTACGTCTTCTAGGTCTTCCGACCACTTAAACTGGCCAGCTTCTATAGTTGATTTAATATCGCTAAAACCTTCTTTTATAGCCTCGAATTCTTCAGACGATAAGACATCTATACTCACAAGCATCTCTGCATGGGCTATAGATCCCTGAATATCATACAAGGCTAGCTTATAGTCGAAATCAATAGATGCAGTAAATTTAGCTACAAACTCATCTGTTGTTTCATTAAAACGGCCTCCCCAGGACTGGTTTTTATTTTTTTTGTTACTCATGAGCAAAGGGATCCTTTTTTATGGTGGCTAATTTGTTAGCTGTATATGCTATTTACAGTAAACTTTCTTGATTATAGCAAAACCCAAGTTACTATATAGGTGTAAAATCATTATAGTTACCTTCAAAGATTTAGAGCATATAAAACACTTTGCACGAATATTACAACTTTATCCTATGGCCAATTTAGTTGTTTAAAGACATGTCTGACCTGAAGCCAATCTGATATAATTTTATTTTTCATGATTTTGATTGCGATGACCTATGATTTTAACTCCCTCTAAAAGCTCCATAGTTCGAATTGCAACTCGACAAAGTCCATTAGCTCTTTGGCAATCTAACTACGTAAAAATCAAGCTACAACAAATCTATCCAAACCTTAGAGTTGATCTAATTGGATTGACAACCCGTGGCGATAAAATACTAGATATGACCTTATCAAAAGTTGGCGGGAAAGGTCTTTTTGTAAAAGAATTGGAACTTGCTCTCATTGATGGTCTTGCTGATATTGCTGTACATTCTATGAAAGATGTTCCAATGGACTTTCCTTCAGGCCTGGGTTTGCAGGTTATTTGTGAGCGTGAAGATCCAACAGATGCTTTTGTATCTAATCATTATAGGTCTTTGGAGGAAATGCCAGGAAACAGCTGTGTTGGAACATCCAGTTTGCGCAGAAAAACTCAGCTATTAGAATCCTATCCTAACCTCAAGGTTAAGGATTTAAGAGGTAACGTAAATACTCGTCTCAACAAGCTAGACAATAAAGAATATGACGCTATCGTTTTGGCTACAGCAGGATTAGTAAGATTAGGTTTTTCAGAGCGCATCTGTAAGCGTATGAAGCCAGAAGAATTTCTTCCAGCCGGCGGGCAGGGTGCAATAGCTATCGAATCCAAGCTTGATGATGATAAGACTAATAGACTTTTGGATCATTTAAACCATGAACGATCAGCACAATGCATACTAGCTGAGAGGGCTATGAATAGACATCTTAAAGGTGGATGTCAAACACCTATTGCAGCATATGCAGTTCTCACAGGCTCGAACTTAAATAAAATTTGGTTGAGAGGATTAATAGGCTCACCAGATGGTAGTCAGATTATTCGAAATGACATTAGGGGGTTGGCTAAAGATGCAGAAATACTAGGAGTCGATTTAGCCGAAAAACTTTTAAATCAAGGAGCTGGAGATATTCTCAAAAAAGTTTATGGAGATAACTGGTAGGTGGCAAACTTCAATGGACTAAAAGTACTGCTTGTAAGACCTGTTCAGCCTGACGCTCGATGCAAGGATTCATTAGTCTCTTTGTTAATTAGACATGGCGCCGTACCTCGTCATTTGCCTGTTATGAAAATAATTCCTTGCAATGAACCCTCCAAAGAGAATCTGATAAATGGACATTTACTTGATTACACTTCATATAGTCGAGTCATTTTTACTAGTAGACCTGCTGTATTTTTCCTCTTTGAATGGCTGAAAAATAATATAGAAAATTTTCCAGATGGCCTACCCGATGGTCCTAAATATTACGCTGTAGGAAAAACTACAGCTGGCGTTCTCAAAAAGTTCAATATAGATGCAGAGTACCCGCAGGAAGAATTTAGTAGTGAGAAGTTATTACAGTCCCCATCACTGCAAGAAGCCAATGGAGAAAAATTATTAATATTTTCTGGAGTTGGCGGGCGTCAATTGTTGTCCGATAAATTGCATTCCCGCGGATTTTTGGTGAAACAATGTGAATTATATGATCGTACACTGTCAAATTATTTTTCCAATGAAATTAATAATTTAATAGGTTCAAATAAGATTGATATAGTGATTGTTCACAGTGGAGAGCTGCTTGAAAATCTTGTATCTCAGGTGTCATCTGCTGAATTAATTAGTCTTAAAAGATTGCCTTTGTTGACTCCTAGCAAAAGAGTTTCTTTGCTAGCTAAAAAATTGGGGTTTCAAAATACAATTTATTCATCCTTAGCATCGAGCGAGCACATGGTTTCTATTTTGCGCGAATGGTACAGTAATAGATAATAAGTTCAGAGTGATATAAGTATCTTGTTTTATTTGCCACTTATTATCTGTAGTGTAAATAAAATTCTATAATTACAACTTATCTGAAAGGACATTCTGATTGGAAAGTAAAGAAGAAAAAGTAGCTAAAATAAAAACTGCTATGCCGCGTGAAAAAGGTGTTGCGATGGTTGTATTTTTGGTGAAACTAACTTTTGTGCTGCTGCTATTATTGTCGGTTATTCTCGGTAGTTGGATGATTTACCATCTTGAGCAACAACAATTAATAAATGTAGATTCGCTCAAAAAACACCAAATAGATTTTAATAGCTTTAAGCATCAGATAAAAAGAGATGAAAATACATATCAAGAACAGCAGGCCAATCTTGCTTCTGCTCTTAATAATATTGAGTTACAAATAGCTACTCATGATCGTCGCCTGCAAGAGTTATCTTTTTCGCCAAAAAAATCTGTATTATTAGCAAAAATAGAATACCTAGTATGGCTCGCTGATACCAATATAACAGCTAAAAAATCTCCTGATAGTGTAATTGAGCTGCTAATTTCAGTAGATCTTATATTGAGCCAATTGAAAGACTCTAATTTTGAGGATGCTCGTACTGCTGTAATTGAGAGTATTACTATTTTGCGTTCAATCCCGGTAGTCGACAAAGAAAAGATTTATGCTCAATTAAATAAGTTGTCTAGCCAGTTAGACGAACTGCCAGTAATTCCAGATATACAAGATTTTGAGCCTAATATTAGAGATGAAAACCCTGATATATCAGCTAACGGATGGAAAGAAATAATTACTAGTGAGATTTATTCAGCTTTGTATAGCTTGAGAGATTTAATACGAGTAAAAAAGCTAGATGAGCCGGTGCGATCAATGCCAGAAAAAGACGAAAGACAGTACTTAAAGTATCGTTTAGCTATTATATTTGAGCATACAAAAATGGCTTTATTGCGCGACGAGGAGGTGATTTTCAAAAAAAGCATTAAAAAAGCTAAGGATGTTCTATTAGGCTACTACTCAGGATATAGACAGTTGATTCCACACTATATCAATGAATTAACTAGCCTTGAAAATCAAGATATAGCTCAAGTGTTCCCAGATATATCTGTAGAATTAAAAGTTTTACGGGACAGTATAAATAGCCGACATCCCGTTATTCAAAAAAAAGTTATTGATGGAGATCAGCAGTAATGAGGGGGGCTCTCTTCAAGACTATTCTAGCTACTTTTGTCGGCGGCTTAATAACATGGCAAATGATAAAAAATAGCGGCTATATTTTAATTGCTTATGGAAACTATAGCCTTGATATGAGTCTTTGGACTTTATTGTTGTTAATCAGCTTATTCTTAATAACTTTATTGTTCTTAAGAAACATTACCAGACTTATTGTTGAACCTAGCCAAAAATTTTTAAAAAGTCGCGCTACATCTAAATTAAGAAAAAATGAGTTATTGCTTGCTCGAGGGTTACTGCAATATACAGAAGGTCGCTGGACTAGTGCTAGAAAAGACCTAGAAAGGTCCGCAAAAAATTCTGGTATACCTGTAGTGAATTATATAATTGCTGCTTATTCCGCCTATGAAACACGAGACTATGAGGGTGCTGACAGACTATTAAAAGAAGCTGAAAAATATGCTCCTAAAGAGGATTTGACTATTTCCTTAGTTAAGGCTCGTATGCATATACGAGATCGAAATTTTAGTAAGGCGCTAGAAATTATTCACCCCCTCTATAAAAATCACCCTTCTAACTCTGCTGTTGTGCGTGAACTTTATTTTTCTTACAAAGGTTTGAAAGACTGGAATTATTTAAAGGACCTACTAGAAGATCTTGTACGATACAAGATCTTTGCAAGTTCTGAACTTAAAGTTATTGAAAAAGAGATATACCTCTCTCTGTTATCAATGTTTCCTGAAAATAAGATCGTTAAATCAAATGATTTAATTAAATTTTGGCGCAAAATACCTAAAAATTTAAAAAAGGAAAAAGAAATTTTCTTTCAATATGTAACTAGGCTACATGAACTTAAAGAAGATTTTTCTGCCGAACCATTAATCCGTAATTTCCTGAGCACTAACTGGAATGATTCTTTAGTTGAACTCTACGGAGTTGTTGAAGGAGCGGATATAAAAAAGCAGTTACTAATGGGTGAAAGGTGGCTACCAATTAAACCGAACAGCTCTGAGCTGATGTTGGCGCTTGGGCGCCTTAGTTTGAGATGTGAGTTATGGGCAAAAGCCCAGGATTACCTAGAGAAATCCATAGCGATTAAGCCGTCAGCGAAAACATACATTGAACTGGGACAGTTACTGGAAAAGCAAAAAGAATACAAAGAAAGCTCATGCTGCTATCAAAGTGGTTTACTTTTAGGGCTTGATCGAAGTAACTCAAAAATATAACGACCGTTTAAATCTAGAAATTATTCAATCATTTTGCTTAAATTTGTGGTCCAGCCTTAACTATTTTTCTGGATACATTATATTTTTGAATGTTATCTATAAACAATTTTGCTAACTTATGCGCCTGCGCATCGTAGGCATCTTTATCATTCCAAGTATCTCGTGGGTTAAGAAAACTAGTATTGACGCCTGGAATACTAACTGGCACTTCTAAATTTAGTACTGGTAATTTGATTGTTTCAGTACCTTCTAAATCACCATTTTGTATTGCGGCAATAATACTTCGAGTTACTGGAATAGGGAATCGTGAGCCAGTGCCGTCAGATGCTCCTGATCCGCCAGTCCAACCAGTATTGACAAGGTATACATTACTTCCAAACTGATCTATATACTTCATTAATAATTCCGCATAAACCTTGGCAGGTCTAGGCATAAATGGTGCACCAAAACAGGTTGAGAAAGTAAGGTGTATACCTTTTTCCCCGCCCATTTCTGTTGACCCTACTCGTGCAGTGTACCCACTAAGAAAGTGATAAGCCGCAGCTTCTTTTGATAGAATAGATACCGGTGGCAATACACCTGAAACGTCACATGTAAGAAAAATAACATTTTTGGGTTCACCTGCTCGGTTTTCTTTACTTCGTAACTCCACATGCTCAAGCGGATAACTGCATCGACCATTTTCTGAAAGTGAAGTATCATTATAATCTGCGGTATAATTTTTGTTTACTGTAATATTTTCTACAATTGCACCAAATCGAATAGCATCCCAGATAACAGGCTCGTTTTTCTTGCTTAGGTTGATCGTTTTGGCGTAACAACCGCCCTCCATGTTGAATACGGCGCCTTTGGTCCAACCATGCTCATCATCACCAATTAAATATCGTTCTGGGTCTGCTGAAAGTGTTGTTTTACCAGTACCAGATAGGCCGAAAAATAAACAGACATCACCGTCCTTGCCTACATTAGAAGCACAATGCATGGACATTACACCTTTCCCAGGCAGTAGGTAATTTTGCACGGAAAACATAGCTTTTTTCATTTCCCCTGCATACTTAAGACCGGCAATGAGCACTTTTCGTTGACCAAAATTTATTATTCCCACTGCTTCACTATTTGTCCCATCACGAACTGGATCACAAGTAAAGTTAGCAGAATGCATGATTTTCCAAGGCTCTTTATTTGATGGATTATATTCAGGTGAACGAATGAACATATTTCTAGCGAATAAATTATGCCAAGCAGTCTCAGTAGTCACTTCAACAGCCACATAATGATCAGGATCTTGGCCAACATGAAGGTGAGACAGATAGCGATTTTTTTGACACAAATAATTTTCTACACGACTCCATAAGTCGTTAAATTTATCTTGGTTAAATGGGCGATTTACCGGCCCCCATGCTATAGAGCTTTTACTGCTAGACTCTTCGACGATAAAACGATCAGCTGGGGACCGCCCAGTTCGATTTCCAGTAACTGATAAAAATGCACCAGTATCTGTAAGGTGTCCCTCGCCGTTTTTAAGCGCAAGCTCTATTAACTCAGCAGAGCATAGATCTTCAAACACAGCCACAGTCGAATTTTCTTTAAGTGTCATTAGTGTTAATCCTATTGAAAGAGTTCTAGTCGAATTTTCATTTTCACCACTCTCCCACCTATATTATGATTTTTGTAAGATAAAGTTAGGTCAAAAGCTATAAGAATTATGCCAGAAAAATACTCACTAGTGGAGTTTTCATGAAGAATTTTAAGGTAGTTTTTTTTATTTGAGTTTAATAAATTCAAAATAAGCTAAAAAAATTTAAATTACCATTAAATCTATATATCATATTGATTGTTTTCATTGAATTTATGAATCTGTCTGCGTTGCTTTTTTGTTGGACGTTGAGCATTAAATAAAATGCCTTTATTTAATGCTTTTCTTTCAGCAGTTTTTTTAGTTCTTGTAACTATACTCTCTGCGGTTTCCCTGTACATTAAAGCTGCTTCGCTAGCCGAACGTCTCTTGTCGCTAAGATTTTCTACTAGTACCGTTTTTTCGTCTATCCCCTGCTTTATACGCAATTCTGCTCCTAGCATAAGTTCTTTACTTACTTTAGCGCGCTGTCCTTCAATTTGAACTTTTCCAGCTGTTATAGCCGCCTTCGCAAGGCTGCGCGTTTTAAAAAAACGGGCTGCCCATAACCACTTATCTAAACGTAATTTTTTTTCTATATTCGTATTTTTACACAATTGGGAGAACCTCATCAAAATAACATATTGAATTAAAATCAGTTATATCTATACGGTTTTTCTTGCTATCCGGTTTATTTATTCCTAACAGGTACTTAATGCCAAATTGATTTGCTGCATGTAAAATCTCAACTGAATCGTCAATAAATAGAGTCCTGCTGGGGTTAAATGTTTCTTTACACGCTAACGCTTGCCAAAATTTTTGACTTTCTTTTGGATAATTGAACTCGTGAGATGTGTGAATAGCATCTAAAAATTTATTTATTTTGGTGTTATTCATTTTCAATTTTAGGCTTTCGGGGTGTGCATTAGTGATAAGTAGACGTTTTTTCCCGGCCACCTTAAGCTGCTCAAGAAACTCATAAACAAAAGGCCGCATATCGATTAAGTGTCTGATTTCTTGCTTTAATTCATAAATGTTAACAGTTAACTCTTTTGACCAGTACACAGTCGAGTACCAGTTAAGAGTGCCTTTTAATTCTCTAGTTAGCCTCTCGATATTTTTTCTGGCAGCCTGAAACGAAGTATTATGAATTTCTGCGTAACGGGTCGGCAAATGGATAAGCCAAAAAAAATTGTCAAAATGCAGATCTAGTAAAGTTCCATCCATATCCATCATGACAGTGTCAATATCCTGCCAATTAATATCTCTAGTATTAGTTGAGGTTAGGTCCTGTTTATATTTTTTCATATTTTTTATCTTTAAGTGCTGATAAAATAATTAAATAACAATATGGCAATTTAACATTTTCTTGTTTGAATCATTTAAAATAACAATAGTTTATTGTTTAACTCAAGATTATCCGAGAAGAGTTATTAAATTGATAAATTATAATAATAATATTTTTCTTGTAGGGCCAATGGGTTCTGGCAAAACGACAATTGGTCGTATTTTGGCAGAAATTATAGGCTGTAAATTTTTTGATCTTGACTCTGAAGTTGAAAAAAAGTGTGGTGCCAATATAGCATGGATTTTTGATGTGGAAGGAGAAGCTGGATTTCGGAAGCGCGAATCTCGAATTTTACAAGAAATCGTCTCAGGAACTGGAATAGTCCTGGCTACAGGGGGCGGGGCCATCCTGGATAAAAAAAATCGCGAAATCTTAAAAAAAAGTGGTTATATTGTTTATCTTAACGCTCCTATCGGAAGATTGCTTGAAAGAACCTCTCATGACCACAATAGACCACTATTGTGTGTAAAAAACCCTCGTGAGGCAATAGAAAAACTAGTATCGGATCGAGAGCCTCTGTACCAAGATGTTGCAAATCTAGTCGTCACAACAGAAAAAAAGAAACCACGACTGGTTGCAGAAGAAATTGCTGATGAAGTTCGTAACATTGTGGTCTGATGTGATACATTTCTATATTAATATAATCATAAAGAATAATTAATTGTGGAAAAATTTAATACGCTTTTTGTTGAACTAGGTGATAGGAGTTACCCTATTTTTATTGGTGATGGATTACTGCGATCGTCAGAATTACTTTTACCACATATTCATGGAAAGCAGATTTTAATAGTTACTAATGAAATCATTGAGCCTCTTTATTTAAGCACCCTCGTTCAAAGTTTCTCATCATTTGATGTTGAAACTTTAGTTTTACCAGATGGAGAGATACATAAAAATTTAGAAGTGCTTAATACAATTTTTGATTCTCTACTTTCTAAGAAATTTAACCGTACTACCACTTTAATAGCTCTGGGAGGTGGTGTAGTAGGTGATATTACCGGTTTTGCTGCTGCTTGTTATCAAAGAGGTGTAAATTTTTTACAAATACCAACAACACTACTTGCACAAGTAGATTCTTCTGTTGGTGGAAAAACCGCAGTCAACCATAAATTAGGTAAAAATATGATTGGGGCGTTTTATCAGCCACAATGCGTGCTGATTGATATTTCATTATTAAGTACTTTGCCAGATAGGGAATTCAGGTCAGGTTTAGCTGAAGTCATTAAGTATGGATTAATTGCTGACCAAGACTTTTTTAATTGGATAGAAAATAATATAAGCCGTCTACTTGCAAGGGATTCAGCCGCATTGTGTTCAGCAATAGAAAAATCATGCTTTAATAAAGCGAAAATTGTTGCAAGGGATGAGCGTGAGGATGATCTTCGAGCAATTTTAAATTTAGGGCATACATTTGGTCATGCAATTGAAACTTTCCATTCCTATAAGGGCTGGTTACATGGAGAAGCTATATCTGTTGGAATGACTATGGCTGCCCAGTTATCAAGTGAGCTAGGGTGGATAGAAAATAATGACTTTTGTCGTATCAGAGATCTCTTAATTAGTTGCAATTTACCTGTGTCTGCTCCAAAAGAAATGCGTTCTAAAGATTTTTTAGACCTTATGTCAGTCGATAAAAAAGTATTAGACGGCAATCTCCGCCTTGTGTTACTGAAATCAATAGGAAAAGCTATAGTAACATCTGATGTTGAGCGAGATTTTTTAATGAAAGTGTTATAATAATTAAGTAGATTTATTATAAAATATTTCTATGAGTTATAGGTTTTATTTTTATCATCACCTTGTGACATGAGTTACAGAAGTGTAAAATTCTATTGTTATGGTTCCAGCAACTCAAGTACTTGATTTTCCTGAAGTAGCTGGCCCTTCAATCTTTTTGACCTAGGGCGCTTATTTATGCAGAAAGGCCTCTATAATTTAGATGAATTCAAAGATAATTGCGGATTTGGATTAATTGCCCATACAAAAGGGAAGGTTAGTCATCGTGTTTTAAAAACTGCTATTGAAGCGCTAACTTGTATGACACACCGAGGCGGTATTGCTTCTGATGGAAAGACTGGTGATGGCTGCGGGCTGTTGCTACAAAAACCAGATTTTTTCATGCGCGATATAGCTAAAAAGCTATTTGATGTAAAACTCCCTGAATTGTATGCAATTGGCTCAGTTATGCTCAGTCAAAACGAAGTTCAGAGAAATACAACTAAAGATACTATGGCAACAATTTTGTCAGATCAGGGTCTAAAAGTAGTTGGTTGGCGCGAAGTTCCTACAAATAACGATTGCCTTGGTGAAATTGCTTTAGAGACCTTACCTGTTATAGAGCACATATTTATCACTGCGGGTAGTTTAGATAAGCAGAATTTTAATGCTCAATTATTTATTGCCAAACGAAAAATTGAAATAGCATTAGAATTAGATAGGTCTTTTTATATCGCAAGTCTAGCCGAAAATATTATCAGCTATAAAGGGTTGATGATGCCGGTCGATTTACCAAAATTTTATATAGACTTAGCAAATCCTTTATTAGAAACAGCCATTTGTATTTTTCACCAGCGCTTCTCCACAAATACTAGCCCCCAGTGGCCCTTAGCTCAACCATTTAGGATGCTGGCCCATAACGGAGAGATCAATACATTAGACGGCAATAGGAATTGGTCTTTAGCGAGAACATCTAAACTATTAACCCCACTCTTGCCTGATTTGCACGATGTGGTGCCTCTTGTAAATAGAACGGGATCTGATTCTTCCAGTTTAGATAATATGCTTGAAGTTATGGTAGCGGGAGGAATAGATCTTCATAAAGCCGTTCGAATGCTTGTACCGCCTGCTTGGGATAATAACCAAGAATTCGGGCAAGATGAAAGGGCTTATTTTGAATATATGTCGATGCACATGGAGCCATGGGACGGCCCAGCAGGAATAGTAATTACTGATGGGCGTTATGCTGTGTGCACGCTAGATAGAAATGGATTAAGACCATCTCGTTGGGTCTTGACGGATGATGATATTATAACTGTTGCATCAGAAATAGGCGTCTATAAATATAACCCTAAAAGCGTAATTGCTAAGGGGCGCTTAGGTCCAGGAGATATGCTGTCTATTGATACTCAAACCGGCTCTATCATGAATGCAAAAGAAATTGATAAGGAGCTTGCTTCTGCTTACCCATATCAAATGTGGCTGAAAGATAGAACCATAAAAATTATGTCTTCTATGGATGATGAAAGTATAGAAGTTGAAGGGGCACTAAGTAAGGAAAAAATTCGTAACTTCATGAAAATGTTCCTAGTATCTTCAGAAGAGCGTGAGCAAGTATTGCGTCCACTTGCTGAAGGCGGCCAAGAAGCAACCGGTTCTATGGGAGATGACACTCCAATGGCTGTTTTATCACTAAAGAACCGAAGTTTTTACGATTATTTTAGACAACAATTTGCTCAAGTAACCAACCCTCCTATTGACCCATTAAGAGAAACATTAGTGATGTCTCTGAAAACACAGCTTGGAGTGGAGCGTAATATATTTCATGAGACTCCTGAACACGCAAAACGTATAAATTTATCTAGCCCAGTATTATCACCCACCAAATATTATGCATTAAAGGCTAATACACAGGACGACTACCGCGTAAAAAAATTCAGTGTTAATTATGACCACAAAAAATATTCTTTAGAGCAAGCATTAAAAAAATTATGCGCTGAAGTAGTTGCCGCCGTTCAGGATGGAATTAGATGTTGTATTTTGTCTGATTCTGACATTCTGCATGAAAAACTACCAATACAAATGTTAATGGCGGTAGGTGCCGTTCATCACCACTTGATAAGCCAAGGGCTTCGTTGTGATGCTAATATTATTGCATCCACAGCATCTGCACGTGATTCCCATCAAATTGCAACACTAATAGGTTGTGGTGCATCTGCAGTCTACCCTTTTTTAAGTTACCATATTCTTTCTGATATGGTTGAAGCGGGTGAGATAATTTGCGATATAGGTACAGCGTTTAAGAACTATCGCCAAGGCATGAATAAGGGCTTGTTAAAAATTCTATCCAAAATGGGAATTTCTAACATAGCTTCCTATCGTGGGGCTCAACTGTATGAAATCATTGGTCTTTCTGCTGAAGTAGTAGGTAGTTGTTTTATAGGGACTCCAAGTCGTATAAAAGGCGCAAATTTTTATGATTTACAGAAAGATCAGCAAAAATTATCTGATGAAGCCTGGAGTGATCGAAAAACAGTCAGTCCAGGCGGGCTTCACAAATACGTTCATGGTCAAGAGTACCATGCATATAATCCAGACGTGATTACAACCCTACATCGCGCAGTGAAAAATGGAGACTACACAGCGTGGCAAGACTACGCTGATTTAGTAAATAAGCGTCCTGTGGCAACATTAAGAGACCTGTTAAAAATAAAAGAAGGTATCAAGCCGACCCCTATATCTGAAGTGGAGCCAGTTGAAAAAATATTACGAAGATTCGATTCAGCAGGTATGTCTTTAGGTGCCTTATCTCCAGAAGCCCATGAAGGCTTAGCTCAGGCTATGAATAGTTTGGGAGGACGATCTAACTCAGGCGAAGGTGGAGAAGATCCTTCCCGATACGGCACCATCAAAGCCTCAAAAATTAAACAGGTTGCATCTGGCCGCTTTGGAGTTACCCCGCACTACCTTTCAAGTGCTGAGGTGATTCAAATAAAAATTGCTCAAGGTGCAAAACCTGGTGAGGGCGGACAACTTCCTGGCGGTAAAGTAAATGAACTTATTGCGAAGCTACGTTATTCAGTACCTGGCGTTACTTTAATATCCCCTCCTCCCCACCATGATATCTATTCTATTGAAGATTTAGCTCAACTAATTTTTGATCTGAAGCAGATAAACCCAGAAGCACTAGTATCAGTTAAGCTTGTTTCTCGGCCTGGTGTGGGGACTATTGCTGCTGGAGTAGCTAAAGCTTATGCAGACTTAGTTACAATCTCTGGTTATGACGGTGGCACTGCGGCTAGCCCACTTACATCTATACGTTATGCTGGTTCTCCTTGGGAATTAGGGCTGGCTGAGACTCATCAGATGCTTAGAGCAAATGATTTGAGACATAGAGTTCGTGTTCAGGCCGACGGAGGCTTAAAAACCGGTTTAGACGTTGTTAAAGCAGCTATTTTAGGTGCAGAAAGCTTTGGTTTTGGTACTGGACCGATGGTCGCCTTAGGTTGCAAATACCTAAGAATTTGTCACTTAAATAATTGCGCCACTGGCGTTGCCACACAGGATGCTGAACTTAGAGAAAAATACTATAAAGGCACTGTAAAAACAGCAAAGAACTTCTTTCTTTTTATGGCAGAAGAAACCCGAGAATGGATGTCAAGGCTTGGAATTAAAACTTTGGAGGAGCTAGTCGGTAGGGTTGACTTGCTAGAAATTATTGATGGTAATACAGAAAAACAAAGAAAATTAGATCTTTCTCCAATACTACATACAGACGAATTGCTGCAAAGCAAGCCTCAAACGTGTCAAATCGTTAGAAATATACCTTTTGACAAAGGCCTTCTTGCAGAAACGATGGTGAAGGATATTTTATCTGTCATCGAATCAAAAAAAGGTGGCGATTTTAGCTATACTATAAGTAACTGTGACAGATCTATTGGAGCCAGGCTTTCTGGAGAAATAGCTAAACGTTACGGTAATCACGGCATGTCTGATGCGCCAGTAAATTTAACTCTTAAAGGTGTTGCTGGTCAATCACTTGGTGTTTGGAATGCTGGTGGATTGAATATATATCTTCGTGGTGATGCTAACGATTATGTTGGTAAAGGAATGGCTGGTGGTAAAATTGTAATATCTCCTCCAAAAGACAGCAAATTTCTTTCCAGTTCAGCGCCTATTGTCGGCAACACATGCTTATATGGCGCAACATCAGGTAAATTATTTGCAGCTGGTTGCGCCGGAGAGCGTTTCGCTGTGCGTAACTCAGGTGCTCATGCTGTGGTTGAGGGGGCAGGCCATCATTGTTGCGAATACATGACAGGAGGCATAGTAGTAGTATTGGGACCGGTAGGGCCTAATTTTGGCGCAGGAATGACAGGTGGATTCGCTTATATACTAGATGAAAATAAGAGTTTTGTAGATAGCTATAATATGGAGTTAGTGGAAATTCAGCGAATTACAACTGAATCAACAGAAAGTTACCGCGCACATTTAGAGACAATGATTATTGAATTTGTTGCCGAGACAGATAGTATTTGGGGCCAGAAAATTTTAGATAATTTTGATAATTTCATAAGAAAATTTTGGCTTGTGAAGCCGAAAGCTGCCAGCCTACATAAATTATTGGCTCATACACAAGAAGAGTCCCAATGATTAGAAAAAATGAAAACCCTAAGTCTGATGTTAAAGAGTTTACGCTTATGGATGAAAGATTAAATAACGATTTCCAGTTTGTTCAGGTTGATAGGCATGATCCAGAAACAAAGGATATGCAAAGTCGCACCAAAGAGTTCGTTGAGATATACCAGCCTACCGAAGGTAAAGATGCTTGCAATCAAGCACATCGTTGCTTGGATTGTGGTAACCCTTATTGTGAATGGAAGTGCCCAGTCCATAATTACATACCAAATTGGCTAAAATTGTTGTCTGATGGCAATATTCTTGAAGCGGCAGAATTGTGCCATTCTACCAATACATTACCTGAAGTATGTGGACGAGTTTGTCCTCAAGATCGTCTGTGCGAGGGAGCTTGTACTCTTAATGAGGAGTTTGGTGCAGTAACAATTGGGAATGCTGAGAAGTATATTACAGATACTGCATTTGCTATGGGTTGGCGACCAGATATGTCAAAGGTTACTTGGACCGATAAAAAAGTTGCAGTTATTGGTGCTGGTCCAGCAGGACTAGGATGTGCCGACATACTTGTTCGTAATGGAGTAAAACCAGTTGTTTTTGACCGTTATCCAGAAATTGGAGGTTTGTTAACTTTTGGTATTCCGGAATTTAAGTTAGAAAAATCAATTATGCAACAACGTCGAAAAATTTTTGAAGGCATGGGCGTTGAGTTTAAGTTAAATACTCAAATTGGTGTAGATATAAAAATTGAGGAGCTAACGAATGATTTTGACGCTATTTTCTTAGGTATGGGAACCTATAAGTCAATGAAAGGCAGTTTTCCAGGAGAAGATCTTCCGGGTGTTCATGATGCATTGCCGTTTCTTATATCTAATGTGAATAAAAATATGGGCTGGGAAAAGAATCCTGCCGATTTTATAAGCGTAGCTGATAAGCGAGTAGTTGTTCTTGGTGGTGGTGATACTGCTATGGACTGTAATCGAACATCAATAAGACAGGGCGCATCAAAAGTATCCTGCGCTTATCGTCGTGACCAAGAAAATATGCCGGGTTCCCGAAGAGAAGTTAAAAATGCACAAGAAGAAGGAGTAAACTTCCTATTCAACAGGCAGCCTGTCGAAATTGTCGGGACTGATAAAGTTGAAGGTATCAAGGTGATAACCACTAAATTAGGTGATCCTGATGATAATGGGCGTCGTCGACCAATTCCGGTACCTGGTAGCGAAGAGATATTACCAGCAGACATTGTATTGATCGCATTTGGCTTTAAACCTAACCCTGCGCCATGGATGTCAAGTCTCGGTGTTGATCTAAACGACTGGGAGGGAGTTATTGCCCCTGAAGAACAGCAGTTTAAATTTCAGACTACAAATCCTAAGGTATTTGCTGGTGGTGATATGGTGCGTGGATCTGACTTAGTTGTGACTGCTATCTGGGAAGGTCGTCAGGCTGGCGAAGGTATTCTCGACTACCTAAAAATCTAGAGACTCTTCCATATGCTGGAACTTAAAAATGATCGTTTTCTTCGTGCGTTGATGCGAAAAAATGTAGATATGACTCCTGTTTGGATGATGCGCCAAGCTGGTCGTTATCTTCCTGAATATAGAAAAGTGCGTGCTAAAGCTGGAAATTTTATGGCACTTTGCACCAATCCGGAGAGAGCTTGCGAGGTAACTTTGCAGCCTTTGGAGCGCTATAATCTGGATGCTGCTATATTATTCTCAGATATTTTAACCATACCTGACGCTATGGGTTTAGGAGTCTTCTTTGAATCAGGTGAAGGTCCTCGTTTTCGTAATCCAGTTAGAACTGAAAAGGATATCAATCAGTTATCTGTCATAGACCCTTATAAGGACCTTCCTTACGTGGTTGAGGCAGTTTCTACTATAAGGCGAGAGCTCAATGGGCGCGTACCATTAATAGGATTTTCCGGCAGTCCTTGGACGTTAGCTACATATATGATCGAAGGAAAAGCTAGCCGAGATTTTTTGCTTTCAAAAAATATGATGTACAACCAGCCAGAGTTGATGCATCAGTTGCTCGATACTCTTGCTGATTCGGTTATTGCTTACCTGAATGCGCAAATAAAAGCTGGCGCGCAAGCTGTGCAAGTTTTTGATACTTGGGGCGGGGCCATTTCACATAATGCTTTCGAGGAATTTTCATTGAAGTATTTGGATAAAATTGTCTGCGGCTTAATTAGAAAAAATGAAAATAGAAAAATTCCTATAATTTTGTTTACAAAAGGCGGCGGCCAATGGTTAGAGAGTATTGTGGAAACTGGATGCGATGCAGTTGGCCTTGACTGGACAGTCCATATTGGACATGCGCGCCAAAGAGTAGGTAATAAAGTTGCCTTACAGGGAAATATGGATCCAGCAGTTCTTCGTGCAACTCCAAAGCGAATAAGAGAAGAGGTTCAGAATATATTGATGCAGTTCGGAAGTGGTAGCGGCCATGTTTTCAACCTTGGTCATGGCGTAACACCTGATGTTTCTCCCGAAAATGTTAAGGTATTTGTCGACGCGGTCCATGAGTTGTCATTAGCTCACCGAGACGGGTAGCTAATCCAGACTGATATTTTTTTGACCACGTTGTTTTGTTTGGTTCAAACATTACTATCACCGTGGAGCCAAATTTAAATCTTCCCATTTCCTCACCTTTCTTTAATATGATGCTTTTTTTGTTCGTTTCATAGGTTGCTGGTTCTTGAGGATGATAATGACCACGCCAAACTGACTCAATTCCAGCTACCATCATTGCTCCTACTAAAACGATTCCACAGAGACCGGCTGGAGTGTTAAATATGCATACTAAGCGTTCATTTCTGGAAAACAGGCCATCTATGTGACGAGTAGTTGCTAAATTAACAGAAAATAACTTACCAGGTATATATCGTGTTAATAGTAGCTCTCCATCAATTGGCATATGGACACGATGATAGTCTTTTGGTGACAAATATATTGTAATAAATTCGCCATTTAAGAAGCACTTGTTATATTTGTCATTCGCTCCTAGTAGAGCTGAAGATGAGAAGTATTTACCTTTGGCTTGAAAAATATTCCCTTGTTGAATCTCTCCAAGTTGACTAATAATACCGTCGGCAGGACAAACAATAGAGCCATTACTCTGATCAATTGGCCTTACATCTTTTTTAAGTTCTCTAGTAAAAAAAGCATTAAAATTTATATAACTTTGTGGAGATGCTGATATAGCTTCATCTAAATTAATATCATAAACCCTAATAAAAAGGGAAATCAGCATATTTTTTATCCAAGGAATTTTGGTTTCAGCTAAAAATGAACCCCCTCTAGATAATAAATGTTGTGGAAGTATGCGCTGAATTGCAGAAAACCATTCTGAATACAATCTACTCATTGCATTCGACTTCTACCGGAGTTTTCGGATGATTGCCCCACTCAGCCCAAGAGCCGTCATAAGCACGTATGCTATTAAACCCTAAGATTTTTCCAAGCATATATGTGAAACCAGAACGATGATGTGACTGACAGTGAGTAATGGTTGGTTTTTTTGATGAAAGTCCTAAATTCTCGAGCGCCTCTAACGCATCATCACGGATACGCTGATTGCGCTTAAAATCCATCATATTTGTCCAATCACAATTTATAGCTCCAGGTATATGGCCACCTTTTTCAGCAAAGAGTGTCGCACCTGTAAATTCAGCCTCACTTCTAGCATCCCAAATTTGTAGCTCTTGATTTTCTAGTGAGTTCATAATCTCTTCGATATCAACAATAGGAGTCCGATCTATTTTAAAATCACGTTGAGTCTCATTAGTTACTGGAACTTCGGCTGTCGTAGAAAGGCCTTCGTTATGCCATGCAATAAGACCCCCATTGAGGTACGACCAATTTTTATGCCCTATTACATCAAGAGTCCAAAGGAATCTACCAGCCCAACCACCACCTTCATCATCGTATGCAACTACATGTTTTTCTTCAGTCAAACCTATACTATTCATCATAGCTGAAATTTGCTCTATTGAAGGAAGCTTATTGGGTGTAGGAAAAGAGCCTGCCAAGAGTTTTTTTGGAGAAATATGAACAGCCCCAGGTATATGCTTGCGAGCATAAAGTCCATCATTGCATAAATCTATAATGAGGAGATTTGGCTCGTTAAGCATAGTGTTCAGTGATTCGGGTTCTATAAGGTTATGTAATTTTGACATAGTGACCTTCTGTTTGATGCAATAATTTATAAGTATTGTATTATTACCTAAGATGTATTTCATCTCTAGATCTTTATCATCCTACTTTAATACTATTGATAATATGGAGGTAGCTATCAAATCTTTCGCGCTCTATTTTTCCAGCATCAACTGCCTCAACTAAAGCGCAACCTAGGTCTTGCTCATGATTACAGTTACGGAATTTACATTTTCCCAAATAGATTGAAAATTCTATAAATCCTTCCGCAATTGTATGAGAATCCAGATGCCATAATCCAAACTCACGTATACCTGGGGAGTCTATAACACTTCCCCCATTTTTTAGATGAAAAAGCCGAGAAGTAGTGGTGGTATGCTTACCTTTTTTCTTTGATTCAGATAAATCTCCGACCGTAATTTTTACTTCAGCAAGCAATTTATTAAGCAACGAAGACTTACCAACACCAGATTGACCTACCAGTACACTAGTGAATTTTTTTAAGTAAGTTTCAAGTTTGTTCATACCATCACCATTTTTAGTAGAAACTAAAAAATAGTCATAACCTAGTTCTTTATATTTTTGCACTAAAGTGAGAAGCATTTCTGAGTTACCTGTTTCAATAAGGTCAGCTTTATTGAGGATAAGAAAAGGTTGTATCGATTGGTGCTTAGAAGCAACAATATATCGGTCAATAAGATTTGAATGAGGCTCAGGGAAAGGGGCAATTACTATAGCTATTCTGTCGATATTTGCTGCAATTGGACGGATTCTTCCTCGATTATCAGGCCTGCAAATTTGGGTCACTCTTGGGTGCTGGGCGATTACAATTCCGTTTATGCCACGGTCTTCCCATGTAACTTTGTCACCGGAAACAATTACAGGTAAGTTGGCTCTTAGATGGCAGCGCTTGACTTCTTTTTTTGAGGTATTTGTACTTTCAACATCAACTTGTTTGCCATAACTAGCTATAACTGTCCCATATTTTTCTAGGTTAACGTCACCACATTTTTTTTCTTGGTCAACCTCTTCTAGCGCATTAATTTCGGCATTTGCATTCACTTGATTTTGGTCAATACGCCGGCGCTGTTGTTTGGTTAGTTGGCGCTTTGTCAATATTTTTCCTTTTCGATAATGATTTTCATCAAATTTTGGAATACTCTTCGAGTTAATAATATTATCATTACTGGCTTGCGAAGAGCTAAGGATATAGCATAAAGGTTTGAAGTGGTAGAAACCGAGGATTTCAGTCTGTGATTTTATAAAGTTACATCTTCAAAATACACGATATTTTTAAACTCTAAGTTTTTAATGAATGGTAAAAACATTAATGAATAAGCCCGATGAAATACAAAAAGATCCACTCAATCTTGTCTGGATAGATCTTGAAATGACAGGATTAGATACTATTAATGACGTCATTATAGAAATTGCGACTATCGTCACTGATAAAGACCTTAATATTCTTTCTGAAGGACCAGTTTTTGCAATAAATCAGAACAATAAAACCCTAGATGACATGGACCACTGGAATACTCGACAACATAACCGCTCTGGGTTAGTAGATCGAGTGCGTAACAGCAATATATCTTGTGAAGAAGCAGAGCTGAAAACTATTAAATTTTTGGAAAAATTTATAGATTCCGGGGCATCTCCTATGTGCGGTAATTCCATTTGTCAGGATCGTCGATTCTTGTCACGTGAAATGCCCAATCTTGAAGCTTTTTTTCATTATCGTAATTTAGATGTTAGTAGCATTAAAGAGCTTGCTCTTCGCTGGCAGCCAGAATTACTTAGTGGATTAAAGAAAAAAGGATCTCATTTGGCAATGGATGATATTAAAGACTCTATCGCAGAGCTAATATACTATCGTAGATTTTTTTTTAAAGCTCCAGAAAAAACTTAGAGCTAAAATTTAATATTTTTTTATTCATGCATCTGCACTATTGTTAAAGAAGGTAGTTTTTTTCTGGTATTTCCACTCTTACCTTTCTTGCTATGCTGTTCTAGGGCCCATGAAACATGCTCTTGAACGATACTGGAAGGAAAGCGTTCTCTGACCTTTAAAGATTCGATAATTTTTTCTGAGTGAGCTGCATTACCAAGTCCAACTGCTAGATTTCTAAGCCATCGCTCATAGCCAATACGCCTTATTGGGGATCCTTCTGTATGTAGCAAAAATTCTTCTTCTGTCCAAAGAAATAATTCAGCAAGCTCACGATTGTCTAAATTATGGCGTGGAGAAAAATCCTTTTCGTTTGTAGTCTGAGCTTCTTTATTCCACGGACAAATAGCTTGACAGTCATCACAGCCGAATACGCGATTGCCCATAGGCTTACGGAACTCCTCAGGAATACTTCCCTTGTGCTCTATTGTTAGGTAAGAAATACATTTTTTTGCGTTCAAAACATAGGGCGAAGGGAAAGCATCTGTAGGACACACTTTAATACATGCTTTACATTCACCGCATTTATTTATTTCAGCTGGCTGATCTTTGGGCAGAGGTAAGCTTATATATATTTCACCAAGAAAAAACCATGAGCCCGCATCACTGTTGATGATTAATGTATTCTTCCCCATCCATCCTAGACCAGCTTTTTCTGCTAAAGGCTTCTCCATCACGGGGGCGCTATCTACAAAAGGTCTCTGGATCAGATTTCCTGGAGCTACCTCTTCAATTTTTTTACTTAGAATTTTTAGTCGCTGACGCATTAATTTATGGTAATCTCGGCCTAGAGCATAGCGAGATATATAAGCTTTTTGTTTATCTTTGAGAACAGCGATCATATTGCTATCAGGTGGTAGATAGTTCATTCGGACAGCAATAACTGAGCATGTCCCGGGCAATAACTTTTCAGGACGGTAACGTTTTTCACCATGGGCCGCCATCCAACTCATGTCTCCGTGATAGCCACTCTCAAGCCATTTGTTTAGTTTTTCTCCCGTTTCAGTTAAATTAATATCTGTAATGGCAACCTGCTGAAAACCAAGCTCACTTCCCCATAGCTTAATTTGACCAGCAAGTTTTATATAATCTAATTTAGGTGTTTTGGGTTGCATTATCTATCGGCTGTTTTAAGTTAGAGTATAATTTTGCCAGATATTTTCTTAACAAGTAGAATTTTATGCATAAATCGCTATTTATTATTATATCTCATAAGCTATTAACTAAATCAGATGGTAAATAAATGAAAGATTTTTTTATAGAAGTTATTTCTCATGAAGAGAAGATGATTAGGTTTGGTGAGTTTCTTGGTCAGACTTTATTTAATTATGATTATGCTCAAAATCTTGAGGCTATCCTAGTTTTTTTTGATGGTGATCTTGGGGTAGGAAAAACGACTATTTGCAAGGGTATTCTTAGGGCTTTTGGATATGATGGAGTGGTAACAAGCCCAACATATAACCTGGTAGAGTCATATAATCAAGGCTCTATAAGAGCACACCATTTTGATCTATACAGATTAGGATCCGCTGAAGAGCTAGATTTTATTGGCATCAGGGATTATTTTAAACCAGGAGATTTCTGTTTGATTGAATGGCCAGATCGAGGTAGAGGAATACTACCTGCACCGGATTTGTGTTTAAGCATAGCCGCGACTAATAAAGGTCGTGAGATAAAAATTGAATCTAAGACCCGAGTAGGAAAAGGTCTTCTTGATCGCTTAATTTCAGTAAGAGAAAATTACCTTGATTAATAAATATTATAATACTTTTAGTTTATTAATAATTCTCGCGCTTGCCTGCATATCTGAATTTAGTTTAGCGGCAACAGTTAATGATATAAGAGTTTGGAAGGCCCCAGATCATACACGGCTAGTATTTGATTTAAGTGCATCGGTAAAATATAAGATAACTACTTTAAAAAATCCAGATCGACTAGTGGTTGATATTGAAGATGCCAATCTTAAAAAAAAGGCTATAGAAATTGATTTCTCTTCTGTGCCCATCACTGCTCTAAGAAGTACAAAAAAAGAAAAAAATAATCTTAGAGTTATTTTTGATCTGGTACAACCTCTGGAGTCTAGAGACTTTATTCTTGGGGTTAATGAGCAATATAATAATAGGTTAGTAGTAGATCTTTATGATAAAAAAAGTGCTGAAATTAAAAAATTATCTTCTGTTATAACCAAAAATAACCAAAGAAAAATACTTATAGCTATTGATGCTGGTCACGGTGGAGAAGATCCTGGAGCAATAGGGCCAAAAAGGCTTATGGAAAAAAATGTAGTCTTAGCTATTAGTCGAGAGCTAAAAAAACTACTTGATAAAAAGTCTGGTTATAGTGCAGTTTTAATTCGATCTAGTGACTATTATATTCCCTTGCGTAAGCGTACTAAGATTGCCCGCAAGAAACGTGCAGACATATTTATTTCTATCCATGCTGATGCTTTTAAAAAATCGAGCGCAAGTGGAGCATCAGTATTTATTTTATCCCGAAGCGGTGCAACTAGTGAGACCGCTAGATATTTAGCGAAACGAGAAAATAGCACTGATTTGATTGGAGGTTCAGGTAACGTTAGTCTTGATGATAAAGACCCCATGCTTGCTGGCGTACTTTTAGATCTATCTATGACAGCTACACTTAATAGCAGTCTGGAGCTTGGTTCCTCAGTTCTAAAGTCTATAGGCGGCATAGCCAAATTGCATAAAAAGAGTGTGGAGGAGGCTGGTTTTGTAGTTTTAAAATCTCCAGACATACCATCTATTCTTATAGAGACTGGCTTCATATCAAACCCTTCTGAAGCAAAAAAATTAGCTAATAAAAAATATCAAAAAAAAATGGCGAAGGCTATTTTTAAAGGAGTAACTGAATACTTTTCTAATAATTACCCTGTCGGTACTTTGTTAGCGTCAGATAAATCAACTATCCACAGGCCGACTTTTCATATTGTTACTCCTGGAGATACAGCTTATAGAATTTCTCGACGGTATAATATTTCGGTTAAAGAACTAAATGAGCTTAACAATTTGAAAGAGAGTAGAATTTATTCGGGGCAGCGACTAAAAATTCAATGAAACATAAAAATAAAGGATGCTACAAGGAGATATAAGTCATTAGGTTTGATTTTATAGCAAAAAAACTAAAAGCGGATACCCGCACTTTTTTTAGGAACGTGCTTTTTTGTTACTTGCCAAAAAGTTTCGTTCCAAAAAGCATGTGCTTTCGTTGTTCTTATGCTGTATGCATGATAGCCGACAAATAAAATACCATCATCTTCAATTTTATAAATTGTAGCCTCCATTCCTGGATCTTCTGCATAACCCTTTAGAATTATAAATTCACCTACTACAACTTTTGGGCGTTCCATGATTCATCCTATTTATTTAAGACTAAGTATTTTATAGTCCCGTACAATCTATGTGAACATAAATATACTATTTTTTGTAAAATCGCACATAGAATTTCCTTGTTATTACAATATTACTTATTAAGTCATAACAGGGTAAGAGCTAACTGGGGACAATAAGTTCCTCATTAACTGGAAATCTATTTTATCCGGATAAACTTTGATCCATTATTTCTGCAGGTGAATCTGTATTCATTGCGCCAATGATTTCGGCAGGTACTCCTGAAGCTACCGAATGAGGAGGGATGCTCTTCAAGACTACACTTGCTGCAATAATTTTTGAGCCTTCTCCAATTTCAATATTACCGAGTATTGTTGCTCCCGGACCTATCAAAACCCCACGGCGAACTTTTGGATGACGATCACCAATCTCTTTTCCCGTACCTCCGAGAGTAACGCCCTGTAAGATAGACACACAGTCTTCAATAACGGCTGTTTCTCCAATTACAATACCTGTTGAATGATCAAACATCACTCCTTGTCCAATTTGTGCGGCTGGATGAATATCTACGTCAAACACAACAGATATTCTATTCTGAAGCATCAATGCAAGAGATCTTCTCTCGTCATTCCAGAGTAGATTAGTGACTCTCCATGCTTGAAGAGCATGGAGACCCTTATAATAAATAAAGGCAGACAAACAGCTATGGCAAGCAGAATCACGCTCAATAAGTGCTTTAATATCAATATGGATTGTTTTTTGAATTTTTTCATTAGAACTTAGTGCATCATCAAATATATTTTGTAGAACTAACCCTGTCAAAGCTTCTGACTTAAGCTTGCTAGCTAGCAAAGAGCTTAAGGAAGAAAATAATGAGTCATGGCTTATCACGTTATCATTGAGGTATTTGGCTAGAACAGGCTCAGACGCAGATGTCTTGACAGCCTCTTCCTTTATCTGCTTCCATAGCGAGCTTACAGCGGAATTCTGACCCATAATGCCATTACCTAAATTAAAAAAATAATATTAACTCATTATCATGGCCACAGTAATTTTTTTCCAGCTAAGATAGCTTTAATGTCTTGTTTTATTTTTTCTTAGTCAACGTAAGTTATATTTTTGGTTGACAGTTGTCTTGTCTCCCTTATTATGGTTCCTTATAGAAGCATTTTATAAGGAATGATATGTCAGTTAGCTGTTTGAAACCTATTCGCCATGACTGGACTAAACATCAAGTATCAGACTTGCTTGACCAACCTTTTAATGATTTATTATTTCAGGCTCAATTAGTTCATCGTGAGAATTTTAATCCTAATGAAATTCAATTAAGTACTCTGTTATCTATTAAAACAGGCGCTTGCCCTGAAGATTGCAAATACTGTCCGCAGAGTGCCCGTTATGATACTGGATTGGAAATTGAGAAGTTATTGGCTGTTGAAAAAGTAATAGAAGAGGCCAAGTCAGCTAAAGATGCTGGAGCGACTCGTTTTTGTATGGGAGCTGCATGGCGCTCTCCTAAAGATAAAGATCTGCCATATGTCACAAAGATGGTACAAGAAGTAAAAAGCTTAGGGATGGAGACTTGCATGACTCTAGGTATGCTTAAAGAAAGCCAAGCACAAGCTTTAGCAGACGCTGGATTAGATTACTATAATCATAATTTAGACACTTCTCCAGAATACTACGGGGAAGTAATAACTACACGAACTTATTCTGACAGAATGACTACATTGAGCAATGTCCGAAAATCTGGCATGAAGGTTTGTGCTGGCGGCATTGTCGGTATGGGTGAGGGAAAGTCTGATCGAGCGGGCCTACTGATGGAGCTAGCAAACCTTCCAGAGCAACCGGAATCAGTACCTATCAATATGCTAGTAAAAGTTGAAGGTACTCCATTTGAAAATGAAAAGGATCTCGATCCATTTGAGTTTATTCGCACTATTGCTGCAGCTCGAATTATGATGCCTAAGTCCCATGTGAGATTATCAGCTGGAAGAGAAAGTATGAACGATCAATTGCAGTCATTAGCATTTTTGGCTGGAGCCAACTCTATATTTTATTGCGAGTCTCTTTTGACTACAGCAAACCCTGAAGCGAACCAGGATATGGAATTGCTTAATAGGCTCGGTATTGTTCCTGAAAAAAATAAAGTAAATGTGGACACTAAGGATCAAGAAGAAGCGCTGCATGAAAGAATTTCAGCAGCTACAACTGACCACCTATTTTACAATGCTGCCAATTAGGATAATTGATCCACTATGTTGTCAATGGACCAGAAACTTGCAGCCAATCTTGCTCAACGAAAAATAGCTGGTCTATATCGCAAAAGAGCCGTGCTACAGTCCCCACAATCTCCAAAAGTTCGAGTTGATGGTAAAAGTTACACAGCTTTTTGTAGTAATAATTATCTTGGCCTTGCAAACCACCCATCAGTCATTAATAGCTTTAAAAAAGGCGTAGAAGTTTTTGGTGTAGGAAGTGGAGCCTCACATTTAATTTATGGGCATTCCTCTGAGCACCATGCGCTAGAAGAGGAGTTAGCCGAATTTACCCAGAGGCCTAGAGCGCTGCTATTCTCATCAGGCTACATGGCTAACCTAGGAGCAATGCTCGCTCTTTCAAGAAAAAATGATCATATTTTTCAAGATCGACTAAACCACGCTTCACTAATTGATGGCGGTATGGCCAGTAATGCTAAATTTTTTCGTTACAAACATTCTGATACTCAGGACTTATCTAACAGAATGAAAGAAATTCAGGGTAGAAAGCTTGTTGTTACAGACGGAGTATTTAGTATGGACGGCGATTTAGCTAAATTACCTGACCTCGCTAGAGTTTGCCAACAACAGCAAGGATGGCTAATGGTTGATGATGCTCATGGATTTGGAGTTATGGGACATAATGGCGGTGGTATTGCTGAACATTTTGATTTAAGTGTTGAAAAATTACCTATTTTAGTGGGAACCCTTGGAAAAGCTTTTGGAACTTTTGGAGCTTTTGTTGTCGGCTCTAATGCGTTGATTGAAACTTTAATTCAGTATGCCAGAACCTATATCTACACCACTGCGCTTCCTTCAGCAGTCGCATCAGCTTCACGCGTTAGTCTAAAGATTCTTCAGCAAGAGACATGGCGACGGGAGAAGCTGCAACATCTCATAGCTTATTTTCGAGCTGGTGCAAAGGCACTAGATATAAATCTAATGGACTCCTTAACACCCATACAACCTATTTTATTACATAACGATGAGCTTGTAGTTAAGGTAGGGGATAGACTTAGAAGATGTGGTTTTCTTGTTGGAGTAATTCGTCCACCAACCGTACCTTTGAATTCAGCAAGATTAAGGGTAACCCTTTCTACTCAGCATGAAGAGGAAGATATTGAAGCTTTACTCGATTCGCTTAACAGCATCCTAATTGATTTTAGGGCTACAGATAAATGAAATTTAACGATTCTCCTGACAAAAAAATTTTTATTCATCATAAATTAGAAAATAATCCTATATTTACAGTAAATAAATTAGCTACTTATAGTTACCCTTGCACAGGACAGCCGATCCAGAACGAACCATTAGTGCTTATTCATGGATGGGGTTCTGATAGTAATACCTGGAATCTAATTTTGTTAGAGCTTAGAAAAAATCTCAATATTTTGGCCATTGACTTACCTGGATTTGGTAAAAGTGACACTTTTAAACAAGATATCGGTAAATCAAAATATTTTCCACCTCTAGAGAGTTATATTGATGCTATTTTAGAAGTTATACCTGATCACTCAAGCCTAATGGGGTGGTCCTTAGGAGGGGCTTTAGCGACATGTTTGCTAGGTCGTGAACCCTCCAGATTTTCTAGTCTTATTGCGATCGCTACTAATCCATGTTTTATTAAAAATATGGACTGGAACTTAGGTATGTCAAATAAAAATTTTAATGATTTTTATTCATTATTTAAAAAAAATCCATCAGTATGTCTAAAGAATTTTTATGCTCTCCAGCGTTGTGGCGATATAGAAGAAACAAATTTATCTAAATTATTAAAAGTAAGTGAAGCAGAGAGAATTTCATATTTTACTGATCTAGTACAGGCAAAAGAGAGACATTTTTCTTGGCTGAGCGGGTTAAATTTACTTGCTGAAATTGATAACAGGGACGTCCTGAGATCGCTAGAAATGCCAAGTCTGCATATTTTTGGTGAAAATGATCAACTAGTTGATGCTAGAGTGGCTAATAAAATTAAGGAACTTAATCCTCTGCAGCAAATAAAAATTTATAAACAAAAATCACATGTGTTACATACTAGTATCACTAAAGAAGTATCTTCTGTTGTAGTAAAATTTTTACAAGAAAACCGTTATTTTTTAAATAAAAAAAAGATTGCTTATTCTTTTAGTAATGCAGCAAAAAGTTATAATTCTGCTTCTAGATTACAGTGTCATGTAGGAGAAAGGCTCCTAAAGTTGCTACCTGATCACATACCATCAGAAAATATTGTTGACCTCGGGTGCGGCACTGGTTTCTTTATGGAGTCCCTCCATAACAAGTATGTTGCTTCAAAAATTATAGGACTAGATCTTGCTGAGGGTATGCTGAAAATAGCAAAATCGGAGATTAAGTATCACGATCTGTTGCTCTGTGCAGATTCTGAAAATATCCCACTTGCCGATAATTCTATAGATATTATTTTTGCTAATTTATCTTTTCAATGGTGCGGTGATTTAGCTTTGCTAGCTCGTGAAACTGCACGAATCATGAAACCTGGAGGACGACTAGCGTTCACTTCTCTTGGTAGAAATACATTATGTGAATTAAAGACATCATGGATGGAAGTAGATAATTATGTCCATGTGAATAAATTTCTAGATTCGGAGGAATGGAAAATAGCTTTTATTCAAGAAGGCTTCAATTTTGATAACTATGAAGTAGACGATTATAAGCTTACTTACCGTGATCTTAGTCATTTGATGGCAGAGTTGAAAGATTTGGGTGCGCATAACTTAAATGCAGGACAAAAAAAAGTTGCAACTAGTCGAAGTGATATTCTTACTCTAATTGCCGCATATAGTAAATTCAAAGATTCTCAAGGAAAATTACCTGCTACATGGCAAGTTATCTACGGAGCAGGAATTCTAAATGTCTAAATCATATTTTATTACAGGAACTAGTACAAATATTGGCAAGACACATATTGCTACAGGCCTTTTAGCTGCTGCTTCAAATTTAGGTTTAAGTACCGCAGGATTCAAACCAGTAGCGGCTGGATGCGAAGCTACAGCCGACGGTTTACAGAATGACGATGCTCAGAAACTGCTATCTCAAACTTCTTTATCATTAAGCTATGAGCAAGTTAATCCTGTGGCTTTAAAGCCAGCCATTGCTCCGCATATAGCTGCTGCAGAAATAGGTCGTCGATTAAACTCAGAGCGTTTAGCTGGTTTTTACCGAGGACTAATGACAAAAAAGCCAGATTTTTGTGTCGTTGAAGGTGCAGGTGGATGGAAAGTCCCTCTTAATGACCAAGAAACCTTTTCTAACTTTGCTAAATTAATCAAACTGCCTGTGATACTAGTGGTCGGTATGGATCTTGGCTGTATTAATCATGCCATACTTACCGCTGAATCTATCCGTAGAGACGGATTACCATTAGCAGGTTGGGTGGCTAATCAAATAGTGCCTGATATGGATCATTACAAAGAAAACATATTGACCTTGCAACGTTGGATTTCATCGCCCATGATTGGAGAGGTAGCTTATAAGTCTGAAGCTTCTGTTGATGAGGTTGCAGTACAGCTGGATATCAAAGCTTTATTGTAGCTTGTAAAGACTAATCAGAGTTTAAATAGGGTGGTTACTATTATGGGTATGAGAAACAAAGAAGAATATAACGAGGAAGATTTAGCTAGAATAAGTGAAGTAATTAATTCGGGAATCCATTCTGTTGAACGTAAGCCTTTTAGATTTAGGCTATTATTCTGGTGGTGGCTTGTTGTAGGCGCATTAGGCGGAATCAGCTGGCTCTCAGCTAAGCTGGTTGGAGTTGTATAATCGAACTATTAGTTCTACATATTTGACAGTTTGATTTTTAGAGACACATCTCCTTGGTATTCAGAATTTTATATATCCTTAACACGTACCATTAGTTTGCCAGTGTTCTCTCCTGTGTACAATTTTTTAACGCTTTTTAGAGCGGAATCGAGTCCCTCTGATACATCAAGACGGACTTTAATTTTTCCTTCCGACATCCACTTAACAAGATCCTTGTTAGCTTCAGGAAAGCGCTCTAAATAGTCCAGGATAATAAAACCTTCAATCTTTAATCTATGCATTAATACCAAGCCATAATTATAAGGGCCTGGCGTCGGCTTAGGTGAATTATATTGAGAGATTAGGCCGCATGTAGGAATTCTTCCATGCAGGTTCATTAATTTTAGGCACTCATCAAGAATTCCGCCACCGACATTATCGAAATATATATCAATACCATTTGGGCAAGAGCGAACAAGAGCATCATGTATATTTTCAGTTTTATAATTAATAGCCTCATCAAATCCTAGATCTTCTTTAATCCATCTACATTTTTCATCAGAGCCAGTTAATCCTACTACATGGCACCCCTTTATCTTTGCTATTTGCCCAACAATTGATCCAACAGCTCCTGCTGCAGTTGATACAACTACAGTTTCACCGGCTTCAGGTTTTCCGATATCAAGTAAACAAAAATATGCCGAGGGACCGACAAGTGCAAATGTTGCAAATGCATCTATGACAGATACATCAGCTGTTTCTCCAAGCAAGCCTAAAGATTCTGGTGTACCGATTTGATAGTCTGACCAGGTACCAATACCGCTTACAATATCACCTTCCTTAAAAGCAGATACTTTACTTTTGAGCACAGTGCCGCAGACAACCCCCCTCATAGGGTCGTCAAGAGCAACAGGAGGCATATACTGCTCTTCATCACTCATCCAGATACGATTAGTAGGATCTAAAGATAAATAGTTGAGCTGAAAAAGACATTCTCCATCTTTTGGATCAGGGATACTCTCTTTTTCGAGGCTCAACACATCATCTGTGATGATTCCAACAGGACGCTTTCTTAGTCGCCAAACACGATTACTTTTAGCCATAGTTAACCTTTTCTTAAAAAAATCATTTCTTGTGTTAAACTTTAAGATAATTACTGTAAGAAATTATAATAATATCAGTTAGTTTGAATCGTCTTAACAGCACATCAGCTACATAATATATCTTATATTAAAGCTAGCCTGTCATGTAAATTATCGGATTGCAAATACATCGTACTTAACAAAACCTTCCTCACCAAACTGTATTTCAACCATTTTATTAATAGTTTGTATTTCATTTAGCCAGCTATACTTTTCTGACGAAGTTTGAAAAGTAGGTGCTGCTATAAAATAAGGGATATCTTCGTTCGTCAATAGTTCGCCTCTAACTAATCTCTCTGCACTTTCAAATGAATTTTTTATTATTCCGTTATAACTTAGGTAAATAAATGCATCATCATCAGTTTGTATTAATCCTCTGACGTCAAGGCGAAAAATTCCTGAGGGCATGATACGTAACCAATCACCTCCGGGTGCAATGAATTTACCAGAAATATCTGGACCACTCACCCAGCCACCTGAACGAACATTAACAACTATCATTCCATCATCGATGTTTATTGGCGGGTCTAAGGGCGCCTCATAACTAAATAT
>CAZSMR010000007.1:0-6943 GCA_964608185.1 uncultured Porticoccus sp. | reverse complement strand
TTAAAACTATAGCTACTAAGTGTTCTTCAATTGAAGAAAATAATATGGCGGAGAGAGAGGGATTCGAACCCTCAATAGGGTATTAGCCAAAGCCAGAAAATATTATTTATTGAGAAAGAAGCCACCCAGCCTATCACTGATTCCGTCGCAAGCAACGCCTTGAACCTGAGCTATGAGAGGTATGGGGGGCCCAACACCTATGAGGTAAGATGATCCTTTGCTATCGACCTTAACCTTGCCTTTTTCAGTTAAGTTCTTTAAGTCCCAAACAGTAGCCTCATAAGAAGAAGTTTTATCCCAACTTTTAAAGCCAAAACAACCACCACTGGCACTCATACCACAAGTAATAGAGCCGCTTTCTTTAGTGGTCTCTGTGCTACCATCAACCCATACCATATATCTAATACCGAGATTTTGGACTTGCCTGTTAATGGTTGGCTCATTTAAAGTTTTTTTCATACTTTCTAGGCTTAACGGAGCTAATCTAGGTTCAAACCAAGGGTAAAATTTATCTAAAAACTGTTGCTCTTTCATAACACTTAATTTTCCTGTCCCAGCAATATTACTGCTAATACAGTTAATGAAATTAGGCTCTGTTTCATAGGAGTTTCCATGTCTTCTTCCCATGACGACTATCTTCTCTTTAAACTCAAGGTTCAATTTGACACGACTAGATTTCTGTTCATCGATAACTGTCGATGTGGAGCAACCAGAAATTAAAAAAAATATTATCGTAATCAAAAAAAATGACAATTTAAATACTATTTTTAGTAAATTATTAACCTCATTTGTTAGCTTCATTCTCTATCAATCCAATCACGTATTGCTGGAACCGTTTTGAAGCCAACAATGATTTGCGCTCCTGCGTCCCTAAGTGCTGCTTTCGTAGCTTGATTAAGGGCTCTTTTTTGGGATTTCAGGAATCGAGTTTGCGTTCTTCCATAAGAGCTAATCAGCCATTCGGTGATGAGTGATCCATTCTGATCAAATATCTCTAACTTATATTTGATCCATACTTCGAAAACATTAACACTCGTCTCTTTGGGTAAAGATAGCTGTAGCTCGTCGACTGAAGCAATAACATAAAGCTCTAAGGTTCCTGGCTCCGCTAACGGTTTCGACTGAAATCTGATAACTTCCGGGAACATAGAATCAAAAATTCTATCAAATAGCTCTGTCTGCGAGTCCCCAAGAGAAATAATAATTTTTTCATCTTCCTTTTTCCTGGTAAATGAATACTTAGTAAACGTATCATCCAACACCAAGCCTATTTTATAAGGGAGGGGTTCAATTAAGATTGATGGGTGTTCACTCATGACGACAACATGAGTTGAGCAACCTGCTGTTAGTATGCAGATAATAATTGAAGTTATGAACAAATTTTTTTTCATCATTACTACCATACGGACCACTAATTTTTTAGAAGAAGTTATTCACTAAAGTTCAGTTAGACCAACAAAAGTTCCGTTATTATCATAGCTTAGTTCTCTCATTAGAGCGGAAAAGCGTGTCGCAGTTTTCAGATTCCCTCCTTTAACCTTGAAATGAACTGGGAAGCCAATTGTGTGTATTCTAACTAGAGGGGAAGAGTTTATAGTCTGATTAATTCTAGCTGTAGCCTTTAAAACCTTATCTATAGATCCCCCCGTAAAGTCATCTCCAAAAACATAAAGACTAATTCTTTTGTTTGAAGAATAAAACTGTCGTATAGCTTTTTGGATTCCTTCAACAGGACTAGAATTACTAAAAGGGGTCCAAGTAGCTAGCCGATTTAAAATAGCTTTTCTTCTTGCAGGGGTGTCGGGTATCCACTTTTTACTGAAACTAGAAAACATATAGTCTCCCATATCGTTCATTACTTGAATACCTTTTACTTGGGGATAAACATTAAGAATGTTTATCATTTCTTTCTTGACCCTAGTCCATGCATGGTTAGACATACTTCCTGATGTGTCTATAATAAAAACGATATATTCACTGTCAATTGGTATCCCACCAATTGTATCGCTCCTAGATTTTCTTTGATTTTTCAAAAGACGCTTCATCACCTCGGTAAGATTTTGTTGAGCCAGCAGGAGCTTGCTTTGTTTATCTCTAAATATTGCATTTTTTTGTTGCTTTTCTAACAGCTCTCTCTTTAAATTTTCTACTCTTTTTTTCGTTTCTAAAAACTGATAATTCTTATATTTAAAGGAATCACTAAGCATGCGGACTTCTTTGCGTATTTCAAATAATTGTTGTTGCATTTCTGGAACAGTAAATAATTTTGTATTTTTTTCAGTTTTTAATAAAGTTGGATCAACGGTTTTGGCAATCAACAACAAGAGGACTATTGCTCCAAAACCGCAACTAATAACATCTAAGAATGAAATACTAATTTCAGCGATACCCCGCTTTTCTTTACGTTTTTCTCTACTCATGGCCAGTCTCTAGAGGGGCTCATGAGCGAACCATTCGTCGATATAGCCAGCTTCCAATAACTCGCAGCTGCAAATGGGTCTCCTTCCATCGGAAATAGTAATATATTTACAGGAATTCTTGATGGTAATTCCTTTAAAGACTCTTGAAATAGCTTCATGCGGTCACTAGCCGTCACGATCATATTTTTTTGTTTTTTACGCCCTTGGGTCGGAAGACCATCTGTAATTAAAAATATATTATCAGGAAATTTTTTGAAATCCTTTATTGCTCTAAAAGCTTTTGTGAGGTTTGTTCCACCAGTAGGAACAGTATTTTTAAGTTTTTTAATAGACGCATCTAGGCTTGATTTATCCTTAGTATTTTTCCAGACACCATCATCATTACTGATTGATTTGGCTATAGAGTTAAATGTGTATATTTGATATTGACTTTCTTCAGGCATCTGTGACACCAACCACTCTGTTGTTTTTATAGCACGCTGCCATTTAGGTGAGGCCTTTTTCGATTTTTCATCCATATTACGTAATCTAATGACGTTTACAATGGAGTCGGACAGCATGCTGGCAGAAACATCGACTAAGATAATAATACGCTTTCCGCCTAATTTAAGGCCAGTGAGGTATTGCCGCTCTCCATCCCCTGAAAATTGCCTTATATTTCTTCCTACCCTTTGTTTTTTGAGGCGCTTTATTTTTTCTTCTAGAACAACAAGTTCTCGTCTTAAACGTGTTAGTTCTTCTTTTGGATCTAATTCTTCACTTAATCCTAATTTAATTTTCTTTACATCCTGCAGCATCTCAACAGACGATTCATCAATGAGTATTAGATTACTTTTTAATTTTATTAGGCTAGCTTTTCCTAGTTTAATTTCTTTTTGGAGGAGATTTTTCTCCGAAACAGCAAATGTATCATTATATTCATCAGTAATAGGATTATGCTTGAGTATAAGAAATAAAAGAGTAACAGCACCAAATCCACAAGCCATAATGTCTAAAAAAGATAAACTAAAAGTTGTTATTTTTCGTTTTGAACGCGCCACCTTAAGTAACCTTGATTAGCTGAAAAGACTGAGATCCGATTACAATATTTTGACCTATCTTCAAGGGGATTTCTTTTTTTTTCGGATTTTCTGCATCATTGAAGTATAGATTATCATTGATAAAAATTAGTGATTTTTTCGAAGTCTTTTTTTGTGAGAATTTAAGGAAATTAGTGTGAAAATCGATGTATAAAATACTACCTATTTTAATAGCCTCATCATTATATAGAATATGCGTTGGAACATTTTGTAAAAGCAGACTAGACTTTCTTAATTCGTTAGGTTTGTTATTACCGATTGAAGTCACAAGAAAAATATTTTGTATATCCTGTTTAATACAGTCTAAATTTTCCAGGCTCCCTAAAATCACTGCATCTTCATTTAATATATGAAATTTCCCAAATTCTTCGGCTATGCTTGGTAATAATTTCAACCTATGGCTGCCAATCAAAATATCATCTTTATTAGAGATGCCTATAAATTTTTTCTTCAATTTCCCTATATTTTTTTTGCTGATAATTAAAAGCTCACACAGACTCAATGCTAGTTTATAACTTCTATGAGGGCTATTTAGTGAAATTATTATTTCTTTACTTGTATTCAATTGTTCTAACCAATTTGGCAGTTCATCATAAAGCTGCTGCTCACCTTCAGCTTTATGAAGCGGGTCATAGCGAAACTCTTCTATAAATTTGTTGGCAATATACCTTGCCCAGTCGCTATAAAAATCATTCAGTCCTACATCGGTAACTATATCAACAAAAGTCCTTTCTATGGCATATTTGCCGACAAGTAAACGGGTAAATATTATTTGATGTAGTTGTATGTCTAGATGGATGAAGTTTTTGCTACCTGCATAGTTATTCTTTGACTCAAAACTAGATACAGCGGAAACAGCAGAGTCAACTAAACCAGCAACTTGGAAATTACAAGCACCAGCTAACCCCAAAAGTATAGATAATTGCTCTCGATTAAAGCTTCCCGGTACAGCAAATAAAATTTCACTTGGACTACCTAACTTCTCATGCAGATCTACTAGTTGTTGAAACGCTAAATCTGCATTATGCCTAATTTTTTTCGTAGGGTGGGCAAGCGGGGATAAGTTTAATTGATGCCAAAACTGATTAAAACTTTGCTGAGGTGATAAATAACTTTTTTGTAATGCAGTATCTCCAGTATCGATTCCTTTGTTTGTTAGAAAAGCATAACCAGGACTTGTAAATGATTTACTTTTACCATTTCCACAACAGTGTCCAGAGTCATTAATTTCTATTATTGCTAAACCCATACCCTTACTCATATAAAATATTTGTTAACGCCAATAACTGGACCACTTATTTTTAGTACATTAGCTAGCTTAATCCGTTTTAAGATGGCGCATTAAATTGTTATCGCAGTAGTTATGAGAATCTAGAACTAACCTTTCTTGCCCTAATTGCAGTTGATGAACAATAAACATAAGAAAAATACTTATTACTAAGGCGATAAAAGTAGAATTAAAAGCTACCCCTAGGCTTGCTGTAACTCCTGCTATATCTCCCTGGACTGCTTTATGAGCCTGACTTAACGCTTCTCCAATACCTCTAACAGTACCTATAAATCCAATAGAAGGAATGGCCCATGCAATGTAGCGAACCATTGATAGTTCTGAGTCAAGCCGGTCAGATTCTTTCTCCAAAACTTCACTAATAGCATTAGAGACATCTTGAATGTTTTTCGTAGAGTCAAATCTGTGTAATGCTGTTAACAATACTTTAGGAATTAAGCCTTCTCTTTGCTTATCAGTTAGCGCTTGAATCGGACGTGATATTTTACGTGCATCCTTTGGCAATATCCGTGTTCCTTCTGTGACTATTAGTAACTTTTGGTTTAATAGTTTGCGCTCATCTATAATATTTCTTGCCTTGAAACCCATAATGGCGCAAGCCCATATCATTAATATAAAACATGCTTCTTGCTCAAAATCTTTTATGACGATATAAAAAGATCTCACAGCAACATAAGGTTCGCCAGCCTCTTCTTTTGCTAATTGATTTTCTAATAAAATATTCGCATTGGGGCGAATTAGTGTCAGATAAACTGTATGAACTATAATTAGTGCCAAAATAAGTGAAAAAAGTTGATACATAAATTCTGATGAAACTCTTGTCTGCATACAAATATCTCCTTAAATATCGACTGGAAAAGGGATAGCTAAATCTTCAGAAATTTCTTCGCTAGGATTAAATTTCTGGACCACCATCTCTGTATTTTTCATAACTGGAGATGTCCTTTTTTTTACTGGATCAATGTTAGTGCTTTTTAATTCTATTGAGTCAGAACTCTTTGGCCTTACTTCTTCAAAATCTGACGTTACTTCTTTTGAATTTTCTGCGCCAAAAACGTAAAAAGAAAACCCAGTTAGCAGTAATAAGATACAATAAAACTTCACTGTTTCGCCCTAGCCATAATTCTTTATTCCATCACTTTACACTTATTTTTTAGTTGTTGGTTTAATATATCGAGCAATTCTAAATCCTACGTCATCTCGTGGATCGTTACCCATATCACGATATGTCATTCTAAGCTCAGTAATATCACTATCACGCCAACTGCTACCACGAATAGTTCTTAGCTCTCCATTCACTGGGCCCAAAGGGTCTAGTTCAGTTTTATTGTTTAAATTGAACTTGATCTCATAAAAATCATTTACCCATTCAGCCACATTCCCTTGTAGATCATATAAACCTTTCTCATTAGGGGTAAAACTTCCCACTGCAGCAGTTGTTGGGTTGCCATCGTCATAAAGTGGGATAGTTGAGCCTAAAATATCGGCTGCACTTATATCTGCAAAGTTCCCACTTTTATTTTTTGGAGGTAAGTACTGCTGTAAGCTTTCTGATTTTCCACCTATTTTTTTAGATCTGGAAACCCATGCCCACTCTGCCTCTGTTGGAAGGCGATACCCAGTGGCACCGATATTTGAGCCAATAATTTTACTTTTATCTTCCTGGTAAAACGGAATTAGTTTTTCTACTTTGCTTAGCCAGTTACAGTAAAGAGCAGCTTGTTCCCAGCTAACATTTACGACAGGCTGATTTGGAAGATCTAAGGTTTTGCCATTAAAATGTCGAGAGCTGTGTTTTTTGAATTTCCAGTACTGTTTGTTGGTAATCTCTTTAGTAGCCATATAAAAAGGGCGAGTGATGAGTACTTTCCGTAAAACTTCGTTAGCTCGTCGTCCAGCTTCTTGTCTCGGAGCTCCCATTAAAAATTCAGTCTTTGGTCTAAATAGCTTAAGTATTTGGTTAGCGGAGCTAGTTATTTCTTTGGGTATACCCGCCCAGTAAGCCTCCTCTTCAGTGAGCAGTTGAACCTTTAATATTTGTTTTAGTTGAGGCTGCGGCGTGATAATTTTTTTGTAGGCGGCAAAGCCAGATTTCTTGACTTCTAGGAGCTGAGGATATGATGCTAGTTTAAGGCTGCGATCTCCTGGACCGATTA
>CAZSMR010000006.1:34305-42364 GCA_964608185.1 uncultured Porticoccus sp. | reverse complement strand
GTGACACCAGGAGAGCCGTCTGGCATAGGCCCAGATTTGCTCATAAAGCTTATCCAGAGACCACTTGACTTTGAATTGGTCGCCTACGTAGATCCGGCTCTTTTGGAATCTAGAGCGAAAAGGTTAAATCTGCCACTTCGAATTCTTGAAGCAACTAAGGGTGAACCAAGGGCCTCAAAAAGATCTGAAATTTCAATAAAGCCTATCCCTTTAAAAGCTTCTGTGGTTCCCGGAATCCTAAACGCAGATAACTCTGTATATGTGCTGGAAACACTCTCAAATGCAATAGTAGATTGTCAAAAGAATTACTGCCAAGCAATTGTGACAGGCCCAGTGCATAAAGGCATTATTAACACTGCTGGTATAGAATTTACGGGGCATACTGAATTTTTAGCAAAAAAAACTTCTACAAAAAAAGTAGTCATGATGCTCGCCACGAATGGTCTCAAAGTGGCTCTTGTAACTACGCATATGCCACTCTCCAATGTGTCGAAAAATATTACTCAGGATCTATTAAAAGAAACTATCTATATCCTTAACAGCGAACTAAAGAAAAAATTTAGCATTAAGCAGCCTAACATATTAGTTTGTGGTTTAAACCCTCATGCAGGAGAAAGTGGTTATTTAGGAATGGAAGAACTCGAAATAATTGAGCCTTGCTTAAATCAGTTAAGAAGTGAAGGGATATTTCTTGAAGGGCCACTACCCGCAGATACTATTTTTACACCAAAGTATCTAAACAGCTGCGATGTAATACTAGCCATGTACCATGATCAGGGGCTTCCAGTTCTTAAACATATGGGTTTCGGTAAAGCAGTTAATATCACATTAGGATTGCCAATTATTCGCACTTCTGTTGATCATGGAACCGCGCTTGATTTAGCTGGTACTAATAAAGGAGACATAGGCAGTCTAGCTACTGCTATTGAATATGCTAAAAAAATGGTTGACCATAGTCTATGAATAACTCTAATAAAATAGGCACTCATCAGGCGCGCAAACGTTTTGGTCAAAATTTCTTAGTGGATAAAAATATCATTGACTTAATAATTAAAGAAATTAAGCCAAAACAAGATGACAACTTAATAGAAATTGGAGCTGGGTTGGGCGCCATAACGGCACCGCTTTTAAAAGGTTGCACTGGATTAAAAATTATTGAGCTAGATCGAGATCTAGTTCTTTTCCTGAAAAAAAAGTTCCGAGAGTATGATGGATGCGATATTCAACAAGGTAATGTTTTAGAAGTCGACTTTAAAGAACTTGCTGAAAATGAACAGTCTATGCGTATTGTCGGAAACTTACCATACAATATAACTACCCCACTTTTATTTCACTTATTAAGTTTTCATGAGTATATTTCTGATATGTATTTTATGCTTCAGAAAGAGGTAGTAGACCGGATTAGCTCATCACCGGGAACAAAGAGCTACGGTAGGTTAAGTATAATGGTTCAATATTATTGTAGCGTACATCCGTTGTTTATAGTACCACCCTCCTCTTTTGCTCCATCCCCTAAAGTGGATTCGATGATGGTTTTATTACGACCGCATACAGAAATACCTTATGCTGCAAAAAATCTAGTTTTTTTTGCAAAACTAGTTCGGACATGCTTTCAACAGCGCCGAAAAACTATTCGTAATTCAATCAAACTTTTACTTCCAGAAAAATATATAAAGCAACTAAATATTGATTTAACGCTTCGCCCAGAAAAATTTAGTGTTGAACAGTTTGTTAAACTAAGTAACCAAATGAGCGAACTTATATGATTGATATTGATATAAGTGTAAATAGCAGTTACTCACCAAAAAATTCTAATCCTGAAAATAATATATTTTCTTTCAAATATCATGTGAGCATCAAAAACAACGAGTATTATCCAGTTCAACTAATTAGTCGACATTGGATCATCACCGATGGAGATTCTCATACTAAGGAAATTAGGGGCGCTGGGGTTGTTGGTAAGCAACCAATTATTGCCCCTGGTGAAGTATATCGTTATATAAGCAGCGTTATATTTAACACAGAAATTGGAACAATGAGCGGGTGTTATAAGATGACCGACGATTCTGGTATGGAATTTGATGCTACTATTCCAATATTTTTATTATCTGTGCCTGGGATAATTCATTGAGAACTTTTGCTGTCGGTGATGTTCAAGGTTGTCTTGAGCCATTAATCCAACTGTTAGAAAAAGTATCGTTTGATCCGAAAAATGATATTCTTTGGTCAGTAGGAGACTTAGTAAACAGGGGCCCTAACTCATTAGAGACACTGCGATTTTGTTATAAGCTAGGTAATAATTTCCGAATGGTGCTAGGTAACCATGATTTACATTTGCTTGCTGTAGCTCGAAGACAGAAAAAAGTTAATACTGATGATACTTTAAAGGAAGTACTTAATGCTCCTGATAAAGAAGAACTTTTATGCTGGCTTCAAGGACAACCTTTAATTATCAGCGATAAGAATTGTATCTTAGTTCATGCAGGCATACCTCCTCAGTGGTCTTTAGAAACAGCTATGAGATTAGGAGAAGAATTAAGCACTATTTTGCGGTGCAATATAAGATCAGGAGAATTTTTCGATGCTATGTATGGAAACAAACCAGATATTTGGGATGAAAGTTTAGTTGGCCCAGAACGATGGCGGCTTATAGCAAACTATTTCACACGTATGCGTTTTTGTTCCTCATCGGGACAACTGGAACTAAAATCAAAGGATCCTGCGTCTCCACCAAAAGGTTTTTTACCTTGGTTTGAACATAAGGATTCTATGAGAGAACAAGTAAATATTATTTTTGGCCACTGGGCTGCGCTTAAGGGGCATGCTAGAAGAGAGAATTTATTTCCTTTAGATACTGGCTATCTTTGGGGTGGAAGAATGCGACTAATGGATGTGGATAAAAAAAAATTTTACCATCATAAACATAAATAAATAAATTATTATCGCAAGTAAAATTAATCGATGACAAAGGTTTGTTTGCATTAATGATCAGAAATATATCTAAATTTTTCACTAAAATATTAGAACGATGGCTGCCTGATGCTTTTATTATTGCCATCATAATAACTTTTATAGTTCTAATCACTGGAATATTTGCACAAAACCATTCCCCAATAAAAATGGTTAGGTTATGGGGAGATGGGGTATGGAATCTTTTAGTATTTTCTATGCAGGTAACTATAACGCTTTTCACTGGTAGCGTACTAGCACAGACAGAAGCTGTAAAAAGAGGACTAAAGGCCCTTGCCTCTTTAGCTAAAAGTCCCAGTCAAGCAATTATTTTAATGACTATGATTGCTTTGGTTTGTTGCTGGATCAGCTGGGGTTTTGGGCTGATTGCTAGCGCTTTAATGGCGCGTGAGATCGCACTTCAAGTCAAAGGTGTTCATTATCCGCTTCTAGTAGCTTCCGCCTACTCTGGAATGCTTGTCTGGCATGCTGGGCTTTCAGGATCAATACCCCTAAAAATTGCTGCCACTGACAACGATGAGCTCAGTAACTTGATGAATGGCATCACTATTCCTCTAACGGAAACTATTTTTAGTTGGGAATCTCTTGTGATCTGTCTGATTCTTTTTATAACATTACCTATTATCAACAAAATGATGTTGCCTCCGCCCTCAGAAATAATTGAAATAGACCTAAACAAAGTGACTGCCTATATACCCCCTAATCAAGATATCACTACTCCAGCTCATTTTATTGAACAGCACCGCTTACCTACCTTATTTTTAGGATTGCTCGGCGTATACTATCTTGTGGATTATATAGCCGCCGAAAACGCTATTGGGCTCAACACTATTAATTTTATTTTTTTAGTCGCTGGGCTTTTACTTCATAAATCATCTGCAACATATCTGGCTGCGCTTAGTGAGGCGGTTAAAGGTCTATCTGGGATAGTTCTTCAGTTCCCGTTATACGCAGGCATTATGGGAATGATGGTTGGCTCTGGAATAGCCGTATCTATGTCAGAATGGTTTGTTAGTGTATCTAATGCTGACACTTTCACGATTTTAACCTTTTTAAGTGCGGGATTGGTCAATATTTTTGTTCCTTCAGGCGGAGGACAATGGGCTGTTCAGGCTCCTATTGTAATTCCTGCTGCACTTTCATTAGGTGTTCCCCTAAATCAAGCAGCTATGGCTGTAGCATTTGGAGACGCATGGACTAATATGATTCAGCCACTATGGGCGTTACCTTTACTAGGTATAGCTGGACTAAAAATCAAAGACATAATGGGTTATTGTACGGTAGCATTAATTTGGTCAGGCATAGTATTTATACTAGGTATGATATTATTATTCTGAAAAATTCATAAGAAAGAGTAATATTTAAACATGAAAAATTATTTATTTTACCTACTTGTTTCAAGTATCAGCCTACCAGTAAATGCGGGAATGATTACTTTTTTAAATGATGAAGATGGACATACTAATTGGCAGCATTTAGCTAACTGGTCTGGCGGAATATTTATCATCCTTTTATCAATTACCGCTATGTTGCTTTTTTTTAGTCGAAGACAAGCACACCAATCTAATATTGCCCTAAAAGAAATTCGTATACAACTTGAGGAGCGGGTACTAGAAAGAACAGCTACTCTAGATCAGTATAATCAGTTGTTAAAGAATTCTAATAGGCTCTTAGAAGGAGAGATCACCCAACACAAGACAACAACGGAACGTCTACGCTCGTCAGAATCTTATATAGCTGATATTTTAAGCTCTATGCCTCTTATGCTTATCAGTATAAACAAGCACGGCAAAATAACTCGATGGAATCAAAAGACTGAGTCTATAACTGGAATAAGTTCAGCACAGGCACTTGGAAAGGATCTTTGGAAAACTTATCCGGCTATAACCATTACACCGGCGCAAATAGACCATGTACAAACGCAAAATCAAGCCGAAACAATCAAACATAGTCAGAGAGGTCAATATCACTTTGATATAACCATCTACCCTTTAAGGGAGAAAGAGGAAACTGGTGTAGTTATCCTAATAGACGACGTTACAGAAAACATTCTGACTGCGAATATGCTTGTACAAAGAGATAAGATGTCCTCTATGGGAGAGCTAGCCTCTACGATGGCACATGATATCAATTTTCCTCTACAGTGTATTATTGAAGATTTAAATATTGGTATAGCTAGTCTAGAAAAATTAGAAAATTCAGAAATAAAAAATGTGAAAGAAATTCAGAACAATCTCATAGAAGCAAGCCATAGAGGCAATCAAGTTAGCGCAATTATCAGCAACCTCTTAGATTTTTCTGCAAGTCGAGGAGGAAAAAAACAACCGGGGGATATCTCTGAAATTATCAGCGAAACACTTGATCTAGCCAAAAAGGTAATAACTTCGCCTTCAGGTTTAAAATTTGGGGATATTAAGGTTAAGTGTGAGTTCGAGAAAAATATTCCTCAAATACCTGTATTTTCTTCAGAAATTAAGCAGGTAATATTGAGTCTATTAAGACACGCTTGCTACGCTATCAGCGAAGTCACAGCTAGCAAATCTGAACCTGCAATAAGGATCAAGGTAATGGAATGCTATGAAGCATTATGGATTAAAATACAGCACAATGGTTTAGGCGTGAGCAAAGAAGAACAACAGTTTATATTTGAACCTTTCTTTACCAATCAATCAACAAGCTCAAATTATGATTCTGCAAAGCGCTTATCTTTCTCATATTTCATTATTACTGAGGAACATCGTGGCCAACTAGCGATCACTTCTGATATGGATGTAGGTACTACATTCCATATTGAGCTCCCTCTTTGCTAAAATCAACGAAAAATTAAGTCTCTTCTTGCTGCTCTTCATCCAGTTCAACAGCTTCAACTTCTGGTCGGTCGATAAGCCCAACATAAGCCATTGGGGCGGCATCTCCAGACCTGAATCCACATTTTAAAATACTGATGTAGCCGCCGGGGCGGTCTTGATATCTCGCACCCAAATCTGTAAAAAGTTTGCCTACTGCTGCTTTATCCTGCAATCGACTGTATGCTAATCTTCGATTAGCTACACTATCAACTTTGGCTAAAGTGATCAGAGGTTCAGCAACTCTTCGCAACTCCTTAGCTTTTGGTAGAGTAGTTTTTATAAACTCATGCTCAATCAAAGATGTAGCCATGTTACGGAACATAGCTCTTCGATGTGTACCTGTGCGACTTAATTTTCTGCCACTCTTACGATGACGCATGGTTCGATTTCCTTAAAAATGTTGCTATCTCAGCAATAACTTTTAACCTTCAAATTCATTATCTGAAGGCGGTTTGAAAAATTAAACTTCTTCGGTTTCTATCTCAGTTTCTATACGAATACTTGCAGGAGGCCAATTCTCGATTTTCTGACCTAGTGACAGGTCTCTAGAAGCCAAGACATCTTTAATTTCAGTTAAAGATTTTTTTCCCAAATTAGGTGTTTTTAATAATTCAACTTCTAAACGCTGAACTAGATCACCAATATAATAGATATTTTCTGCCTTTAAGCAATTTGCAGAACGCACAGTAAGCTCAAGGTCGTCTACTGGACGGAGAAGAATAGGATCAACAAGATCTTCCTCTTCTTCTGGTACTGCTGCACTCTCGCTTTGAAGATCCACAAAAACGGCAAGCTGCTGTTGCAAAATTGTTGCTGCCCGACGAATAGACTCTTCTGGATCAATTGTTCCGTCAGTTTCAATATCTAACACTAGTTTATCTAGGTCAGTGCGTTGTTCAACACGGGCACTTTCAACAACATATGAAACTCGTTTAACAGGAGTAAACGTTGCGTCTAATGGCAGGCGACCAATTGTTTGGCTTTCATCAGAATCTGCTGGGCGAAGGTTAGATGGCATATAACCTCTTCCCTTCATCACATGCAATTTCATATTAAGCTTGGCGCTACCTGTTATATTTGCAATCACGTGCTCAGGATTTGTGATTTCACATGTACTATCAACTGAAATATCTCCAGCAGTGACGGCACCTTTACCTTTTTTAGTAAGAGTTAAAGTAACTTCATCCTTTTCATGTAATATTATAGCGACGCCTTTAAGATTAAGAAGGATCTCAATAACGTCTTCCTGTACGCCCTGCAAGCTACTGTATTCATGAAGTACACCATCAATTTCTACCTCAACAATAGCAGAACCAGCCATTGAAGATAACAATATACGACGCAGAGCATTCCCTAAAGTATGCCCGAAACCACGTTCAAGTGGCTCAAGAACAACTTTCGACTGTGTCGAGCTTATTTCGGTTACATCGATAGTTCGTGGTGTCAAAAATTCATTTACTGATGTGTGCATATGCCTATCTGCCTCGTATCAAATAACTGTATTATAATTACTGTTAGCTCTACTTAGAGTACAGTTCTACGATTAAATTTTCGTTAATTTCAGAAGGAAGCTCACTGCGATCAGGGTAACGCTTTAACGTACCTGACATCGCGTTAGTATCTACTTCAACCCAATCAATACTAGTCCGTTGTCCTGAAATCTGAAGTGCTGCTTGAATGCGTAATTGTGTTTTCGATTTTTCACGAATGCTGACAATATCATTTTCCAGCACTCGATATGAAGCGATATTAACTTTTTTTCCATTCACCAGAATTGCATTATGTGCTACTAGTTGTCTAGATTCAGAGCGTGTTGAACCAAACCCCATACGATAAACAACATTATCAAGACGCTGCTCTAGCAGCCTCAATAGCGTTTCGCCGGTTGCACCTTTGATTATGGCAGCTTCTTTGTAGTAATTACGAAACTGCTTTTCAAGAACGCCATACGTACGACGCACTTTTTGTTTTTCACGCAACTGCACACCATAATCGGATAAACGACCACGACGAGCACCATGTTGTCCAGGGACGCTGTCCGCGTGACATTTTGACTCGAGTGGTCTTATTCCACTTTTTAAAAAAAGATCTGTGCCTTCACGACGAGAAAGCTTACATGTTGGTCCTAGATATCTTGCCATATTCTTACTACCCTCGTTATACGCGACGTTTTTTTGGCGGACGACATCCGTTATGTGGTATGGGTGTTACGTCGGTAATATTTGTAATTTTATATCCTG
>CAZSMR010000006.1:0-34295 GCA_964608185.1 uncultured Porticoccus sp. | reverse complement strand
ATAGTAAAACTCTTCTTATAGCATTACCAAGGGTTAGGCCAAAGCCTCTTTCTAGTGGTTCAGCTACTAACATTCCTGTTCTTCCGTCATTATCCTGAACATTTACGTCCATTTTACTAGGCTTGATAAGTTCCATCCAATTTTTTTGTAACACTTAGTACTCCTTTATTTAAACTCTTCTTCTTTTTCTTGGTCGGCATCCGTTATGTGGTATTGGTGTTACGTCGATAATATTTGTAATTTTATATCCTGCATTATTTAGAGCTCGCACAGCTGACTCTCGTCCCGGTCCTGGACCTTTAACATGTACATCAAGATTCTTTAAACCAAATTCTTGAGCTGCCTCGCTGGCACGTTCAGCTGCAACCTGCGCTGCAAAAGGAGTGCTTTTTCTAGATCCCCTAAATCCAGACCCACCAGATGTTGCCCAGCTTAATGTGTTTCCTTGGCGATCTGTAATCGTAACAATAGTGTTATTAAAAGAGGCATGTATATGTGCTATACCATCCACTACTGTTTTTTTTACTTTCTTTCTGGTATTTTTTTTCTCTGAGATTGCCATACTTATAATTTCCTATCGCTTAATTGGCTTGCGTGGACCTTTGCGGGTTCGCGCATTAGTTTTAGTGCGTTGTCCGCGCAACGGTAAGCCTCGACGATGACGAAGACCACGGTAACATCCAAGATCCATCAAACGCTTTATATTCATACTGACTTCTCGGCGCAAATCACCTTCAACGGTATGCTCTCCAACAGCCTCTCGAATTGAGTCTATCTGCGTTTCTTTCAAATCAGAAATTTTTATATTTTCAGCGATACCTGCGCTAGCACATATAGCTTTGGCGGTACTTAGTCCAAGTCCAAAAACATACGTGAGAGAAATCACTGCATGTTTATTATCTGGTATGTTGACTCCGGCAATACGGGCCATCTGTTCACTCCACTTTAATTTTCGTTTTCAACTTCACTCTTAAGTAGCTTCAGTTATAAAGCACCCCATAAAAAAGGGGGCAAGAGAATAGCTTTGCTTGTAGTAAAAATCAATAACTCTATTTAACTAACCTTGGCGCTGTTTATGGCGCGGCTCAACGCTACAAATAACTCGTAGTACATTTTTACGTTTAATTATCTTACAGTTACGGCAAACTTTTTTTACTGATGCACGCACTTTCATAAAAAAATCCTCTGATCTGATCAACGGCTCTTACTGCCATATCCTTTAAGGTTAGACTTCTTCATCAAAGAAGAATACTGGTTGGACATTAAATGTGACTGCACTTGAGACATAAAATCCATTGTTACAACTACTGCAATCAACAAAGATGTGCCACCAAGATAAAATGGAACATTTAAATATACGTTTAGAAATTGAGGCAAAAGGCATACTGCAGTCATGTAGAGGCCACCCACTAATGTCAACCTAGTCATAACTCCATCGATATATTTTGCAGTTTGTTCCCCTGGTCTTATCCCTGGTAAAAATCCGTTTCCACGCTTTAAATTGTCTGACATTTCACGTGGATTAAACATTAATGCTGAGTAGAAAAAACAGAAGAAAATAATTAGCCCAGAAAATAGAAGTATATGTAATGGTTGCCCTGGGCCTATAAATAATGCAACTTCTTGAAGCCAGTCTGCTGAACCAGCACCTTGACCAAACCATTGCGCTATTGATGCCGGAAATAACAATAAACTACTTGCAAATATTGCGGGTATAACACCGGCCATATTGACTTTTAATGGAAGATGGCTAGCTTGCGCTGTTCCACGTCCTGGTTGGCGTTGAGCATAATTTACTGTGATTCGTCGCTGTCCACGCTCAATAAATACAACGAAATAAACAACGGCTACTGCGAGAATCCCGACTAATAATAGAGCTAGGACGTGAAGTTCGCCTTGGCGTGATGACTCAAGTGCTTGCCCAATAGCTGAAGGGATGCCTGCTACGATACCAGCAAAAATAAGCATTGATATTCCATTACCAACCCCTCTTTCAGTAATTTGCTCTCCTAACCACATCAAAAATACAGCGCCAGTAACTAAAGAAACAACTGCAATAAAATGAAAACTAAAATCTACAGTGTAAGCAAGACCTTGCCCAGCTAGTCCGACAGACATACCTATAGCCTGAAGAGTAGCAAGTAAAACTGTTCCATAACGAGTATACTGATTTATTGTCCGACGACCAGAATCACCTTGTTTCTTAAGCTGCTCTAACTGAGGAACAACTGCCGACATCAACTGCATTATAATAGAGGCTGATATATATGGCATAATTCCTAACGCTAGAATACTCATACGCTCCAACGCGCCACCGGAAAACATGTTAAACATACCAACAATTGTTCCTTGGTTTTGTCCAAATAATTCAGACAAGCGATCAGGGTCAATTCCAGGGACTGGTATATGAGTACCAATACGATAAATAACAAGGGCAATAAAAACAAAGCGTAATCGGGCCCAAAGTTCCCCTAAACCCTTTGAATTTCCTTGTTGTTGTAGCCCAGCCTTAGTCATGAAATTCTACTCTTCTACTTTGCCGCCAGCAGCTTCAATAGCAGCTTGTGCACCTTTAGTGACCTTAATACCTTTTAAGATTACAGATTTAGTTATCTCACCGGAAACAAATACTTTTGCTCGAGTAATGTTACTATTTATTAAACCTGCATTCCGCAAGGATTCTATATCAACAGTCTTGCTATCTATAAGATTAAGCTCACTTAATCTTATTTCAGATGTCACGCGCGATATTCTCGATGTAAAGCCATACTTTGGTAGACGTTTCTGCAGTGGCATTTGACCGCCCTCAAAACCCGGACGAACACTACCACCAGAGCGTGATTTTTGTCCTTTATGGCCTCGACCAGCGGTTTTTCCCATACCACTACCAATGCCACGACCGACACGCTTGGCTTCTTTATTTCTACCTGGAGCAGGACTAAGCGTATTGAGACGCATGTTATTCCCCTTGAATCTTAACTAAATGATGAACTGTATTTATCATACCGCGAACCGAAGCTGTATCTTCTACTTCTACAGTATGGTTAATTCGACGCAATCCTAGGCCTGTAACACATGCTTTATGTGCTGCTATTCGACCGTTGGTACTACGAATCTGAGTAACTTTAATTATTTTTGTTTTTGCCATGGTAACGATCAACCTTAGTTCAGAATTTCTTCAATAGTCTTGCCGCGTTTATCTGCAACATTTGCAGGTGAACTCATTCGTTGCAGAGCCTTAAATGTAGCCCTGACGACATTGACTGGATTTGTGGAGCCATAGCACTTAGCTAAAACATTATGAACTCCAGCAATTTCAAGGACAGCTCGCATCGCACCTCCCGCAATTACACCAGTACCATCGGAAGCAGGCTGCATATAAACCTTTGAAGCACCATGATTCGCTTTTACCGCATACTGTATAGTTGTACCCTTTAGGTCGATATGAATCATATTTCGTCGAGCTGCTTCCATAGCTTTTTGAATAGCCTGAGGTACTTCTCGTGCTTTTCCTCGTCCAAATCCTACTTTTCCATTACCATCACCAACTACTGAAAGTGCAGTGAAGCCGAAAATACGACCACCTTTGACAGTTTTAGCAACTCTGTTTACCTGAACGAGCTTTTCTTGCAAACCCTCATCAGATGCTTCTTTTCCTTTTTGATTTCTTGACATATCAATAAAACCTTTAGAATTTTAGACCAGCTTCACGCGCAGCATCAGCAAGAGCTTTGACACGGCCATGATATTTATAACCACTGCGGTCAAATGCTACCGCAGATATACCTGCTTTTTTTGCACGCTCAGCAACCAAAAGACCTACTCCTTTAGCTGCATCAACATTCCCGGTATTACCACTTCGCAATTTGGCATCTAACGTAGAGGCTGAAGCTAAAATGATTCCACCATCTGAAGAAATTACCTGAGCATAAATATGTCTAGGTGTCCTGTTAACACACAACCTATTAGCACCTAACTCACTAATTTTGCTCCGAGTACGTAACGCTCGGCGCATACGTGATTTTTTCTTATCATTCATATCTCTAACCTACTTTTTCTTAGCTTCTTTTCGACGAACATGCTCATCAGCGTAGCGCACACCTTTTCCTTTATATGGTTCAGGAGGCCTGAAGGCACGAATTTTTGCCGCTACCAACCCAAGCAGCTGCTTATCTGCTGACTTGAGAGTTATATCTGTTTGACTCGGAGTTTCAGCTACTACTCCCTCGGGTAATATAAACTCAATGGGGTGAGAGAATCCTAACGACAGATTTAGTTTGTTATTTTGTAGCTGTGCTCGGTAGCCAACGCCAACTAACTGAAGTTTTTTATGAAAACCCTCACTAACACCAATCACCATATTGTTCACTAAGGCTCGGGTTGTTCCCGCCATGGCATCAGCATTTCTAGTGTCACCCTTTGAGGAAAATGTAATAACATTATCTGCCTTCTTTACCTCAACACCAACATCAATCAGCATAAATAGTGAACTTTTTGAGCCTTTTACAGAAATTCCGTTTGTGTTGATTTCTACTTCAACACCAGATGGAATGTTTATTGGATCATTTGCAATTCTAGACATTTCTATTATCTCTTAGAATACTGTACAGAGTATTTCACCACCAATACCGGCGGCTCGTGCTGCGCGGTCTGTCATTACTCCCTTGCTTGTAGACACAATAGCTACTCCTAAACCACCACGAATAGATGGAAGTTCAGAGGAACCGCAGTATTTACGAAGACCAGGACGACTATAGCGATCAATCTCTTCTATTACGGGTTTACCTTCAAAATATTTTAATTCAATTTCGAGTTGAGGCTTAGTAGCCGTCTCAACATCAAAATTTTCAATATACCCTTCTCTCTTTAGCACTTCTGCAACTGCAGATTTCAGCGTAGAGGATGGCATAGAAACAAGTTTCTTTTCTGCCATCTGCGCATTTCTTATACGAGTTAACATGTCTGCTATTGGATCTTGCATGCTCATCAATTATTTCCTCAATTAAAGACGCTTACCAGCTAGCCTTTACTAGACCAGGAACATCGCCGCGCATTGCAGCTTCACGAAGCTTCATACGACACAAACCGAACTTGCTATAAACCCCATGAGGCCTGCCAGTTTGACGGCAACGATTTCTCCCACGACTTGGACTTGCATTACGTGGTAATTTCTGTAACTTTACCTGAGCCTCCCAACGTTCTTCATCAGAAAGTTTTAGGTCAACGATAGCGGCTTTTAACGCTTTACGTTTATCTGCAAACTTTGCTACGATTTTTGCACGCTTTTTTTCGCGCTCAATCATTGATACTTTAGCCATTTTTACCTCAATCCTTAAGTGGGAAATCAAAAGCCCTCAAAAGAGCTCTTCCTTCATCATTATTTCTAGCAGAAGTAGTAATAGTAATATCCATACCACGCATTGCATCAACTTTATCAAAATCTATTTCAGGAAAAATAATCTGCTCAGTGATACCCATAGAAAAGTTGCCATGTCCATCAAAAGCATTAGCACTAAATCCTCGAAAATCTCTTATTCGCGGAATGGCAATGGAGATTAATCTTTCCAAAAAATCATACATACGTTCACTGCGGAGGGTCACCTTACAACCAATAGGCCAACCTTCACGGACCTTGAATCCTGCGATTGACTTTCTTGCAAGTGTAACAACAGGTTTTTGGCCTGCAATTGAAGCCATTTCAGCTACTGCATGCTCTAATACTTTTTTATCACCTAAAGCTTCACCAACACCCATATTGAGTGTGATCTTTGTAATCTTGGGAACTTCCATGATATTACCCAAGCTAAGATCTTCTTTCAGCTTTCCAGCGATTTCATTTTTATATACTTCGTTCAGCCTTGCCATGTTATTTTCCGGTCTAATTTAAGCGTCAACTGTTTCGCCACTAGATTTGAAGACGCGTATTTTTTTATTGTCATCAAGAATTTTAAATCCTATTCGATCTGCTTTTTTTGAAGTCGGATTAAAAATAGCTACATTTGAAGCTTGAATAGCAGCTTCTTTTTCTATAATACCGCCAGTCACGTTCAATTGTGGATTAGGTTTTTGGTGCTTCTTAATGAGATTGATACCAGCGATCAACAAACGACCATCGGGTTTAATCTTTAACACCTTGCCACGCTTACCTTTGTCTTTTCCAACAGTGACGATTATTTCATCATCACGCTTTATTTTTGACATATTATTTCCTATTCCGTAGCTAGAGCACTTCAGGTGCGAGAGAGATAATTTTCATAAAACGCTCATTCCGTAGCTCACGTGTAACAGGACCAAAAATCCTTGTCCCTATGGGAGCTAATTGGGCATTTAATAAAACTGCTGCATTATCATCAAATTTTATTACGCTGCCATCTGAGCGGCGTGTACCTTTTCTTGTTCTCACAACAACTGCACTCATAACCTGGCCTTTTTTAACTTTACCACGAGGAATTGCTTCCTTAACGGTGATTTTTATAACATCACCTATTCGTGCGTAGCGCCTATGAGACCCACCTAAGACTTTTATGCACATAACTCGACGTGCACCACTATTATCTGCAACATCTAGATAGCTTTCTGTTTGTATCATGTTATGTCTCCTAACCAGTTTTACTGGCTAACAACTTAAATTTCGACGCTACGTTTTTCAATTTTTACCAATGTCCAAGACTTTGTCTTAGAAAGAGGTCTTGTTTCCGTAATTGTTACAGTGTCACCAGTACGACATTCATTCTTTTCATCATGGGCATGAATTTTAGAGGATTTGTTAAGAATCTTCCCGTATAAAGCATGCTTCACGCGACGTTCTATAAGAACTGTCACTGTTTTATCCATCTTGTCACTGACCACACGACCCGACAAGGTACTAGATCTAGAAGTCACTTCAGTCATTTGACTTACTCTCTTTCTCATTAAGTATAGTTTTAATGCGCGCAACATTTCTTCGTGCATCTTTAATTTGATGGTTCTGACCTAATTGAGAGGTTGCTAGCTGCATACGTAATTTAAATTGTTGCTCCAGCTGGCTAACTAGCTCTTGGTTTAACTCATCGACAGTTTTCTTTCTTAGTTCATCAACTTTCATTACATCACCGACCTTTTAACAAAGGTTGTTTTAATAGGTAATTTAGCGGCTCCTAGTGCAAACGCTTCTCGGGCTAATTCTTCAGACACGCCATCCATTTCATAAAGTAACCTGCCTGGTTGAATCTGAGCAACCCAATATTCTACGTTACCCTTACCTTTCCCCATTCTAACTTCAAGGGGTTTATTAGTTATTGGTTTATCAGGGAAAACCCTAATCCATATTTTACCGCCGCGCTTGATATGCCTAGTCATAGCACGACGCGCTGCTTCAATTTGACGTGCAGTTAACCGACCGCGGCCGACTGCTTTCAAGCCAAATTCACCGAAGCTTATTTTGCTTCCACGGGAAGCAAGACCTCGGTTACGACCGGTGTGTTGCTTACGGAATTTTGTACGTTTTGGTTGCAACATCTCGCTTAACCCTTAACTCGCTATCTTAATTTCTTATTTTATTGGTTGATTTGTAGTTGGAGTCTTCGTATCTTCTTCAGCCCCAAATACTTCGCCTTTAAATATCCAAACTTTAACACCAATTATGCCGTAGGTGGTCGCAGCTTCTGCGGTGTTATAATCGATATCTGCTCTGAATGTATGGAGAGGGACGCGCCCTTCTCTAATCCATTCTGATCGAGCAATTTCAGCACCGCCGAGACGGCCACCAACTTGAATTTTTATACCTTTTGCGCCTTGGCGCATAGCATTTTGAACTGCTCTTTTGGTAGCTCGTCGAAACATGACACGACGCTCTAGTTGTTGAGCTACACTTTGTGCGACCAATAATGCATCTAAATCAGGCTTACGTATTTCTTCTATATTGATGTGAACTGGCACATCGATTTTTTCGGATAACTTATTACGTAAGCGCTCAGCACCTTCTCCTTTTTTTCCTATAACAATCCCCGGTCTAGCTGTATGGATAGTAATGCGCGCAGTTTGTGCTGGTCGCTCTATATCTATTCGACTAACTGATGCACCAGATAGTTCTTTTCTTAGAAATTCTCGCAAAGATAGATCTGAATTAAGTTTATCTGCGTAATCTTTTTGGCCGGCATACCAGACTGAGGTATGTTTTTTAACAATACCCAGACGAATCCCATTTGGATGTACTTTTTGTCCCATTAAACGGTCTCCCCGTCAGCAACTTTTACAGTTATATGGCAATGACGCTTTAGTATTTGATCGGCTCTACCCTTCGCACGAGCCCTTACTCGCTTGAGCGTTGTGCCTTCATCAACATGAATTGTGGATACAGAAAGCTCATCTACATCAGCGCCTTCATTATGTTCAGCATTAGCAATTGCAGACAATAGTATTTTTTTAATAATACCAGCACCTTTTTTGTCACTAAATGTGAGAATATCTAAAGCTACCTCTACAGGCTTTCCTCTCACTTGGTCGGCAACAAGTCTAGCTTTTTGAGCCGATAATTTAGTACCGCGCAATACAGCAGCTACTTCCACAGTCATTTACCCCTTAAATACTTCCTAAACTTTAATTTTTCTATCCGCAACATGTCCGCGAAAAGTTCGTGTTGGAGCAAATTCACCCAACTTGTGACCAACCATCTCTTCATTGATCAACACAGGGACGTGCTGCCTTCCGTTATGAACAGCGATAGTTAAACCAACCATATCTGGACTTACCATTGAGCGACGAGACCAAGTTTTGATTGGACGCCTATCGTTTTTTTCCCTTGCTTCATCGACTTTTTTCATCAAATGCAAGTCAAGAAAAGGTCCTTTTTTTAGAGAGCGTGACACTATTATTTCCTCATTCTCTTATATTATTTTTTGGTACGTCTACGGACAATCATATTATCCGTGCGCTTATTTTTACGTGTTTTATAGCCTTTTGTAGGCAGTCCCCATGGAGATACTGGGTGACGTCCTCCTGACGTTCGACCTTCACCACCGCCATGCGGATGATCGACTGGGTTCATAACGACACCACGAACAGTAGGTCTAACACCTCTCCAACGAGTAGCACCAGCCTTACCTAGGGAGCGCAAACTATGCTCACTATTTGATACTTCTCCTATAGTAGCGCGGCAAGCTACAGGAATTTTTCGCATTTCACCACTTCTTAATCGAAGGGTTGCATACTGTCCTTCTCTCGCTATTAACTGCGCCGACGTTCCGGCACTTCGGGCAATTTGAGCGCCCTTACCTGGCTTCATTTCTACACAATGCACAATCCCTCCAACAGGGATATTTGCAAGAGGTAGAGTATTTCCAGTTTTAATAGCTACAGCTTCTCCTGATTCAATTATATCCCCAGCAGCTATATCTTTAGGTGCGATTATATAACGACGCTCTCCATCGGAATAACATAGTAACGCTATATATGGGGTTCTATTAGGATCATATTCTAAACGTTCGACTGTAGCTGGAATACCATCCTTATTTCGCTTAAAGTCAATTAAACGATAGTGTCTTTTATGTCCACCACCTATATGTCGAGTAGTAATTCTGCCGTTATTATTACGGCCGCCAGACTTTGATTGGCTTTCAAGTAAAGGAGCATAAGGGTCACCTTTGTGCAGATCAGGGTTTACGACACTAATTACATGTCTGCGGCCTGGGGACGTTGGCTTTCTTTTTATAACTGGCATTTCAATTACTTCCCTTTTACTCTACAGATGCAAAGTCAATTTCTTGACCCTGCTCTAAACGAACATATGCTTTCTTCCAGTTAGAACGCTTCCCTAACCCATTTTTTGTTTGCTTTGTCTTGCCTTTCATCAAAGCTACCGAGACACCTAATACTTTTACGTCAAAAAGTTTCTCAACTGCTGCTTTAATTTCAGGTTTCGTAGCATTTACTACAACCTTAAAAACTACTTGATTTGCAGAACTGACTGCAGAAGTTGCTTTTTCTGTAAAATGAGGTCCTAACAAAATTTTGAAAATGCGTGTTTGATTCATCCTAGCATCTCCTCAATTTTCTTCAGCGCAGATACAGTTACTAATACTTTTTCAAAGCGAATTAAACTCACAGGATCAATTCCCAAAGCATCACTAACATCGACTTTATGTAAATTCCTAGATGACAGATAAAGATTTTCGGTAACTTCTTCAGTTACGATCAAAACATCCTGCTCTAATTTATAGTCACCTAACTTATTTATTAAAGCCTTAGTTTTTGGTTCTTTAAGATCAAAATCTTTCACTACAATCAGTCTATCCTGTCGAGCCAACTCAGAGAAAATAGATCTCATTGCTGCTCGATACATTTTTCTGTTTAGCTTTTGTGAATGATCTTGGGGTTGAGCGGCAAATGTAACACCACCAGAGCGCCATATTGGGCTTCGAATAGTACCAGCCCTAGCACGACCAGAACCTTTTTGATTCCATGGTTTTCTTCCCCCGCCGGAGACTGCAGCACGGTTTTTTTGAGCCCTAGTACCTTGACGAGCACCAGCTAAGTAAGCAGTTACTGTCTGATGTACTAAATCTTGATTAAATTCTTTACCAAAAGCTAAGTCAGAAACCTCTATTGTCTCTGCCTTACCTTTGGTTTTTGAAATACTTAATTCCATCAACGGTTTCCTCAGCTCTTCTCAGCAACACGAACAATAATATCGCCACCCGGTGCACCCGGCACCGCCCCTTTGATAAGAAGCAAATTACGCTCGGAATCAATGCGTACTATTTCTAAATTCTGCGTAGTTACTTGTTCACTACCCATATGGCCTGACATTTTTTTGCCTTTCCACACTCGGCCAGGAGTTTGACACTGGCCAGTAGAACCATGAGCACGGTGAGATAAAGAGTTGCCGTGCGTGGCATCTTGCATCTGGAAATTCCAGCGTTTTATAACCCCTGCGTACCCTTTACCTTTTGAAGTTCCAGTAACATCAACTTTTTGGCCTATAGAAAATTGGTCAACAGCGATACTTTCTCCAACTTTAGCTTCAGTAGATCCATCAAGACGAAGCTCCCAAATGCCTCGACCAGCTTCAACTCCTGCTTTTGCAAAGTGTCCAGCCTCAGATTTACTAACATGGGAGGAACGACGAGATCCAACAGTTACCTGCACAGCAGAATACCCATCTATCTCATCAGTTTTAATTTGAGTAATGCGATTAGGTTCAACCTCAACCACTGTTACTGGGATTGAAGCTCCTTTATCATTGAAAATACGAGTCATACCGCTTTTACGGCCGACGATACCAATAGTCATTTTAACAACCTCATAGTGTACGGGGCTTTTACCCGCTATGGCCGCCTATTTCAAAGCGTTACACCCGCCAAGCGTTGGCTGGGCATGGGCTTAATTATGTTAATAGCTTGATTAACCCAAGCTAATCTGTACTTCCACCCCTGCAGCTAAATCTAACTTCATTAGGGCATCTACTGTTTTCTCTGTTGGCTCAACTATATCTAATAATCTTTTGTGAGTGCGAATTTCATACTGATCTCGCGCATCTTTGTTAACATGCGGAGAAGTTAAGATAGTGAAGCGTTCTTTGCGAGTAGGCAATGGTATTGGCCCACGAATTTGAGCGCCAGTACGTTTTGCCGTTTCAACAATCTCTTGTGTCGAAGCATCGATCAATGCGTGATCAAAAGCTTTAAGACGAATACGAATACGTTGATCCTTCATGGAACCAAACTCCAACTATCTAGTTACTGTAAAAGAGCCGACAGATCCTGCAAGTTTGTCAGGACCTTGAAAAATGGAGGCGAGATTTTAAGTCTGGGAGTTGCCCGTGTCAAGCATAACGGCTACCTTTATTTATTTGTTCTCACAATATTTACGTTAACCAATCTTTTTTCCTAAAATTTAAGACTGGACTAAGAATTCTAATTAACTATGATTGAACCAAAATCTGTTATTATTTTTGCACATCACAAAGAAAATAATGATAGATTTTGAATATTAAAGGCGCAATAACTGCCAAAATGGTTGAAATTGCCTATTTTTTGAACTTTTTACAACTAATTTCCAAAAATTTATCAATAAACCAAAATAATTCTTGTATAATTACGCGCATTTTTAAGTCCACTCAAACTTTACACAGAGTAATACAATGACCGATTTATCGAACTATAGAAATATTGGAATTTTCGCCCACGTTGATGCGGGGAAAACTACGACTACTGAGCGCATCCTGAAACTTACTGGGAAAATACATAAAACTGGTGAAGTTCATGACGGAGCAGCTACTACTGACTTTATGACGCAAGAACAAGAGCGAGGAATAACAATTCAGTCTGCTGCGACTACTTGCTTCTGGAACGATCATCGCTTAAATATCATTGATACACCTGGTCATGTTGACTTTACGGTTGAAGTCTACCGCTCACTCAAAGTTCTGGATGGAGGTGTTGGTGTATTCTGCGGATCGGGCGGCGTAGAACCACAGTCTGAGACAAATTGGCGGTATGCAAACGACTCTAAAGTTGCAAGAATTATTTTTATTAATAAATTAGATAGGATAGGTGCGGATTTCCTTCGTGTAGTCGAACAAATCAAAAAAGTTCTTGGAGCAAACCCACTAGTGATGACACTTCCTATTGGACAAGAGGACGACTTTATTGGTGTTGTTGATATCCTAACAGAGAAGGCCTACGTATGGGACGACTCTGGTCAGCCAGAAAACTTCAAAGTTGAAGGGATACCTGCAGACATGGTTGAGCTTGTTGCTAAATATCGAGAGCAGCTAGTTGAAACAGCTGTCGAGCAAGACGATGATTTAATGATGGCTTACATGGAAGGAGAGGAGGTTTCAATTGAAGACTTGAAGCGTTGCATTCGTAAGGGAACTATAGCGCTAGACTTTTTTCCTACAGTATGTGGTTCAGCGTTCAAAAATAAGGGTGTTCAATTAGTTTTGGACTCTGTGATTGACTATTTACCATGCCCTACTGACGTTGAGCCTCAACCTCTTACAGATGAGTTGGGTGAACCAAATGGTGAGTTAGCTCTTGTATCTAGAGAAGAACCCTTCCGGGCACTTGCATTTAAGATCATGGATGATAGGTTTGGCGCTCTAACATTTATACGTATCTACTCAGGTGTTTTAAATAAAGGTTCATCTATCCTTAATTCCTTTACAGGAAAAACTGAACGCATTGGTCGAATGGTTGAAATGCATGCGGATGACCGCAAAGAACTAGACTCAGCGCAAGCTGGTGACATAATTGCTCTTGTCGGTTTGAAAAGCGTCAAAACAGGTCAAACCTTATGTGATCCAAAGCATGAATGCACTCTTGAGCCTATGATATTTCCAGAACCAGTCATTTCAATTTCTGTAAAACCAAAAGATAAAGGTGGCTCAGAAAAAATGGGTATAGCTATCGGAAAGATGGTTGCAGAAGATCCTACTTTTTGTGTCGAAACAGACGATGACTCAGGGGAAACGATACTCAAAGGTATGGGTGAACTACATTTAGATATTAAAGTAGATATACTCAAGCGCACTTATGGAGTAGAACTTGAGGTAGGTAAGCCACAAGTTGCATATAGAGAAACCATTACTCAAGCAATCGAAGACAGCTATACGCATAAGAAGCAGTCTGGTGGTTCAGGTCAATTCGGTAAAATAGACTATCGCGTCAAACCAGGAGAAGTTGGATCTGGATTTCAATTTACTTCTACTGTAGTTGGAGGGAATGTACCTAAAGAATTTTTTCCTGCTATAGAAAAAGGATTTAAAGGTATGATGGAAGAGGGTCCTCTAGCAGGATTTCCAGTCTTAGACGTTGAAATCCAACTCTATGATGGGGGTTTTCATGCGGTCGATTCTTCTGCGATAGCATTTGAGATTGCAGCAAAAGGTGCATTTCGCCAATCTATGCCGAAAGCAAAACCACAGTTACTTGAGCCTATAATGAAGGTTGACGTCTTTAGTCCTGATAATCATGTAGGTGACGTTATTGGTGATCTTAATAGACGCCGTGGAATGATTAAAGATCAAGAAAAAGGAGTTACAGGCGTACGGGTCAAGTCAGACGTTCCGTTAGCAGAAATGTTCGGTTATATCGGAACTCTTCGGACAATGACATCTGGGCGCGGTCAATTCTCAATGGAATTTTCACATTATTCAGCCTGCCCTAACAGTGTTTCCGAACAAGTGATTCTTGAAACTAAGGAAAGAAAGGAACAAGAGGCAAAATCATAGGCCGATTATTTATTTGAAGTTTAGCTAAATTTTATCTTTTAGCCATTACCTGATCAAGAATATTACGGGCAGCCTCAGAGTACTTGTTAAACTCCATAGTAAACGTAGCGCGTCCTTGAGTTGCCGACCTAAGATGAGTTGCATAGCCAAACATTTCTCCAAGTGGCACCTCAGCATTTACAATTTTACCCATAGCGACGTCATCCATACCAAGAATGATTCCACGGCGTCTATTAAGATCGCCAACAACGTCTCCCATATTCGCTTCCGGGGTTATTATTTCAACTGTCATTATTGGCTCAAGCAGTACTGCATCACCATCTTGAGCAAGTTTTTTAGTCGCCATAGATCCTGCTATCTTGAAGGCTAACTCATTGGAATCTACATCATGATAGGATCCATCAAACAGGGTTGCCTTTAATCCAAGCAACGGATATCCAACTAATACACCATTTTGCATTTGCTCAGTGATACCTTTTTCGATTGCTGGTATGTATTCTTTAGGTACTGCTCCTCCTGCTATCTCATTAACAAAAATTAATCCTTCTACAGCAGGGTCGTCTGCTGGCTCAAACTTGATGCAAACATGGCCGTATTGACCGCGACCTCCTGATTGACGAATAAATTTACCTTCTACATTTACAGTACTTCGAATTGCTTCACGATAAGCGACTTGAGGTTTTCCTATATTGGCCTGAACACCAAACTCTCGTCGCATACGTTCTACTAAGATATCTAAGTGCAGTTCGCCCATACCAGACATAATGGTTTGTCCTGTTTCCTCATCAATACTAATGCGAAAAGAAGGATCTTCCTGTGCAAGCTTTCCTAGTGCAACTCCCATTTTTTCTTGGTCAGACTGAGACCTTGGTTCAACAGCTACAGATATTACTGGTTCAGGAAAATCCATTCGCTCTAAGATAATTTTATATTTTTCTTCACAAAGCGTATCTCCTGTGGTCACATCCTTCAACCCAATGGCTGCCGCTATATCACCTGCGCGAACTTCACTTATGTCTTCTCGACTATTGGCATGCATCTGTACCATTCTACCAATTCGCTCTCTTTTCATTTTTACAGAGTTATATATAGAGTCACCGCTTTTGAGTTTTCCAGAATATACTCGAAAAAAAGTTAGTGTACCTACGAAGGGATCTGTAGCGACCTTAAAAGCCAGTGCAGTAAACGGCACATCATCATTTACCTGAAAAATATCGGAGGATAGTTGCTTGCCATCAATATCCTCAACAGCTTTGACGTCCAGTGGAGATGGCAAGTACTCAAGGACAGCATCTAAAACTGCCTGAACACCCTTGTTTTTGAATGCTGAGCCTCCAAAAACAGGAAAAATTTCGTTCTCTAAGGTTCTCTGCCTAATAGCAGATTTTATTTCTGATTCTGAAAGCTCTATACCTTCAAGGTATTTTTCCATCAATTCATCACTTGCTTCAACTGCTACCTCAATAATTTTTTCTCGCATACTATTGCAATCATCGAGAAGAGCATCTGGCACTTTTTCATATTTAAATGTTACGCCTTGATCCTCTTGATTCCATAAGATCGCCTTCATTTTTATTAAGTCTACCACACCAATAAAACCTTCTTCGGCACCTATAGTCATCTGCATAGGAACGGCTGTAGCTCCTAATCTGGCTTCGATTTGTTCTATCACCTTCTTAAAATCAGCCCCAGTACGATCCATTTTATTAATAAAAATTAGACGAGGAACATTGTATTTATTAGCCTGCCGCCAAACAGTCTCTGTTTGTGGCTGAACACCAGAAGACCCACAAAGTACTACGATGGCTCCATCTAAAACTCTTAAGCATCGCTCTACCTCTATCGTGAAATCAACATGTCCTGGAGTATCAATAATATTAATATGGTGTTCTTCTAGCTGCTGCTCCATTCCTTTCCAAAAACATGTAGTAGCTGCAGAAGTTATTGTGATTCCTCTCTCTTGTTCTTGCTCCATCCAGTCCATAATAGATGCGCCATCATGCACCTCACCAATTTTATGTGATACCCCAGTATAGAACAGTACTCTCTCAGTAGTAGTGGTTTTTCCTGCATCCACATGAGCACAAATACCAATATTGCGATAACGTACGATAGGAGTTTTTCGAGACAACGCAACCTCACTCAAGATAATTAAAACATCTAATTAAGCTTTATTAACATCAGAAAACACAAAAGGCAGCTGTAAACAGCCACCTTTTGATATTAGCACAAACCTTCAATGTGATTATCAGAAGCGAAAATGAGAAAATGCTTTGTTAGCATCAGCCATTCGATGGACATCTTCACGCTTCTTAACTGCTCCGCCTTTACCTTGCTGAGCGTCAATAATTTCTCCGGCTAAACGTTGTACCATTGATTTTTCTCCTCTTTTTCTAGAGAAATCTACCATCCAGCGCATTGCTAGGGCGTTCCTTCGAGAAGGTCTAACTTCTACAGGTACCTGATAAGTTGCACCACCAACACGGCGTGCCTTGACCTCGACAGATGGAGCAATTTTTTCTAATGCCGCCTCAAAAGCAACTAAAGGATCTTGCTTTAGGCGTTCTTCAACTATATCGAGAGCACCATAAACTATGCTCTCCGCAACAGCCTTTTTTCCACTAATCATTACATGATTCATAAACTTAGCTAAAACAATATTTCCAAACTTTGGATCCGGCAATATCTCACGTTTAGCAGCGACTCTTCTTCTAGGCATATAACTTACTCTTTTTTTTCAGGGTTTTCTGGGATTAGTTAAATAAAACATACCCAGCCTTACTTACTGTTATTATTTTTTAGGGCGCTTAGTGCCATATTTTGATCGACTTTGCGTTCGATTAGCTACACCTGAAGTATCTAGGGCTCCCCTAATGGTATGGTACCTAACACCAGGTAAGTCTTTAACACGACCACCGCGAATCAAAACGACACTGTGTTCTTGGAGATTATGGCCTTCACCACCGATATATGAACTGACTTCAAAACCGTTTGTTAGTCTCACACGGCATACCTTACGCAAAGCAGAGTTTGGCTTTTTTGGGGTAGTTGTATACACCCTTGTACAAACACCTCTCCTTTGCGGGCAGGCTCCTAATGCAGGAACGCCAGATTTTATTACTTTGGTTTTCCTCGGCTTACGAACCAATTGGTTGATCGTTGCCATTCAATTAACTCCAGATCAAGGTCTTCTTTTGAAAACCATATTTTTAATTCAGTCTGCTTAACAGACCATTGTTTTAGGAGGCGGCATTTTAAAGATACCGACGCCTGTAGTCAAGAGTAGCTGAGACAAATAAGTAGTCTTCACCTCTTTCTATCACGCACTTTCATTTGTGCTTAATGCTTCACTTAATGCTGCTTCAATATCAACTGCAGTAATAGCCGTTTCTGCTTCCTTTTCTTTTGCCTCACGTCGCTTACGATGGTACGTCAAACCAGTTCCGGCAGGTATCAAGCGCCCAACTACTACATTTTCTTTTAGGCCGCGCAAATGGTCTGCTTTTCCTGTGACAGAGGCCTCAGTGAGTACGCGTGTTGTCTCTTGAAATGAAGCTGCAGAAATAAAGCTTTCCGTTGCAAGTGAAGCTTTAGTTATACCAAGAAGAAGGCGCTCGAACTTAGCAGGTGTTTTTTTATCAAGTGCTAATTTTTCATTTTCTTCCAGTATCCGAGTAAATTCAACTTGCTCCCCTTTTACAAAAGAAGAATCACCCATATCAGTAATCTCAACTTTTCGTAACATTTGACGACAAATTACTTCAATATGTTTGTCGTTTATCTTAACTCCCTGTAATCGATAGACCTCTTGTATTTCATTCACAATATATTCTGCCAGAGAGTTTACACCCTGCAAACGTAAAATATCATGAGAATTCTCAGGGCCATCAGCAATAACTTCACCTTTAGTGACGTTTTCCCCTTCAAATACACCCAACTGATGCCACTTAGGTATTAATGACTCATAATGATCGCTTCCATCAGGAAGCAACTTTCCATTAGGCGGCGTAATAACGAGGCGACGCTTGCCTTTTGTCTCTTTACCAAATGTAACAGTTCCAGTAATCTCGGCTAAAATAGCTGGATCTTTTGGTTTTCTTGCTTCGAACAGATCGGCTACACGGGGTAATCCGCCTGTTATATCCCGAGTTTTTGATCCCTCCTGTGGAATACGCGCAACAATATCTCCGGCTCCGACATGATGATTATCACGAATACTAAGGATAGCATTAGATGGCAACATATAATGGGCAGGGACAGTTGAGTTAGCAAAAGTTAGCTCCTTCCCTTCGTCATCTAGTAGTGTAACCATCGGCTTAATATCTTTACCTGCTGAAGGACGCTCGTTTGGATCAATCACTGCAATACTAGAAAGTCCTGTCATCTCATCTGTTTGAGTACGAATACTTAGCCCCTCTTCCATACCAGAAAAGGCAACCTGACCAGCAACTTCTGTTATGATTGGGTGGGTGTGAGGATCCCAAGTTGATACGATATCACCAGCGGCTACAATAGATCCCTCCTTAACACTAATCACAGCACCATAAGGTAGTTTGTAGCGCTCACGCTCACGTCCATTTTCATCAGTAAGTGCAAGTCCACCAGATCGAGAAATAGCAACGAGCTCTCCATTCTCCCGCTCTACTACCTTGATATTGATAAAGCGAATTTTTCCGCCCATTTTTACTTGGATACTATCTGCAGCAGTTGCACGTGAAGCTGCTCCACCAATATGAAATGTTCTCATAGTAAGCTGAGTTCCTGGCTCACCAATGGACTGCGCAGCAACGACACCGACAGCTTCACCAAGATTGATTCTATGCCCTCTTGCTAGATCTCGCCCATAGCATTGCGTACAAATGCCATGACGGGTTTCGCATGTTATCGGAGAGCGGACTTTTAGCTCATCTATACCAAGTAATTCGATTTGCTCTACACATTTTTCATCGATCATATGGCCTGCTTTCAGTACAACTTTTCTCGCACCGGGCTTGGTGACATCAACTGCCACAACACGTCCAAGAATTCGGTCGCCCAAAGATTCGATGATATCTCCCCCCTCTATGACTGGGGTCATGAGCAAGCCTTCTGCAGTGCCACAATCTTCTTCAACGACTACTAAATCTTGAGAGACATCCACCAAGCGACGCGTTAAATAACCTGAGTTAGCCGTCTTGAGTGCGGTATCTGCTAAACCCTTACGTGCGCCATGTGTTGATATAAAGTATTGCAACACATTTAAACCTTCTCGGAAGTTGGCGGTAATTGGTGTTTCAATAATAGAGCCGTCTGGACGCGCCATTAGGCCCCTCATTCCTGCAAGCTGCCTAATCTGTGCGGGTGAGCCCCTAGCACCAGAATCGGCCATAATAAATACCGAGTTGAAAGAATCTTGGGTCTCAGTTTCACCATCTTTGTTAGTAACTTCTTCCGTACTAATAACCTCCATCATAGCCTTTGCAACTAAATCGTTAGCTCTAGACCAGATATCGACTACTTTGTTGTATTTTTCACCCTGTGTAACAAGACCAGAAGAAAATTGACTTTCAATTTCCTTAACTTCCTCTTCAGACTGCGCAATTATTTTTTCCTTAGAAGTAGGGATTGTAAAATCATTGACCCCAATAGATGCCCCAGATTTTGTAGAAAAATCAAACCCTGTATACATAAGCTGGTCAGCAAAAATTACGGTTGCTTTTAATCCAACGTCACGATAGCAACGGTTTATAATTTTTGAAATCGCTTTTTTAGTCATTGGTTGGTTGACCATTCCGTAACTCAAACCATCTGGAACAACATCCCACAAGAGTGCACGACCTACGGTTGTATCTACAATATATCTTTTTGATTCAGCATCTCCTGTATCATTAAAGATTACCTCGTTAATACGCACCTTTATTCGAGCTTGAAGATGTACTTGTTTTCCATAATAAGCCAGAGAGACTTCTTTAAGATCCGCAAAAATACGACCTTCTCCAAGAGCATTAACTCTCTCACGAGTCATCCAATACAAGCCTAAAACTACATCTTGAGAAGGAACAATAATTGGTTCTCCGCTTGCAGGAGATAAAATATTATTAGTTGACATCATCAGCGCGCGCGACTCAAGCTGAGCCTCTAGAGTAAGCGGAACGTGAACTGCCATTTGGTCTCCATCAAAATCAGCATTGTATGCAGCACACACTAATGGGTGTAACTGTATAGCTTTGCCCTCAATGAGAACTGGTTCAAACGCCTGAATACCAAGCCTATGGAGTGTAGGAGCTCGGTTTAATAACACTGGGTGTTCACGAATCACTTCATCAAGAATGTCCCAAACTACAAGCTCTTCACGCTCAACCATTTTTTTGGCGGCTTTTATTGTAGTAGCCAAGCCTCGAAGTTCGAGTTTTGAGAAAATGAATGGCTTAAATAACTCTAAAGCCATTCGTTTCGGCAAACCACACTGGTGCAGCCGAAGCGTTGGTCCTACGACAATTACAGAACGTCCAGAATAATCTACACGCTTACCTAGCAGATTCTGACGAAAGCGACCCTGCTTTCCTTTAATCATGTCCGCAAGCGACTTCAGAGGACGCTTGTTTGATCCTGTTATAGCTCGACCACGGCGTCCGTTATCGAGAAGAGCATCTACTGATTCTTGCAACATGCGCTTTTCGTTTCTTACAATTATATCCGGTGCATTTAATTCCAATAAGCGCTTCAACCGATTATTGCGGTTAATTACTCGACGATATAAATCGTTAAGATCGGATGTAGCAAAACGACCACCATCAAGAGGCACTAGAGGTCTTAAATCTGGCGGTAGCACTGGTAGTGCCTCTAGAATCATCCACTCAGGTTTATTTCCAGAGCCAAGGAAGGCTTCCAACAACTTTAAGCGTTTAGATAGTTTCTTAATTTTTGTCTCTGAACGAGTAGCTGGTATTTCTTCACGTATAATTGCTATTTCTTGATTCATATCAAGATCTTTCATTAGACTTTGGATACCTTCAGCTCCCATTGTGGCCTGAAAGTCATCACCGAATTCTTCCATAGCTTGAAAGTATTCGTCATCAGTTAATAATTGACCTAGCTCAAGTGTTGTCATACCAGGATCAGTAACAATAAACGATTCAAAATATAACACTCTCTCTATTTCTCGAAGCGTCATATTTAACATTAATCCAATACGTGACGGCAAGGACTTGAGAAACCATATATGCGCAACAGGGCAAGCGAGCTCAATATGAGCCATCCTATCTCGACGGACTTTGGCTAAAGTAACCTCTACCCCACATTTTTCGCAGACTATACCGCGATGCTTCATTCGCTTATATTTACCACAAAGACATTCATAGTCCTTAACTGGACCAAATATTTTGGCACAAAATAAACCCTCACGTTCAGGCTTGAAGGTTCGATAATTAATCGTTTCCGGTTTTTTTACCTCACCATAAGACCATGATCGAATCATATCCGGTGACGCTAAGCCAATACGAATTGCATCGAATTCGCCTATTTGATCTTGTGATTTGAGCAGATTTAGTAAGTCTTTCAACGCCTTTCTCCAGAATGGGTGCTATATTTGAATAGCGGGCAAATGGACCGCCCCCAACTTATATTTTACTGTATTTTTTAAATACAATTATTTTTCTTGCTCTAGCTCAATATTTATACCTAATGAGCGCACTTCTTTTACCAACACATTGAAAGACTCGGGCATTCCGGGCTCCATGCGATGATCTCCATCTACAATATTTTTATACATCTTAGTACGACCATTCACATCATCAGATTTAACTGTGAGCATCTCCTGTAAAGTGTAAGCTGCTCCATATGCTTCTAAAGCCCACACTTCCATTTCACCGAATCGCTGGCCTCCAAACTGAGCTTTACCACCCAAAGGTTGCTGAGTTACGAGACTATAAGATCCCGTAGATCGAGCATGCATTTTGTCATCAACTAAGTGGTTAAGTTTTAACATATACATATATCCAACTGTAACTGGACGTTCAAACATATCACCTGTTCTGCCGTCATATAATTCCATCTGGCCACTTTCAGGAAGATCTGCGAGTGCTAATAACTGTTTTATTTCATGTTCATTTGCACCGTCAAATACGGGCGTGGCGATTGGTACTCCAGCTCGAAGATTTTTTGTAAGGCCATCAAACTCTTCACTTGTTAGTTTATCAAGTTCGACTTTTTGAGTTCCTACACCTACGTCATAGACCTCTTGTAAGAATTTACGAACTTCAGCAACTTTCACTTGTTCTTTGATCATTCTATCAATTTTTTCACCAAGTGTTTTTGCTGCAAGCCCCATATGTGTTTCCAAAACCTGACCCACGTTCATACGCGAGGGAACACCTAAAGGATTTAATACAACATCCACTGGTACACCATGTTCATCATGAGGCATATCCTCAACTGGCATAATTACTGAAATTACCCCTTTGTTACCATGACGACCAGCCATCTTATCCCCTGGCTGAACTCGACGTTTAACGGCAAGATAAACTTTAACGGTTTTTAAAACTCCAGGAGCTAAATCATCGCCGCTTTGAAGCTTATTTTTCTTGTCATCAAATCGTTCATCAAGGATAACTCGACGTTCGTTAAGTAGCTCTTCGGCGCGCTCAACTTGCTCATTCAGAACTTCATCAGACATACGGACACTAAACCATTCTGTGCTGGTGTAATTAGAGGTATTTTCAGATGAAATTTTCTCACCTTTTTTAAGTCCAGGAGCTTTGAGTGCTTCGCTTCCCGACAATGAAACAATTAATCTTTCGAACGTTGCATTCTCCATGATGCGATACTCATCATCCAGATCTAACCTGAATTGAGTGAGCGCTGTTTCTTCAATTTCCATTGATCGCTGATCTTTTTCTAATCCCTCACGAGTAAACACTTGGACGTCAATAACCGTACCTTTAGTTCCAGAAGGAACTCTCAGAGACGTATCCTTGACATCAGAAGCTTTTTCGCCAAATATTGCTCTGAGAAGTTTTTCTTCTGGAGTAAGTTGTGTTTCACCCTTTGGTGTCACCTTGCCTACAAGAATATCGCCAGCAGCCACTTCAGCCCCAATAAATACAATACCAGACTCATCTAGCCTAGAAAGGGCAGCGTCACCAACATTAGGTATATCGGCAGTTATGTCCTCTGAACCTAACTTAGTGTCACGAGCAGTAGCTGTAAGCTCTTGGATATGAATCGTTGTAAAACGATCCTCTTGAACAACTCGCTCAGATATCATTATCGAATCTTCAAAATTATATCCATTCCAAGGCATGAAGGCGATACGCATATTTTGCCCTAAGGCTAACTCACCCATATCAATAGAAGGGCCATCCGCAAGGATATCTCCTTGAGATATAGTATCTCCAAGTTGAACTATCGGTCTCTGATTGATACATGTATTCTGATTAGATCTTGTATATTTTGTTAAATTATAAATATCAACACCAGCATCACCTGTTTCAACTTCTGAACTATTAACGCGCACGACGATTCTACTAGCATCGACACTTTCAATTGCACCGCCTCTTTTTGCGACAACGCAAACCCCTGAATCACCAGCTACAAAACGCTCAAACCCTGTGCCTACTAATGGCTTTTCTGCTCTTAATGTAGGGACTGCTTGTCGCTGCATATTTGAACCCATCAACGCTCGGTTCGCGTCATCATGCTCCAAAAATGGAATTAGTGCTGCGGCAACAGATACGACTTGTTGAGGCGAAACATCCATATAATGAATTTCATTAGGTGCCTTAAGGCTAAATTCTCCTTGATAACGCACACTAACAAGATCCTCGGACAAAAAGCCTTTTTTATCTACAGATGCTGAAGCTTGGGCAATAATGAAATCAGCTTCGTTAATAGCTGACATATATTCTATGTCGTCTGTAACTTTTCCATCTGTAACTCTTCGATAAGGCGTTTCTAAAAATCCATAATCATTTGTTCTTGCATATGCAGCTAAAGAGTTGATGAGACCAATATTTGGACCCTCTGGAGTCTCAATAGGACATACTCTTCCATAGTGCGTAGGATGAACATCACGCACTTCAAAGCCAGCACGCTCTCGGGTAAGTCCGCCTGGCCCGAGCGCTGAAATACGACGCTTATGGGTCACTTCTGATAAAGGGTTATTTTGATCCATAAACTGGGAGAGCTGGCTTGACCCAAAGAATTCCTTCATAGCTGCAGCAACAGGTTTAGCATTCACTAGATCCTGAGGCATCAAGCCATCTGCTTCAGCAACAGAGAGACGCTCTTTGACTGCACGTTCAACTCTTACTAAGCCAATACGAAATTGATTTTCAGCCATTTCACCCACAGATCGAATTCTTCGATTACCAAGATGATCGATATCATCTACAATTCCTTTTCCATCGCGAATGCCAATTAATACCTTTAGGACTCCAACAATATCTTCTTTACTTAATATTCCTTCACCAGTTTCTTCTTGATGACCAAGACGACGATTGAATTTCATACGGCCGACAGCTGATAAGTCATATCTATCTTGACTAAAAAACAAATTATTAAACAAATTTTCAGCTGATTCTTTTGTAGGCGGCTCTCCTGGACGCATCATCCGGTAAATTTCTACTAGCGCCTCCATCGAGGTATGGGTGCTGTCTGATCTTAATGTATCCGAGATAAAGGATCCTCTATCAAGATCATTTGTATAAATTGACTCAATAGAAGAAAGCCCTGCTTCACGTAGTTGTTCTAAAATTTCGTCGTTAATTTCTGTATTACACTCAAACAATATCTCACCTGTATCTGGATTAACGATATCTTTAGCAAGAGGTCTTCTATGTAGGTAGTCTGCTGGAATAGCCAATTTCGTAATTTTTTGTTTTTCTAATTCTTTAACATGTCTTGCTGTGATACGACGTCCATCTGCAACAATCACTTTTCCCTTTTTATCCAAGATATCAAATGTAGCGATGTCACCACGCAGTCTGGACGGCTCTAGATCAAGCGTATAGGTACCATCTTCAAGCAAGTTAAAAGTATTAGTCTCAAAAAACTCAGCCAACATTTCCTCAGCAGTAAATCCGAGAGCGCGAAGTAGCATAGTTGCTGGTAATTTTCGGCGGCGATCAATGCGCACAAAAACTAAATCTTTTGGATCAAACTCAAAATCAAGCCATGAACCACGGTAGGGAATAATCCGAGCAGAATATAATAGCTTGCCTGATGAGTGAGTCTTTCCTTTGTCATGATCAAAGAAAACGCCTGGGGAACGGTGTAATTGTGACACCACTACTCTCTCTGTTCCATTGATGATAAAGGTGCCGTTACTGGTCATTAACGGGATTTCTCCCATATAGACCTCTTGTTCTTTAATATCTTTAATTGTCTTATATGAAGAATCTTTGTCATATATCATTAAACGTACACGAACTCTTAAAGCACAGCCGTAGGTTACACTTCTCAGCTTACATTCTTCTTCGTCGAAAACTGGTTTTCCTAATTTATAATCCACATACTCAAGTCCCGCGTTCCCTGAATAACTAACAATTGGGAATACGGACTTGAAGGCTGCGTGCAAACCGGACTCTAGTCTATCCTCGGTTGGAACACCTATTTGTGTAAAATTTCGATAGGAATCCATTTGAATTGCAAGTAAGTAAGGCAGATCCATGACCTGTGGAAGCTTTCCAAAATCCTTGCGAATACGTTTTTTCTCAGTATACGAGTAAGCCATCATGTTCCCCATCTCGGTTTCTTAGAATTTGGGCTTCACAAATTATGCAGCGCCTAAAACTATGAACCATGTACAAAAAAGGATGTTCGCGTTAATACTAACTGTCTATACGCCAGAAGTGCTTAATGGCCGGGGATATTTTCCCCAACCAAAGTCTTAACTAGTTATCAGACATAAAGTAGTGCAAGCTTATTTGAGCTCGCTAGTAGCGCCAGCTTCTTCAAGCTTCTTTTTAGCCTCTTCGGCCTCAGCTGTAGGAGCACCCTCCTTAATGACTGAAGGAGCACCATCTACAAGGTCTTTAGCTTCTTTTAAGCCTAAACCAGTTATGGCACGAACGGCCTTAATGACATTCACTTTCTTCTCGCCAATTGCTGTTAGCATTACATCAAAGGCATCTTTAGCCTCTGGTGCATCGTCAGCATCACCACCAGCTGCAGGGGCAGCTGCAACTACAGCAGCCTGTGCAGATACTCCAAATTTTTCTTCCATTGCAGCTACAAGCTCAACGACTTCCATTACACTCATTGTGGCAATTGCTTCTAAAATATCATCTTTGGAAAGAGCCATCATCTATCTCCTAATTAAATAAATTTATATAAACTATTCTGTGACTTATGCAGCTTCCTGCTTTTGATCACGAACAGCCCCTACAACACGAGTTACTTTAGTCGGCACCTCATTAAAGGTACGAACTAACTTAGTTACTGGTGCCAACGTTACACAAGCTAACTGGCCAAGAGCTTGCTGCAAGGTTGGTAGCTTAGCTAAAACATCGATTTGCCCCTTATCCAGCAATTGACCGCTGACTGAAAGAGCCTTAACTTCAAATTTATCATTTGCTTTCGCAAACTCTTTAAACAAGCGAGCAGCAGCGCCGGGATCCTCCATAGAGAAACCAAACAGTGACGGACCAGCCAATACTTCGGTTACGCACTCAAAATCTGTACCTTGAAACGCACGCTTCGCGAGTGTATTACGAATGACACGAATATCGATATTTTGTTCTCGCGCCTTTTCACGAAGACTTGTCATATCAGTCACATTAACACCACGAGCATCAGCAACGACTAATGACAAAGCATTTGAAGCAGTAGCGCTCACTTCATCAACAATCGCTTTTTTACTTTCGAGATTTAATGCCACGAGACCTTCTCCTGGATTTAATTGATCGACCAAAAACATGGTCTATCAATTGATTAAGCATCAACTAAAAATCTTGATGCAATTTCGGCGATAAAATCCAGCAATAAAAATACTGGATCGGGTTACACCGTTTGCGTAGGAAAATATCAGCTACAAAAAGCTGAAAATTACATTAAGCCTTAAGTAAGGCTCCTACGGTCTTTAACGGCCAAAGCAAATGCTTGGACCCTAAAGTAAGTTGATCTCATATTAAAGAGATCTTATTCGTCTTAAACCTCCAACGAGGTTTGATCAATTATTAGTCCAGGACCCATGGTTGTTGAAAGAGTAACTTTGCTTAGAAAAATACCCTTTGCTGATGCTGGCTTTGCCTTCTTGAGGTCTAATATCAGGGCTTCAAGATTTTCTTTTAAAGATAAAGCGTCAAAATCCAGACTTCCAATCGCGCCATGAATTATACCATTTTTGTCTATACGATATCTGACTTGACCAGCCTTGGCATTTTTTACGGCTGTTGTCACATCAGGTGTTACAGTTCCAGTTTTAGGATTTGGCATTAGTCCTCGTGGACCCAGAACTTGTCCTAGTAGGCCAACTACTCTCATAGCTGCAGGTTCAGCAATAACGACATCAAAATTCATATTTCCTGCTTTAATATCTGCTGCTAAATCTTCCATTCCGACCAAGTCGGCACCAGCTTTCTTAGCTGCTTCTGCTGCATCACCTTGAGCAAAAACTGCTACTCTGACATTCTTTCCTGTGCCATGGGGAAGTGTTGTTGCTCCTCTTACTGCTTGCTCTGATTTTTTGGGATCAATACCCAGATTAACTGCAACATCAACCACCTCAGTAAATTTAACAGAAGAAACTTCTTTCAGCAAAGCAACTGCTGCATTGATTGGGTATTGTTTACCGATTTGAACTTTTTCACGAATTGCACGTATACGCTTAGAAGGCTTTTTCATTTACACACCCTCCACATCAATACCGATAGATCGAGCAGAACCTGCAATGGTTCTAACAGCTGCGTCCATATCAGAAGCAGTTAGATCAGCATCTTTTATTTTTACAATTTCTTCACATTGTGCTCGAGTAACCTTACCAACCTTTACTGTGTTGGGGGTACCACTTCCACTATCAATACCTGCAGCCTTCTTTAATAGGTATGATGCAGGAGACGTTTTTGTAATAAAAGTAAAGCTTTTATCAGCATACACGCTAATGACAACAGGTACTGGAGAACCAGACTCTATGTCTTGGGTCTGTGCATTAAATGCTTTACAGAATTCCATTATATTAACACCTTTTTGACCTAGTGCAGGTCCGACGGGTGGACTTGGATTAGCCTTGCCTGCAGGTACTTGCAGCTTTACATACGAATCTACTCTTTTTGCCATTTAACTTCTCCAAAATGGGTTTAACGCCTCAGAGTCTTTACAAAAACTCGTCTTAGGCTTCCCGGCTTGAGTCCAATACAGACTTAAGCAATAAAAATTATTAAACTTTTTCTACTTGAACAAATTCAAGCTCAACAGGTGTATTTCGCCCAAATATTGAAACCGATACGCGTACTCTACTTTTTTCGTAGTTAACTTCTTCAACGACCCCATTGAAATCATTGAATGGGCCATCAATAACTCGTACTACTTCACCCGCCTCAAAAACAGTTTTAGGTCTGGGTTTATCCTCTGAATCCTGAACTCTTTGCAGAATCGCATCCGCTTCTTTATCTGTAATCGGAGCAGGCATATCTGCCTTTCCTCCTATAAAGCCAAGAACCCTTGGAGTTTCTTTTACAAGATGCCAAGAATCATCATTTAGTTCCATCTGAACAAGTACGTACCCAGGAAAAAATTTACGCTCACTTTTACGTTTTAAGCCTCCTTTGAGCTCTACTACCTCTTCGGTAGGAACAAGAATATCTCCAAATATTTTTTCCATTCCATTAAGGACAATCCTATCTTGCAACGCTGCAGCAACTTTCTTTTCATATCCTGAGTAAGCATGTACAACATACCAGCGCATGTAATCCCCTTAACCTATGACCATGGAAGCAATCCAACCAAAAAAAGTATCTAAGCCCCATAAAATCATAGACATAATTAATACAAAGACAACAACCATTAATGTAGTTTGATTTCTTTCTTGTCTTGTAGGCCAAACCACTCTGAGTGCTTCGTTATATGCTCCATACATTAATGTTATTAAACTAGAGCCTTTTTGTGTCTTCGAGCTAATAAAAACTACAGTAGTAGCGACTATGAGCCATGCTAATGCTCTGTAAAGTAATGACTCTTCAGAGAAATAGTAGTTGCCATAAACGGCTGCACCTGTAAAAAAAACAACGACTGACCACTTTAGGCCATCTAGCTTGTAGTGCTTTTCTTCCGTAGTCGCATTCATATTTAATTGTGCTCTTACTTACTTTGTTCGTCTTTCTAAAGACCATGTTAAAAAATTTTATTGGCAGGCCAGGAGGGACTCGAACCCCCAACATTCGGTTTTGGAGACCGACGCTCTACCAATTGAACTACTGGCCTATCGCATAAACCTAGAAACAGAATAACCAGAAAATCGAGACCCAACAGTCTCGATTTCGCATAACACAGTTCTTTAAAGCTACTCAATAATCTTAGCTACAACACCAGCACCTACTGTGCGACCACCTTCTCGTATCGCAAAACGTAGGCCATCTTCCATAGCGATCGGATGAATTAACGTAACTACCATTTTGATGTTATCACCAGGCATTACCATCTCAACGCCATCAGGTAACTCACAAGCTCCGGTTACATCTGTAGTTCTAAAGTAAAATTGGGGACGATAACCCTTGAAAAAAGGAGTATGCCGACCACCCTCATCTTTTGATAAGACGTAAACTTCTGCTTCAAACTTAGTATGTGGCTTAACCGATCCTGGTTTTGCTAGAATTTGGCCACGCTCAATTTCTTCTCGCTTAGTACCACGAAGAAGAACGCCAACATTTTCACCAGCACGGCCCTCATCAAGCAACTTACGGAACATTTCTACGCCCGTACAAGTAGTTTTAGTCGTGTCTTTAATACCAATGATTTCAATTTCTTCGCCAACCTTGACAACTCCACGCTCAACACGACCAGTAACTACTGTACCGCGGCCCTCAATAGAGAATACATCTTCAATAGGCAACAAAAATGGCTTATCAATATCGCGAACAGGATCTGGGATGTAAGAATCTAACGTTTCTACCAAAGTTCTTACAGCTGTAGTTCCTAACTCATTATCATCTTTTCCTTCAAGAGCCATTAATGCAGAACCACAAATAATTGGGGTGTCATCTCCAGGAAACTCATAAGCGTCAAGTAACTCACGAAGTTCCATTTCTACTAATTCAATCATCTCGTTGTATTCATCAGAACCAACTCCACCACAATCGGCAGCAAGGAGATCTGCTTTATTCAAGAAAACGACGACGTACGGAACACCAACTTGTCGTGCAAGTAGAATATGCTCACGCGTTTGAGGCATAGGACCATCAGTCGAACCACAAACTAGTATTGCTCCATCCATTTGGGCTGCACCAGTAATCATGTTTTTTACATAATCAGCATGCCCGGGACAATCAACATGAGCATAGTGACGATTAGGTGTGTCGTATTCTACGTGAGAAGTAGCGATAGTAATGCCTCTTTCTCGCTCTTCTGGTGCATTATCAATACCATCAAATGCAACTGACTCTCCCCCATATGCTTCTGCACAAACTCTTGTAAGTGCTGCTGTTAATGTAGTTTTACCATGATCTACATGACCAATCGTACCCACATTAACATGGGTCTTATTACGCTCGAATTTTTCTTTTGCCATGACAAACACTCCTCAATCAATACTTACACATCACATAGTTAATATTAAAAATATACGGTATACCGTATTTCACTAAATACTGGAGCTCATAACCGGATTTGAACCGGTGACCTCTTCCTTACCAAGGAAGTGCTCTACCGACTGAGCTATATGAGCACTAACTGTCGCTCTCGGTAGAATCTGGAGCGGGTAGCGGGAATCGAACCCGCACCATCAGCTTGGAAGGCTGAGGTTCTACCATTGAACCATACCCGCCTATAACCACCACTCCATAGAATTCATTTTCTAGTGGAGCCAAATCTATTTTTTGTTACAAATGCAACCTACCCATGTGATCATTGATAATACAATCCGTATGTTCACAAGGTACTTAAGTTATTGTTAAACAACAATAGTACCAAATATAAAAATTTGGTGCAGGGGGGTGGATTCGAACCACCGAAGCTTTCGCGTCAGAGTTACAGTCTGATCCCTTTGACCGCTCGGGAACCCCTGCGTAAAAGATAAAAAATTATCCACATCCAATACACACCCTAGTAAATTTTCCAAAATCTTAGTTTTAGCTAAGAAATTTTGGAGCTGGCGAGAGGAGTCGAACCCCCGACCGGCTGATTACAAGTCAGCTGCTCTACCAACTGAGCTACGCCAGCCCAAATCCTATATACAAAATAGGGGTCGCGATTTTAGTGAATGTTGAGGTTATAATCAACAGATTATATGTGATAAAACGTTTTTTTAGTGTTTTTTACACAGAAATGGGTATGAAAGAGGATAAAAAGCCCATGTGATCGTTTTTAAGTCAACTTTATGAAATATACAATTTTTTATAAGTCTAAAAATTTTAGACCATCTAAAATCAGTTCTGGGTCAAAATGAACGTGGTTGCCCAAAATACTAACGATATTTTGGGCATTACCTCCAGTTGCTATTATTTGTGTTTCATTTTTCTCATCAGAATTTCTTACAATAAATTCTATTAGTGATTTAATCATCAGAATTTCCCCTTTTCTGATACACTCTCCAGTTGACTTTCCTGGAGAAAAATTTGTTATATCTTGATCGTCATTAATATTTAGCTGAATTTTCTCGGTACCAGTATTCATTATCTCTCGCGACATTTCTCTTCCAGGTAAAATATATCCTCCTAAATGTTTTCCATCGCCGTTTACAGTATCAATTGTTAGGATGGTTCCTGCATCAATAATTATGCATGGCGACCTAAAACGATTGTATGCAGCTACAATTCCTAGCCATCGATCAATGCCTAAAATAGATGGATCATTGTAACCACAAGTAACACCAGCAGTAATTTTTTCAGTTTTGGCTTCAATTAGTAAACACAACCTCTTAGAACAATATTGAGCTATTTTATTAAGAATATCCAAAGGAGATACGGAAGCAATATATATCTTTTCAATTGATGGAATCTGATCTAATACCTCTAGAAATATCTCAATATCTTTATTAGCAAAAACACCACGAGACTCAACTATTTGGCCTAAGCAAATTCTCCACTTAATTCTAGAATTACCTGCATCAATCTCTACTCTCATTCACACTCTCGCAGACTAATTTCTCCACCACTAAAGATTTTTTCTATTCCATCTACCTCAAGAATAAGCCCACCGCTTAAATCTATTCCGCGTACAATCCCCTCAACGGTATTATTCATCATTATCAGCTCCACCTTCTTTCCTATAGAATTATCATACATAAGCCATTGATCCCTATAACTCGAAAATTTGGATTTTTTATAGTCAAAAAGCAACAATAAGAGCTGTTCTATAATCATAGAAGCTAATTTATTCCTACTAACCCCTGGATTTAATAATTTTTTAGTATTTGTCCATTCTCTATCAATATATCCAGAGTAAATTTTTGGCATATTTACATTGATACCAACACCAATAATTACTTGGCAGTATCCAGATGGATCACCAACTATCTCTAAAAGAATACCGCCAATTTTTTTCTTTTTGTGTATTAAGTCATTAGGCCACTTGAGCTCTATATTATCAGCACCACACTTTTTTAGCCCTTTGAGCACAGAACAAGCAACAGCTAAACTAAGGCCCTCTATTTCTTGAATGCCACCTGAAAAACCCCAAACAATTGATAGATAAAGATTGCAACCATATGGACTAACCCAAGATTTACCTCTTCGACCACGCCCATCTGTCTGGGCTTCTGATAAAATTATACTACCCGAAGAATCAAATTTTTCAGCATTTTTTCTAGCGAGAGTATTTGTAGAAGTGGTCGTCGACAAAACTTCTAAGTTAGATACAAGGGGTTTAACAACAGAGGATAAATTATCGTAAATATCTTCTTTCTTTAGGAGATCTAGACCACCAATTATTCGGTAACCTTGACCTTTTTTTGATTCTAGTGAAAGTCCTAAAGTTTTAATTTTTCTTATTTTTTTCCAGACAGCTGCTCTTGAGATATCAAGTTTTTTACCAATATCTTCCCCGGAGTGAAACATTCCATCACTTAAAATAATTAATAGATCTTCCATTTTAATCCATCAAAATAAATAGGATATTTTTCCATATAAAATATATCCCAATAGCCAGTAGTAAAAAAGAGAAATACATTTTCAAAGCTTTAGAAGGAAGCTGATATGCTAATTTTGCCCCCACTTTTGCAAAAACTATACTTGTAATGATGATGCCAAAAAAAGCGGGAAGATATACAAAACCAACTGTATATTTTGGTAATCCATATACATTTAGTCCCTGAATTGCATAAACTATAGCTCCACTAACAGCAATAGGTAGTCCGCAGGCAGCTGACGTAGCAATAGCATTCTTAATAGGTATCTGTGTCCAAGAAAAATAAGGTACTGATAATGACCCGCCCCCAATCCCAAATATGCTGGAAAAAAAACCAATTACAGAGCCCGCTATTGTTTTACCAAAAGATCCTGGCATATTGATAATTAAAGACGGATTAGTAGGCTTTGTCATAAGGACACCAATAAAACAAAGAAATATACCAAAAAAGAGTTGTAAAAGTATTCCTGTGATACTAATAGCAAAACTTGCTCCCAAAATTGCACCCAAACATATCCCTGGTGAAAACCAAAGAACTATGGGCCAAGCTACTAGTCCACGTTTGTGATGTGCGAAAATAGAGCTCATAGAAGTAATTATAATTGTAGCTAATGATGTACCTATTGCCATATGGGTCAATATTTCTGTAGGGAAAACTTGTGATGAAAAAGTGAAGATGAGTATTGGAACGATAATTATCCCGCCACCGATTCCAAACAGGCCACTAATTACCCCTGCTATTACACCCAGAAAGAGGTATAAAAAGATTATATCCATGCATATCCTATATATTGATCTTAACTCTCCATTATGCCTCATTTTTTTATAT